>NZ_JBSGUQ010000002.1:0-326781 GCF_053608005.1 Lentzea sp. NPDC055074
GTGCGGATGTGCCGCCCACGTTCTGAGCCACACCACTGGAGACGGTTCTTCGGCGCGTCGTGGCTCAGCCACGGCGCGCCTTTCGCACGCCCTCGTCCAGGCCGAGTAACGGCGACGTTCAACCTGAAGATGCCTGCCATTTGGCATCCATGTGCGGACTTTTGATTGACAGTCGCCAATAGTCCGACATACCGTCGCCTTATGACTGTGACCCCCATGACATCGGTGGTGGCCGCGCACCCCGTTGGGTGGACGCGCAACGAACCGACGACGGACACCCAGCACCTGCTGCAGCTCATGCGCACCGGTGCGACCGATCGTGCGATCGCCCGTGAGCTGGACGTCAGCCTGCGCACGCTGAACCGCCGCATCGCCCGCCTGCAGTCGTTGCTGGGTGTGCAGTCGCGCTTTCAGCTGGGAGTGCTGGCCGCCGAACTGGAGTGGCTCTCGGTGACCCCGCCACGCGCGTCGGGGGAGTAGGTCAGAGGCGCAGGACCGGCGGGTCTCCGGGCGAGGGCGTCTCGGGCGTGCGCTCGGCCTCGGCCTGGATCTCGACGTTCGTCCGGTGTGAGACGGGGTCCCAGATCTCCTCGAAGGGCGCCATCAGCGACTGGCCGCTGCCGGTCCGGCGCGCCCGCAGGGCGTACCAGGTGAACGCCACGAGGGTGAGCGGCACGCTGAGGAACGCGGCCACGCTAGCCAGGAGACCCATGCGCCCGACGGTACAGTGACACGGTGTTTCCAGAAACGCGGTGTCACTGAAATGGCCCGGCTGACGCGCGCGGAGCAGCAGGCGCAGACGCACGAGCACCTGCTGGGCTCCGGTCGTGAGGTGTTCCTGCGGCAGGGTTTCCTGAAGACGACGGTCGAGGAGATCGCCGCCGAGGCCGGCTACACCCGTGGCGCCGTCTACAAGCACTTCGGCGGCAAGGAAGGCCTGTGGCTGGCCATCGTCGAAGCCGACACCGACCTCCATCTCCAGGGCCTGCGGGCCGCGCTCGGTGGGACCGCCGGCCGCGAGGAGCTGATCGCGGTCCTGGCCGGCGCGCCGGACGAGGCGCGGAAGTGGACCAAGGCGGCCGCCGAGGTCCTCGCCGCGACGGCCCGGCAACCCGAGATCGCCACTCGGATCGCAGCCCTCCAGGCACGTCACGACGACCAGGTCGTGGCGTGCCTGGGCGAGCACGTCGAACGGCTGGGGATCACGCCCGCGCTACCCCTGCCCCAGCTGGTCGTGATGCTCGGGGCGCTGGGCATCGGGCTGGCGCTGCGGCAGTCGGTCGCCCCGGCCGGCGATCCCGCCGCCATCCTCGCCCACGTCCTGGACGGCGCCCTGCCGTCAGGCGGCGGCGCCGAACAGGGCGGTCAGCCGCTCCAGTGACCGTCGCATCGAGGCCTTGTTGCGCCGCGGCACGGGGGAGAGGTCGAGCAGCAGCGGGACACGAGCCGTCGACCAGTCGAACGTCTCGGTCACCTCGGTGGTGCCGTCGCCGAGGGGCGTGAGCTGCCAGCGCCAGCGGTGGCCGTTGAAGTGGCGCCAGGCGATCAGCCGGTTCTCCTCGAACTCCACGACGGTGTTCTCGATCTTGTACGCCAGACCGATCTTCATGTCCATCCCGAACGCGGCACCGAGCGTGAGCCGGTCCGGTGCGTCCGGCCGCGGCGCGAGCACGGAGCCGGAGCCGTCGATCAGGGGATGCTTCGCCGGGTCGGCGAGCAGGTCGAAGATCCGTTCGGCGGGGGCGGGGACGGTCGTGGTGACGGAAACACTTCTCTTCGGCACGTTCGCAAGCCAAGCATTCGCGGCCGATCCATGCACAACGCGGGCTGGGTTTGCTCGGCACAAGTCAGAGGTAGGCTGCCCGTCATGGCCATGCGGATGAACGGGCCACTGGCCGCGCTGGACCAGTGGCAGCCGGAGGGGTGCTCGATCGCGAAGGCGCTGGACGTCGTCGGCACCAAGTCGGCGATGTTGCTGCTGCGCGAGGCCTTCTACGGCACGACCCGGTTCGACGGCTTCGTACGGCGCGTGGGGATCACCGAGGCGGTCGCGGCCAAGCGACTCAAGGAGCTCGTCGAGGCGGGCCTGCTGGAGAAGCGGCCGTACCAGGAGCCCGGCGCGCGCACCCGGTTCGAGTACGTCCTCACCGAGAAGGGGCGCGCGCTGCTCCCGGTCGTCGTCGCGCTCATGCAGTGGGGTGACGCGTACCTGCAGCCCGCCGGCGCTCCGTTGCAGGTCGTGTCCGCCGAGACCGGCGAGCCGGTCCGCGTGCTGGTCGCCCCGTCCGGCTCCGCCTCGCTGGAGCCCGAGGGGCTGGCGGTGCGGATCAACCGGTGAGGCGTCAGAGCCTCTCGACGACGGTCGCGTTGGCGAGCCCGCCCGCCTCGCACATGACCTGCAGCCCGTAGCGGCCGCCGGTCTGCTCGAGGGTGCCGAGCAGGGTGGTCATCAGGCGCGCGCCGGAGCCGCCGAGAGGGTGGCCGATCGCGATGGCGCCGCCGTTGACGTTGACCTTGGCGAGGTCGGCGCCGGTCTCGGCCTGCCACGCGAGCACGACGGGCGCGAACGCCTCGTTGACCTCGAAGACGTCGATGTCGTGGACGCTCAGCCCTGCGCGGGCGAGCACCTTGTGCGTCGCCGGGATGATGCCGGTGAGCATCAGCAGCGGGTCGTCGCCCGCGACGGCGAACGAGTGGACGCGGGCGCGCGGCGTGAGCCCGAGACGTGCGGCGGCCTCCTCGCTCGTCACCAGCACGGCCGCGGCGCCGTCGTTGACCGGTGAGCTGTTGCCCGCGGTGATGCGCCAGTCGAGCTCCGGGAACCGCTGCTCCCAGTGCTCGGCGCGGAACGCGGGCCGCAGCCCGGCCAGGGCCTCGGGCGTGGTGTCCGGGCGGATCGTCTCGTCGGTGGCGAGGTCGTTCACGTGCACGATCTGGGAGTCGAAGAACCCGTTCTTCCACGCCGTGGCGGCGCGTTGGTGCGACTCGGCGGAGAACTCGTCGAGCTGTGCGCGGGAGAGGTTCCAGCGATGGGCGATGAGCTCGGCACTGATGCCCTGCGGCACCAGCCCCTCGGGGTAGCGCGCGCCGACCGCGGACCCGAGGAAGTCCTTGCCCAGGGTCTGCGACCCGATCGGGATCCGGCTCATCGACTCGACCCCGGACGCGATCACGACGTCGTAGGCGCCGGCCATCACGCCCTGCGCCGCGAAGTGCAGCGCCTGCTGGCTGGAACCGCACTGCCGGTCGACCGTGACGCCGGGCACCGACTCGGGGAAGCCGGCGGCGAGCGCGGCCCAGCGGGCGGTGTTGCCCGACTGCTCGCCGACCTGCCCGACGGCGCCGCTGATCACGTCGTCGACCGCGGCGGGGTCGAGGCCGGTGCGCTCGACGAGAGCAGCGAGGACGGTGCTGTGCAGGTCGACGGGGTGGATCTCGGAGTACGCGCCGCCGGGCTTGCCCTTGGCCAGCGGCGTGCGGACGGCGTCGACGATGACTGCATGCTGGCTATGTGAGGACATAGTCAGCACGATAGACCCTGACTAGTGCCAAGCCAAGTCAGAGGTCGCTGCCGAGCGCGACCTCCAGGAGGTCGCCCAGTTGGTCGAGCTGCGCGGACGACAGCCCGCTGAACGACGACTCGATGATCCGGTCGGCCAGCGCCTGTCCCTCGGCTCGCAGCCGGGCGCCCTCCTCGGTGAGGCGATGGCGCACCGCCCGGCCCGGTCCCGGAACCCGTTCGACGAGCCCGCGTTCGGCCATGCGCACCGCCAGTGAGCCGAAGGACTGGTCGGTCTGGAACGTCAGCACCGCGAGGTCGTGCAGCGACGCGTCCGGTTGCCGGTGCAGGTGGCGCAGGGTGTCCCACTGCACGAGGGACAGCCCGAGCGGGGCCAGTGCCTGACTCAGCGCCCGGTGGTGGCGGTGTTGCAGGCGCTTCACGGCGAGCGCGACGTCGGCGGGGCGGTGGGTCACGAGGGGCAGCTTAACCAACCTTGCTTATATAAGCATCCTTACTTAAGGTTCCTTATATGACTCCTCGAACCCACCTCCTGCTGCACGGTGGCGGCGGTGCCGCCACGATGACCCCGTTCGCCGAGCTGCTGGCCGAACGCACCGGCGCCCAGGTGCTCGCGCCCGTCCATCCCGGGTTCGGCGGCACCCCGAAGCCCGCCGGGCTGACCGGTGTCCGCGAGCTCGCGCGGCACTACGTCGAGATGCTGGACTCGCTGGACCTCGCGGACGTGGTGGTGGCCGGCAACTCGTTCGGCGGCTGGCTGGCGGCCGAGATCGCGTTGTGCGCGAGCCCCCGCGTCAGCGCCGCGATGATCGTCAACGGAATCGGCGTCGAGGTCGACGGCCATCCCATGACCGACGTGCGCGGCCTGAGCGTCGCCGAGATCCGCTCGTTCTCGTTCCACGACCCCTCGAAGCTCCCGGTGCCGCCGAGCGGTTCGGGGCCGAGCCCGGACGTGCAGGCGCTCGTCGGGTACGCCGGACCGTCCATGTCGGACCCCACGCTGCTCGGCAGGCTCGCCGACGTGAAGATCCCCGTGCACGTGCTGTGGGGCGAGAGCGACCGGATCGTGGACCCCGCGTACGGCAAGGCTTACGCGGCCGCGATCCCGTCGGCGACGTTCACGCTGCTCCCGCGCACCGGTCACCTGCCGCAGGTCGAGACGCCCGAAGAGCTGATCACGGCCATGACGTCCGTCATTCCCGGGACGTGACGCCGAGGCCGTGAAGGTCGCCGAGGACGGCGGATGGCTCTGACCTGACCGTGTCGATCACTTTCGAGCGACTGCCGACGTAGGCTGCCCGGCGGAACCCGCGACGGTCGGCGTGCGTCGACTCGAACGGGAACAGGCCGCTCGGAAAACACGAGGACGATGACGGAAGAGACGTTCGGGCCGTACCGGATCGAGGAGCTACTCGGGCGCGGCGGGATGGGCGAGGTGCACCGGGCCTACGACACGGCGCACGACAGGTTCGTGGCGCTCAAAAGGCTCTCGCCCGGCTACCACGACGACGAGGACTACCGGGCCCGCTTCCGCCGCGAGGCGCAGATCGTCGCCAGGCTGCGCGAGCCGCACGTCATCCCGATCCACGCCTACGGCGAGATCGAGGGCCGCCTCTACCTCGACATGCGACTCGTCGAGGGCGCCGACCTCTCCGACGTGATCCGCGAGGGCACCATCGAGCCGTCGAGGGCCGTCACCATCGTCGACCAGGTCGCGAGCGCCCTCGACGCCGCCCACGCCGACGGCCTCGTGCACCGCGACGTGAAGCCGTCGAACGTCCTCGTGACCTCCGGCGACTTCGTGTACCTGGTGGACTTCGGCATCGCCCGCAGCGTCTCCCCGGCCGCCACCAGCCTCACCGCCTCCGGCTCCGTGGTCGGCACCCTCGACTACATGGCTCCGGAACGCTTCGAGAGCGGCCCGGTCGACGGCCGAGCCGACGTGTACGCCCTGGCCTGCGTGCTGTTCGCGTGCCTGGCGGGGCGCCGCCCGTTCACCGCGGACGGCACCGCCGCCCAGATCTGGGCGCACATGAAGGAGGAGCCGCCCAAGGCGTCGCCGCTGAACCCGGCGGTACCGGCGGCGCTGGACGCGGTCATCGCGAAGGGCATGGCGAAGGACCCGGCCGACCGGTACGCGACGGCGGGGGCGTTGGCCCGGGCGGCGGCTCAGGCGCTGGCCGCACCCGTGACGCCGCCTGCGACCTCGCCCACGACTCCGCTGGGCGGCGCGGTCGCGCCCGCGGCCCACCCCGCGACTCCGCCTGGCGGCGTGGCCTCACCGGCTGCGCACCCCGGCGCCCAGTCCGGTGGCGGTCAGGCGGCGGCCCCTCCCGGCACCCCGCCCGGTGGCAACCAGGCGGTGGCGCACCCCGGCACCCCGCCCGGTGGCAACCAGGCGGTGGCGCACCCCGGCACTCCGCCAGGCGGTCAGGCAGCGGCGCACCCCGGCACCCCGCCCGGCGGTCAGGCCGCGGCACACCTCGGCACTCCACCCGGCGGCCAGGCCGCGGCGCGGTTCGGCCCGCCGACTCCGCCAGGCGGCCAGTTCCCGCCCACCGCCCCGCCCGGCCAGACCCACAACGGCCCGCTCCCACCCGGCACCCCCGCGGGAAGCCGGCCACGACCCGCCTCGGCGCAGTTCCCCCAGCAGCGACCCCAGCAGGCCTTCCACCCGGCCACCGGCCCCCACCAGTACCCGCCGACCCGCGTCCAGTCCCCGTCCCCGGCCAAGCGGATCGCCCTCGCCGCAGGCGTGGTGGCGCTGGTGGCGGGCATCGTCGCCACCATCCTGATCATCGGCAACGGCGAGAAGACCCAGGGCTCCGGCACCACCGCCGGCACCACCCCGTCCAGCACCACGACGACGACCTCCACGTCCGCCTCCAAGGTCACCACCACGACCCGGTCACCGGAGTACGACAAGCTGGTCGGTGCCCTCCCGGCCGTCTTCCGCACCGGTCCGCCGTGTGCGCCCGCCGCCCCGGACAACGGCGTGGTGGCGGCGGTCCGCTGCACCGGCGCGAAGCCCGACGGGCTCGGGTTCCCGCCGCCGGCCGAGGCCGAGTTCCGGCTGTTCGCCGACCGGGCGGCCCAGGACGCGTTCTTCAAGACGTTGGTGACGAGCCGGGGCATCCCGCGGATGGACGAGCGCGGCGGCTGCCGGCCCAAGTCCGACCCCATCCACTACGCGCTCTACTACCGCGACGTCTCCGGGCCGTTGGACGGCGAGTTCACCACGTGCTTCCTCGACGGCGGCAACGCCCAGGTCTGGTGGGTCGACACGAAGACCCTCACCATCGGCGCGCTGAAGAAGCCGGGGGACGTCGACGTCCTCGACAAGCTCGACCTGTGGTGGAACCACCAGATCCTGTCAGCGTTCTAGGTGTCCCTCGAGGAACCGCCGCACGACGGTCTCGGGGTCGGCGGGCGCCTGGGTGGCCCGCTGGTCCACCCGCCGGGCGAAGGCGCGCATCATCAACGGTCCGATGAGGGCGAAGAACGTGTGCCGCGGCGGTTCCACGACGAGGGCCCCGCGCCGCTGGTGGTGCAGGATGACGGCGTCGACCTTCTCCAGCAGTGACTCGGGCGCGGCGAGCACCGCGGCCACCTCCGGGCTGAACTTGGCCTCCCGCATGAGGGTCAGCACGACGCCGCCGCGCCTCTCGTAGAGCGACGAGTAGTAGCCCACGATCGTGAGCAGGTCGGCGGCCACGTCGTCGCCGGGTGTGTCGAGGTCGAGCGAGAACCCCGCGAAGTTGCCGCGCACGGCCTCCCGCAGCAGGTTCTCCTTCGAGCCGAACCGGCGGAACAGCGTCGCCTCGTTGATCCCGGCGGCGTCGGCGATCGCGCGGGTGGTCGCGCGTTCGTACCCCTGCTCGGCGATCACCTCCAGCGCCGCGTCGTACACCGCCTGGTCGGTCACCCGGCTCGCCACTCACCCTCCTCGACATCAATGCAAGTGGACACTTGCATATGTGAGGCCGGATGGCTACGTTGAATGCAAGTGACCGCTTGCAAATCAGTCTATCGAAGGACGGGGCTCATGGCCGACACCACCGCTCGCACCGGAGCTCTCGCGCCCACCGCCGCGGAGGTCGTCGTCGGCCTGCTGGGCGCCGCGGTGATCTCGATCGTGGTCAACGCGCTGATCGCGCTGGTCGCGGGCAAGTTCATCCCGGACGGCACCGAACGCATGGGCCTCGCGGTGGCGGAGTACGCGCCGGCGACCGTGATCGGCATCGCGCTCGGCACGCTCGGCTGGTACCTCGTGCGCCGCTTCGCCGGCGACCCGCGGCGCGTGCTGCGCGTCCTGGTGCCGGCGGTGGTCGTGGTCTCGTGGATCCCGGACCTGGGCATCCTCGCGGGAGGCGCCTCCCTGGTGAACTCGCTCGCCCTGATCGCGATGCACACCGTCGTGGCCGCCGCCACGGTGCCGGTGCTGTCCCGGGTCATGCCGCTCGACGCCCGCTGACAGCGCACGGAGAACGGGGGCCGCGCCGCCGCGCGGCCCCCAGCCGTGTCAGGACACGCCGCAGCTCGGCGCCGACCAGAAGCGCGACGACTTGTGGGCGACGTGCACGTGGTCGTTGTGGCCGGTGTAGCCCGGACCGAGGATCTCGTTGAAGCCGTGGTTGCGAGCCTGCTTCGCGAGCGCGCAGAAGCCCTGCGCACCGGCGCCCAGGTCGACCGCGTCGCCGTAGAGGTGACGGCTACCGGCCGCGCCGCCCACGGCGTTGTTGCACGACACGCTGCGGAAGCCGCCGTTGACGTCGATCGGCCTGTCACCCATCGCGTGGCGCATGGCCTGCAGCTTCCACATGGACACCAACGCGTTGGCACGCGCCGTCGCCGCGGACACGTTGCCGCCCGACCAGTCCGAGTTGCAGTTGTTCAGCTCGTCGTAGGTGAAGTTGATCGGCGTGCAGTCGTTGTCCTGCAACGCGTAGATCTTCGCGAACGTCGCCGGCCCCGCGATGCCGTCGGCACCGAGCCCGTAGGCCTGCTGGAACCGCGTCACGGCCGCCTTCGTGCCGGCCCCGAACTGCCCGTCCAGCCCGAGCACCGCGCCGTAGCCCGGGTAGCCCGCCACCCGGATCTGCAGCTGACGCACGTCCTCGCCCGACGCCCCCTGGGAGAGCGTGCGGCCCCACGTGTAGCAGGCGTCCGCCGCCGAGGGGTCCGCCTGCGCCGCGACGGGCGCGGTGACCACGATGCCGGACAGCAGGGCCAGCACCGGTAAGACGAAACGGAGTTTCATGACAAGCGCCACCTTTCGATCACAGGGAGGTGCAGCGTGTCGAGGTCCCACCGGGTCTGTCAACGACCAACCAACTCCGTCCCTGGTTGGGCGCTCGGAAACCACCCGGATAGCCGGACGGTTCGAACGGGCGCGCGGTGAGCTCGAAACGCGGTGGCGCGGTCACGCCACGGCGATGACCATGGAACGGTGAACTTCGACAACGGGGCAGCGCTGGGCGCGGCGGCGGCGGACTTCCTGCGGCGGCACCTCATCCGGCCCGGTGTGCGCGACGGCGTGACCCTGAAACGCGGCCTGACGGACGCGGAGCTGGCCGCGGCGGAGGAGGTCTGCGAGATCGAGTTCGCCGACGACCACCGCGCCCTGCTCGCCGAGGTGCTGCCGGCCGGGCCCGGCTGGCCGGACTGGCGCGGCGGCGACCCCGGTGTCCTGCGGGACCAGGCCGGCTGGCCCGTCCGCGGTGTGCTGTTCGACGTGGAGGAGAACGAGTACTGGCACGAGGGCTGGGGAGAGCGGCCGTCCGGTGACGCCGAGGCCGTCGAGCAGGCGAGGCACCACCTCGCGTCCGTGCCGCGGATGGTCCCGGTGTTCCTGCACCGCTGCCTGCCCGCGGGACGTGGCACCTTCGGCAACCCGGTGTTGTCCCTGTACCAGACGGACGTCATCTACTACGGCTTCGACCTGCTCGACTACGTCGCCCACGAGTTCTACGTCCGCGACCCGGAACGGCCGTGGCGGCACCCGAAGCCGATCCCGTTCTGGGACGACCTGCTCTAGCCCGCGTCGTCACTTCCGCCAGAACAGGTGGTGCGTCACCCCGCTCGAACTGGGCACGACGTCGACGTGGAACCGGTCGAGCAGCTCGTCGGGCGACTTCCACAACGGCACCCCGTGCCCGAGCTCGACCGGCGACACCGCGACGTGCAGCGTGTCGATCAGGTCGGCGTCGAGGAACGCCCTGATCGTGGTGGCACCGCCGCCGATCCGCACGTCCTTGCCCTGCGCGGCCTCCTTCGCGCGCCGCAGGACGTCCGCGGGCTCGGCGTTCACGAAGTGGAACGTCGTGTCGGACAGGGTGAACGACGGCCGCTCGTGGTGGGTCAGGACGAAGACCGGCGTGTGGAACGGCGGCTCGCCGCCCCACCAGCCCTGCCAGTCGTGGTTCTCCCAGGGGCCGCGGTGCGGGCTGAACTTGTTGGCGCCCATGATCTCCGCGCCGATGTTGTGCGCGAAGTCGCGGGTCAGGTAGTCGTCGAGGCCGCGGGTGCCGCCGGGGTCGGTGCGGTTGGGCCAGCTCGCCGTGGCACCCGCCCACGCGAACATCGTGCCGGGGTCGGCGTGGCCGAACGGCCTGTCGAGGGTCTGGTCCTCACCGGCGCCGAAGCCGTCCCGGGACACTACGAAGTTCTGGACCTTCACCAGCTGGGGCATGGAGCTTCCTTCCACTCTTGGTCGTCAGGTGGACCGCGGCGGTCGCGAGAACTCATCGGTCCGGCGGGAAGATCATGCTCCTCGGGCGACCCCGGTGCCTCCCGGCGTCCGGTCAAGTGCGGAGATCAGGACTTGGTCGTCCCGCCTGCCCGCCGCTAGCTTTCGCAGCCGTGACTGGCGAAGTGATCATCCTGACCGGACCGCCCGCGGCGGGGAAGACGTCGGTGGCGGGACTTCTCGCGACCGGCGCGGACGTCCCGACGGTGCACCTCGTGACCGACCGGTTCTACCGCTCGATCCGCACGGGTTTCGTCCTGCCGTTCCTGCCCGAGGCGCACGGGCAGAACGAGGTCGTCGTCGACGCCATCGTCAGCACGGCCGCCACGTTCGCGCGCGGCGGGTACGACGTCGTGGTCGACGGCATCGTGGGGCCGTGGTTCCTGCCACCGTTCCGCGCGCTCACCCCCGACCTCGTGGTGTCGTACGTCGTGCTCAGGCCGAACCTGGACGTCACCCTGGGGCGGGCGCAGGAGCGTGCCGACGAGGAGCTGAAGGACGTCGAGGCGATCACCGGCCTGCACACGGCGTTCGCCGATCTCGGCGACCTCGAGGGTCACGTGCTCGACAGCGGCGGACTCGACCCGGAGCAGACGGCGGCCGAGGTCCGGCGCGTGCTGGCCGCGGGCCGCCACCGGCTGGTCCACTGAGGACGGAGGACCGTCCGGGCAGCGGCTGCCCGGACGGGTCCGCACGGCGTCACTGTGCGGTCGGCAGCGGGTGCCCTTCCGAGGCCTGCACGACGACGATGCCGTTGCCCTGCAACGCGAGCTGGTACGCCTCGCCCGAGCCGCGGCCGATGATGGCGCCGAGCTTGGCCGTCTTGCGGATCGACGACTGCAGCGAGGTCGACCACAGCACCGCGGACTGCATGTCGACATAGGTCGGCACGTCCACGTTCAGCACGACCGGCGTGCCGTAGGCGGTGACGGCCAGGGCGCCCGTGCCCGTGAACGTGGTGTTGAACAGGCCGCCGCTGAGCAACGACGCGCCCTCGGTGCGGTTGATGTCCCACTGCAGCGTGCTGTCGAACGCGAGCACGTTGCGGCCGTTGACGGTGACCGACTCGTTCTCCAGGTAGAGCACGAAGATCTCGTCGGCGTCCTGGGCGAGGAACACGTCGCCGCTGCCCGACACCTTCATCAGCGACATGCCCTCACCGGTGAAGGCCTTCTTGAACAGCTTGCCGATGCCGCCGGCGCCCTCGTAGGCGAAGTCGACGTCGCCCTGGTAGGCGACCATCGACCCCTGCTTGGCGAAGAAGAACCCGCCGCTGCCGGTGAGGTCCACCTTCAACATGCGTTCGTTCTGCAGTTGGAAGCTTCCCGGCTCTACGGCCCGTTCCTGGTGGTTGAACAGTGAGCTGCGCATGCCCAGATGATGCAGGTGATCTTGGGTCCGTGCACCGCCGGGGTGGAATCGCGAAGCGCACTTTACAAAGAGTCCTCTCTTGTCAAATCAGCTTTACGTGTCTTACCGTTCTGTCAACCTCCCGAGGAGCGTGGCATGAGCGACACGAAGGCAACGGTGCCCGTCGGCTCAACCGAGCAGTGGACGGACGGCAAGCGGTACCTGTGGCTGCTGGGACTGGTCGTGCCGTCCCTGGCGTTCCTGGCGATCGGGATGCACGCGGCGACGGGCTGGGGCGTGTGGTTCTGGATCGGCCCGATCGTGGTGCTGCTGATCGTCCCGGCGATCGACCTCTTCGCCGGGCTCGACCGCAGCAACCCGCCCGACGACGTCATCGAACGGCTGGAGAACGACCGCTACTACCGGTGGATCACGTACCTCTTCCTGCCGATCCAGTACGTCGGGTTCGTGGTGGCGTTCTGGCTGATCGCGCGCGGCGACCTGTCCGTTGTGGACAAGATCGGGCTCGCGGTGTCGATCGGGTGCATCGGCGGCATCGGCATCAACACCGCGCACGAGCTGGGGCACAAGAAGGAGAGCCACGAGCGCTGGCTGTCCAAGATCGCGCTGGCGCAGAGCTTCTACGGCCACTTCTACATCGAGCACAACCGCGGCCACCACGTGCGGGTCGCGACGCCGGAGGACCCGGCGAGCAGCAGGGTGGGGGAGAGCTTCTACCGGTTCTGGCCGCGCACGGTCTTCGGGTCGGTCAAGTCGGCGTGGCGGCTCGAGCGCAAGCGGTACGCGCGGCGCGACCGGCACCCGTACCGCCTGGGCAACGACGTGCTCAACGCGTGGCTGATGTCCGCGGTGCTGTGGGCGGCGATGATCGTGTGGCTCGGTCCCGGCATCGTGCCGTACCTGCTGATCCAGGCGGTGATCGGCTTCTCGCTGCTCGAGGTCGTGAACTACATGGAGCACTACGGGATGCTGCGGCAGATGGTCGGGGCACCGGGGCGACGCCGCTACGAGCGGGTGGATCCCAGCCACAGCTGGAACTCCAACAACATCGCCACGAACGTCCTGCTCTACCACCTGCAGCGGCACAGCGACCACCACGCCAACCCGACCCGGCGCTACCAGACGTTGCGCGACTTCGCCGAGTCACCTGTGCTGCCGACCGGGTACGCGGGCATGATCCTGCTGGCCCTGGTGCCGCCGTTGTGGCGGCGCGTGATGGACCCGCGGGTGCGCGGTCACTTCGACGGCGACATCGGCCGAGCCAACATCCAGCCCGGCAAGCGTGCCGAGGTGCTCGCCCGCTACGGCGGCACCGACGCGGGGGAGACGGTCGTCGCGGACAGCCGCGGCGACGCGACCGCGGGCGGCATGTGCCCCGGCTGCGGGTACATCTACGACGAGCGGACGGGCGACCCGCGTGAGGGCTTCCCGGCCGGAACGCCGTGGGCGGCCATCCCCGACTCGTGGTGCTGCCCGGACTGCGGGGTGCGCGAGAAGATCGACTTCGTGGCGCCGGGCCGAGTGGCGTCCGCTTAGGATCGGGGCATGGGCGGGACATCTCCGGCAGCGGCCTCGGGCCGGCGGCAGCCGATCGTCGAGGCGGCGATCGAGATGACCGCCCGCGACGGCTGGGCCGCGGTCACCATGACGCGGCTCGCCGAGCAGGCCGGTGTCAGCAGGCAGACCGTCTACAACGAGGTCGGCTCGAAGAACTCCCTCGCCGACGCGATGCTGGCGCACGAGCTGGGCCGGTTCCTCAACGCCATCGGCGCCGCCTTCGACCGCCACGCCGACGACCTCGTGGAGGCGATCCACGACGCCGTGCGCGACGTCCTCGAACTCGCGCGCGGCAACCTGCTGGTCCGCGCGATCGCCTCCGCGACGCACGGCGCGGACACCGAGCTGGTGCCCCTGCTCACCACCCAGGCCGAGACCCTGCTCGTCGAGGTCAAGGCGATGCTCGCGGCCCGGGTCGAGTCCTACCGGCCGGGCCTGACGGCCGAGCAGGTCGAGGTGCTGATCGACCTCATGACGCGGACGGTGCTCAGCCACGTCGTCCAGCCCACGGGCACCCCCGCCGGCACCGCGGACGGCCTGGCGTGGCTCGCGTCACGTGTGCTGGAGGAGCCCGCGAGGAAACCGTTGCGCTTCGGCTGACGAACACCAGAGGTGAGCGTGCTCGACACTGTGGCGGACCGGCTCGTCGTCCCCGGCTACTCGAAGTGGGGCTACTGGCTGCGCAAGAGGACCTGGTCCGAACTGGACCCCGGCGCGTTGCACGGCCGCAAAGCCGTCGTGACCGGCGCCGGTTCGGGCATCGGCAAGGCGACGGCGCTGGGCCTGAGCCGCCTCGGCGCCGAGGTGGTGCTGGCCGTGCGCGACGAGCTCAAGGGCCAGGCGGCCCGAGCGGAGATCCTCGCCGCGGTGCCTGGTGCCACCGTCGTGGTCCGGCGGTGCGACGTGTCGAGCCCGGAGTCCGTCCGCCGGTTCGCCGCGGACATCGAGAGCCTGGACGTCCTGGTGCACAACGCCGGAGTGCTCCCGCAGGAACGCCAGGTCACGGCGGAGGGCCACGAGCTCACGTTCGCCACCCACGTCCTCGGCCCGGTGCTGCTGACCGACCTGCTGCGCCCGGTCCTCGCGGCCTCGCCGAACCCGCAGGTCGTGCTCGTCTCGTCCGGCGGCATGTACACCCAGCGCCTGCGCGCCGACGACCCCGAGTACCGGGAGGGCGCCTACAAGGGCGCGACCGCCTACGCCCGCACGAAGCGGATGCAGGTCGTGCTCGCCCCGCTGCTGACCGAGCGGTACGCCGCCGACGGCATCGCCGTGCACGCCATGCACCCAGGATGGGCGGACACACCCGGTGTCGCCGGCTCGTTGCCGGGATTCCACAAGCTGACCAGGACGTTCCTCCGCACCTCCGAGGAGGGCGCGGACACCGTCGTGTGGCTCGCCGCGACGAGCCACCCCGGCGGCCGCTTCTGGCACGACCGCCGCGAACGCCCGGCGCACGTGCTGCCGGGCACCGCGGAGGAACCGGACCAGGTGGCCGGGTTCTGGCGGTACTGCCTCGACGCCGCAGGCCTCAGATGAGCAACGCGTTGTCGGCACCTCGGCGCCGGACGGGAGACGTTCTCGTGTTCTAACCGGTCGTCGGGCCTGGGCGCGGTCGTGCTGACGATGCTGTGGCTCATGCGTGGAGAGCTGCGCGAGCGACGGAACGCCACGCCGGCGATGCAGGCTCGATACGCGTGCTCTCAGCGGCGCGGACCACTCACCACGATGTCGCCGCACGGTCGTGCGCGTTGCACCGGTCACGCTCGCGCAATGCCGGTGGGGATTCCGTGGACGTTTCCTGGAGATCGGGTTCGCTTCGTCAGAACGTCAGCCGGTGATCTTGTCGAGCTCCTGCTGGATGCTCCTGACGTCAGCCGGTTCCAGGCGGTTCGGCGGGGTCCACGCGGTGCCCAGTTCCGCGACCTTGATGGTCTTCGCCTGGCCGATCAGGACCCAGTACGCGGTGACGTAGGTCTTCGCCCTGACGCTGGGGGTGTTGCCGGACGGCTTCGTCTGGGTGAGCCGGGCCACCACCACGGCATCCTCGCCGTCGGTGCTCAACCCGGTCTTCACCACGACCACCTTGTTGCCGTTGTACTTCCTGATGAGTCCAGCTTGCACTGGCATTCGCGGCCTCCCCGGACGTGACGTCAAGCCGACGGTAGCCAGGGCGTGTGTGCGCGGAGACGTCTGAATGGACCAACTTCGTTGCCCAGATGGAAAAACCCGTCGACCAGATGTCCACTACTGTGTCCACTTGCGAATGGTCTACATTGGACTGTCTGGTGTTCGACGGTGGTGGCCTGACCGTCGGAGCGGAATGAGGCTGTGGACGCGCGCCACCCGTTGCTGCTGCCCGCTCAGCTCCGCGAGGTCCGCCGGCGCGGGTGGCGGGGCGACACCGGCGGCGCGCAGGTTGGCGCGCGCCCGTCATTCCAGTTCGGCCGCACCGAGCTGGGAGACCGACTCGGCAGCCTCGACCAGCAGCGGCCGCGCCTCCACCGGCCGGTGCTGCCTGCACAGCCACTATCAGCACGAGAGCCCGGTTGAGCGGCCACTTGGCGACCTTGGGGCGCACCAACGCCGCTGCGGGTTGTGACGATCCCGCCGAGGTGTTCGCGGGCCAACTGCCACACGGAACGGTTTGTCGGCACTGTCAGACGAGAGCTCACCGACCGGCTGCTGTTCGTCAACCAGCGGCACCTGACGTCACTGCTGCACCGCTCCGTATCCCACTACAACCCGATCACCCGACCGGAGAACCAGGCTGTAGATCCGCATGTCGTCGGCGAGTACTCGGCGGCTTGATCAACTAGGACGAACCCGCATGAGCGTGATCCGCGGGTTGGGCACGTTGAGCCATGTTTCGGCGCCCCACAGGAGAACAAGATCGTGTTTCTCCCACACCGCGCCCAGGCCACCCGACCGGCGCGGTGGCCGGAGCCTGGGGGCATGCTGACGGCCATGAATCGTGAGCACGACGTCGTCGTCTACGGCGCCACCGGGTTCGTTGGGGCACTGACCGCCGCCTACCTGGCCCGGCACGCCCCCGAGGGTGTACGGATCGCGCTGGCCGGGCGGTCCGCGGACAAGCTCGCCGCCACCAGGGCCGGGCTGCCTGCGGCGGCGCGGGAGTGGCCGCTGGTCGTCGCCGACTCGAAGGACCCGGTCGCGCTGGCGGCGCTGGCCGCGTCGACGCGAGTGCTCGCCACCACCGTCGGCCCGTATGCGCGTTACGGGCTCCCGGTCGTCGAGGCGTGCGCACGGGCCGGCACGCACTACGCGGACCTGACCGGCGAGGTGTTGTTCGTCCGCGCCGCGATCGACGGCGTGCACGAGCTGGCCCTGGAGTCCGGAGCCCGGATCGTGCACGCCTGCGGCTACGACTCGATCCCGTCCGACCTGGGCATGCTGTTGCTGCACGAGCGGGCCGTGGCCGACGGCGCGGGTCCGCTCACCGACGTGCGGTTGGTGGCCACGGTCCGCGGCGGTTTCAGCGGCGGCACGATCGACTCACTGCGGGCGCAGATCGAGGCCTACGAGAGCAATCCCGGCCTGCGCCGCGTCGCCGCCGATCCGCATGCGCTCAGTCCCGACCGCGCAGCAGAGCCGACGCCCGCCCAGCCCCGTGACGCGGGGATGCCCTCCCGCGCCGCCGACGGAACGTGGCAGGCGCCGTTCGTGATGGCCCCGTTCAACACCCGCATCGTGCGGCGCAGCAACGCCCTGCTCGAGTGGGCCTACGGGCCGGAGCTGCGCTACGGCGAGGTAATGGGCGCCGGGTCGGGCGTCACCGGAGCGCTCATGGCGGCCGGCATCACCGGTGGACTGGCCGGGCTGGTCGGCGCGATGTCGGTCAAGCCCGTCCGCGGCCTGCTCGACCGGGTGCTGCCCGCGCCCGGTACCGGGCCCAGCGAACAGGCTCGTGCGAAGGGCTGGTTCCGTTCGGTGCTGCACGCCACCACCAGCTCGGGACGCCGCTACCGCGCCACAGTCGCCGGACCGGGCGATCCCGGCTACGCCGCCACGGCCGTCATGCTCGGGCAGAGCGCCCTCTGCCTGGCCCTCGACGACCTCCCGCAGCGGTCCGGCTCGCTCACACCTGCGACGGCCATGGGCCGGCCTCTGATCGATCGCCTGCGGCTCGCCGGCCACACCTACGACGTCACGACCGCCTGACCCACGCCACCTTGCGGGGTTGGGCGCAGGCAGCGGGCGAGGACGTAGATCCGTACGTCGTCGGCGAGTGCTTGGCGGCTTGATCAACGAGTACGAGCCTGTAGCAGCGTGATCCGCAGGTCAGGCATGTTGAGCCATGTTTGGCACCCCCACAGGCTGTCCAGAGCGGCAGGTGGGAACACCGTCACGGTCCGGTCGAGGTGAGCTGTCAGCAGGACCCGCTCCCCACGAGGTCATCATCTCCAAACGGCTGAGGCGAGCGGGCCCGCTTCGCTAAGTTGGGCGTCTGTGTTTCCGGGACGTGTGTGTGTCCTTCGGGCATTCAGGGGGAGGGGACACATGAGTGACGCTGCCGCGCGTAAGGCTGAGCTGGAAGCGCGCAACGCCGCCATGCGGGAGAACGTCGACAACTTGATGGCTGATCTGCGGCGTCGCACGAGTGAGTTCGCCGGGGCGCAGGCCCGTGCGGCCGCGGTGACCGGGGAGGCGACCTCGCCGGACGGCCTGGTGCAGGCCAAGGTGAACCCGGCCGGGGTGCTGACGGACCTGCGGTTCGCTCCTGCCGCGTTTCAGCGGTCGACGCCGGAGAAGCTGGCGCGTTCGGTGATCGAGACCGCGCAGTCCGCGGCCCGGTCGGCGCGTGAGCAGGTCGAGGGCGTGCTCGCGCCGTTGCAGGGTCAGACCGACCTGTCCGAGCTCGTCGAGGGCGCGCCGTCGTTCGTCGACCTCCTGCGGCCGCCGCCGCCTGCGGGTCCGCCCGCGGCCGAGGCGCCGCCGCAGCGGGGCAGGCCGCCCCGCCAGGACGATCCTGATGACGACGAGGGCTTCGGCAGTGTGCTCAAGGGTCCGGGTCAGCGATGACGGGCGCGTTTCGGATCGAGCCCGACCAGGTCCGGGCGGGCGCCGGCGGGTTCGGCGTGGCGGCGGAGATGCTCTCCGAGGCGGGCGGCACGCTGTCCAGCGCGCTGTCGGCGCAGGGTGCCTGCTGGGGTGGCGACGAGTCGGGCCGGCAGTTCTCCCAGGACTACGTGCCCGCCGCGGAGGGCACCGTCAAGGCGTTCGGCCAGCTGAGCGAGGCGATCCAGGCGATCAAGACCGCGCTGAACGAGACCGCCAACACGCATCAGGACATCGACGAGACCAGCAGTGGCGGCCTCGGCGCGATCGGGGGCTGAGCGGGAACCATGTCGATCACCATTCCATCGGAGATCACCTGGCTGTTCCCCATCGTGGTCGGCGAGAGCTGGCCCGAGGGCGATGAGGACAAGCTCAGAGCACTCGGCGATGCGTGGCGGGCCGCGTCCGCCGACATCGACGAGGTCATCACGCAGGCCGGCAACGCCGCGACGAAGTCGTTCGGCGCCATGGAGGGCCAGGCCGCCGACGCGTTCGGGGAGTACTGGAAGAAGTTCGTCGAGGGCGCGGACGCCTATCTGGTGAAGCTGAAGGAGTCCTGCGACGGCCTGGCCGGCTCGTGTGACAACACCGCGCTGGAGGTGGAGTACGCCAAGTACGCCATCATCGCCGCGCTGATCATGCTCGCGATCGAGATCGCGGCGTTGATCGCGGCGGCGTTCGGCACGTTCGGCACGTCCACGGCGGGCATCCCGATCGCCCAGGCGGCCACCCGCATCACCGTGCAGATGATCTTCCGCAAGCTGATCACCGCGATCCTGCGCGAGGTGCTCACCGAGGTCGCCATCGACGCGGCGATCCAGGGCATCCAGATCGCCAAGGGCGACCGCCACAGCTGGGACTGGAACAAGACCGGCAGCGCCGCGCTCTCCGGGGCCATCTCCGGCGCGATCGGCGGCGGCATGGACTTCGTCCCGACCAGAGCGACCGGCCTGGGCGGCAACGTCGTCGAAGGCGCCGTCCGCGGCGGCGTCGAGGGCGTCGCCTCCACCGTGGCGAACGCGGCGGTGACCGGCGAGGACATCACCGCGGGCGACCTCGCGCGCAGTGGCGTCTCCGGCGGCGTATCCGGCGGGATCGGCGGGGCGACGTCGCACTACGACGCTCCGACGGCACCCGGCATCGGTGACGGGCCGGGTGCCCCGCCGCCTCCTGGCGGTCCGCCCGCAGCGCCTCCCGGACCGTCCGGCGGCCCCGGAGGCGGGCCTCCCGCCGGACCCGGTGGCCCGTCCGGCGGCCCGTCGGCGCCGCCCGTGGGCCCCTCGAACACTCCGGGCAGCACCACCAACTCCGAGACCAGTGCCGCGGCGGCCGCACCGCCGGCTCCACCCGTCCCGCACGCACCGTCCTCGCCGTCCCAACCCGGCTCCTCCACCTCCGGCGGACCCGCTCCGTTCGGGGGCGGCGGGGTGCCGATGGGCGGCGCTCCCAGCGGCGTCCCGTCCGGTGGCAGCTCGTCGAGCGGCGGTCCGTCGAGCGGCGGTGCGCGGCCGGGCGGGTTCGCGCCGACGAGTCCGAGCGGGTTCGGTGGTCCGACGCCGGGCGGAGCGCACGGGCCCAGCCCCCAGGGTGGGCCCAGCAGCCAGCCCTCGTCAGGTGGTCCCAGCCCGAGCGGGCAGGGAGGTCACGCCTCGACCGCGCCAGGTGGTGCCGGTGGCGGCACGCCGGGCGGGCACGCTTCACCCGGCGGGTCTCCTGCGTCCGGTGGGCCGGGCGGCACCGGAACGTCCGGCAGCCCAGGTGGACCGGCCAACTTCAGCGGCACGGGCAACTCTGGTGGGCCGGGCAACGCCGGCGGGCCTGGGAACTTCGGCGGCGCGGGCAATCCCGGTGGACCGGGTAACGCCGGTGGACCGGCCAATGTCGGTGGACCGAGCAACGCTGGTGTGCCTGGCAACTCCGGTGGGTCCGGCATCCCCGGTGGTCCGGCCAACGCTGGTGGGCCAGGCAACCCTGGCGTGCCGGGGAACTTCAGCAACGCGGGCAACCCCGGCGCACCGGGCAACAGCGGACCGGGCAACAGCGGACCGGGCAACAGCGGACCGGGCAACAGCGGACCGTCGCACGCCGCGGGCCCGCTGCCGCACTCTCCTGCCAGCAGCGCCCCGCACCCCACCGGCCCCGCCCCGAACGGCAACGGCCCAGGTGGTGCACCGCACGCCATGCCGAACGGCCCCGCGAGCCACACCACCGCGACGGCCCGCGCCGAGACGTCGACCGGGCCTGCGTTCCACTCCGGTCCGGCCGACGTGAGGCCGGCCGGAGGCCAGTCCGCACCCACCCACCGCGGCACCGACTCCCCGGCGGGCCTCCCACCCGCGGGCGGAATGCCGCTGGGCGGCGCGCAGCCCGGAAGTCCAGGCGGCACAGGCGGTTCCCCCTCGGCAGGGTCCCGTCCCGGGTGGACCGGCACACCGGGGAGCCCGGCACCGAACACGCCGCACGGTCCCGGCCCACGCGATCACGCGCCCGGCCGCCCGGACCAGGCCGGTTCGCAGCCGCCGCACCGGCCCGGACCGCCTTCGCACCCCGGCACCCACGGTCCGGCCAGTGGGCCGGGTCCGCGTCCGGCCGGACCGGATCACGCCGGTTCACAGTCACCGGTCGCACGTGGACCGGTCGCGCCACCGCACGGCGGTCAGCCACAACACGCCGGACTCCCCGACAACGGCCGGCACCCCGGTACCAGCGGGCAGAACGGACCCGACCAGCACGATCCGCGAGCGTCCCAGGACGCCGACGGCGGTCCGGGTGCGCCGCGCGACACCGGTCCGCTGTCGCCGGACGAGGTCAACCAGCGGCACGCGGAGCCGACTCCGGCAGGAGTCTCCTACCACCGCGGCGACGCGGACATGGGCGACCTGCCGCAGCGCGTCCGGCCCGACTCGGACGGCCGGTACACCGTCGACGTGCACATCGACCCCGACGGTCACGCCAACATCGGCGGGCGGCGCTACACCCCGGAGCAGTTCGCCGAGGTCCTGCGCCGCGGCGGCGACTACGACGGCCGCCCGATCCGCCTGATCGGGTGTGACGCGAGCGCGAACGGCTTCGCGCCGCGCCTGGCGCAGGCGCTGGGCACCGAGGTCATGGCGCCCAACCGGCCGGCGTGGACCGACTCGGGCGGGCGGGTGTTCTCGTCCGACTACGAGGTCGGCCCGGACGGCGGCACCCGTCCCCGGATCCCACCGACCGGCGAGTGGTCCGTGCACTCGCCCGACGGCACGTCGACGCGCGTCGGCGAAGACGGCTTCACACCGGACACGCCGGACTCCGACAAGCACCAGCCGGACCCGGACAGCGCACGTGCGCGGGGCGACGGCGACGGGGACACCGGCGACGAGGACCAGGACGGCGACGGCCGGCCGGACCGCTACGCCGACACGGACTGGGACGAGGAGTGGGGCGACTACGAGGTCTCCTCCGACGATCCGGACCTGCACCGGCCGATCATCGAGTACGACCGGCCGGGTCTCGGCGCCCCGGACGCCTCCCCGCCTGACAACCCCTACAACCGGCCGCCGGACTCCCCGGCCCCGACCATCCGCACCGAGATGCCGGCGCGGGCGCTGTTCCCGCCGCTCAACCGGGACCTGCCGGAGCGCTACCAGGTGCCCCGAGCGCTGCGCGGCCACCCGGAACTGTTCGAGAACGGGCGGTTGCGCCCGGACACCGCCATTCCCGTCGAGTACCTCGGGGCGAACGGCGAGGTGGCCGCGCGGACGACCTTCTACACCGACAGCGCCGGCGCCATCAGGTGGGTGGAGCTGAGCCCGGGAGCCCAGCTCGCGCCGGACGGCACCAGGGCCGGTACCAACCCGGATTTCAACCAGGTGCTGCCCAACTGCCAGTACCGGGTCGAGAACTGGCGCGACCCGAGCAGACACATGCACTTCGAGACCAACGAGCGCGGTCAGGCGGTGCGGGCCAGCGGTCAGCCGTCGTACGGTGCGTCCGACGACAACTACCGGGACCAGGCGGCGCAGAACCGCGCCGCCCGCGAAGGCTGGCGCGGCCGGGAGGACGGCACCGGCGCGCCGTACGCCACGCACCCCGACCACAGCCAGGTCAGGTGGGCAGGCGGGCACCTGCTGGCGACGGAGTCGGGCGCGCCCGGCGGCTACGGCAACCAGCACGGCCAGATGGCGGCCTCCAACAGCGGCAACAACCGCGACGGCTGGACGCGTGTCGAATCGTGGCGGCTGCAGGAGGAGCAGATCGCGGCCCACGCGAAGCAGGACGGCCACGACGTGGAGCTGCTCGAGGTCGAGGTGCTGCGGCGCGAGGGTGACGGCATGGCACCGGAAGAGGTCATGCGCTGGCACGTTCGCGACACCGACCCCGAGACGGGGGAGCCCAGGGTGAGGGTGTTCCAGCGCACGTTCGTCAACGTCCCGGAGAACCTGGGAATCAGCGATTGGTCAGGTGTGCCCCGCTATGGCGAGTGAGGACGAGCGGATCGCGCGCGTGCTGGCAGCGTTGCGGCGGGAGGTTCCGCCCGGCTGGCGGCGGATCGTGTTCACGGTCTGGGCTACGGTCGCCCTGGTGCAGACCGAGTTCGCGGTCACCATGGTGGACGGCTCCACTCCGGACATGTCGCTCCGGGCGCCGGAAGCCGACCTGGCCGAACTGCGCTCGGAGATGTACGTGCCGCAGCGCGGCACGTGGTTCTCGGCGCGTTTCGTGCTCACCGGGGAAAACGAGCCCGAGGTCCGGTTCAACTACGACGATGATCCACAATGGTTCCCGGACATCCCGTCCTGGATCTTCGCCCGCGACCTCGCGACCTTCCCGAGGGCGGACGAGCACGTCCCGGGCTGGCTGCGTGAACGGCTCGACGTGCTGCCCCGACCTACCGACGAGAGGACCATCCCCGGATGACAACGCCCACGCCGATGCCCCCAGACGAGCAGCATCACCTGGTGGGCGAGGCGACCAAGACCCTGCTCGGGCAGGCGCCCTCCGGCTGGGACCGGATCATCATGGACTACATGGTGGTGGGCAGGAAGGTCAACGTCGGCGCGATCGCCAGGTTGCAGGACGGCAGCACGCAACGGTTCCCGGCGCCGCGAGAGCTCGCGCCGATGCTCTCCGCGCTGCGGCAGGGCATGTACACACCGGACGGCGGGGCCTGGTACTCGTTCCGGCTGATCGTGCAGCCGCCGGACCGGTTCACCATCCAGTACAACTGGAACGACCAGCCGCCGTTCCCGGCACCGCCCGCCCGCGAGCAGTTCGCCCTGGACCAGGAACGGTTCCCGCGCACGCCGGAGAACACGCCCGAGTGGTTCCAGCGGGGGCTCGACGGACTGGACGGCTGATGTCCGGGAAGATCATCGCCACTTGGCGGTGACACGTCCGAGAGTGCGCACCGCCCACGCAGATGGTTCCGATCCTGGTTCTGTCGCCGCAGGGTGATCAGAGTCCGTGTGAGTGTGGATCGATACGTCCACAGTGGACCTCGCGGTCCGCTCGATCGAGCCGCACCAGGACATTTCGCTGCACGCGTGACGTGCTGGCGCCGCGTCCGGCCACCGCGCTTGCCACGGCGGCCGGACAACCTTGCCCTGTCAGGGTTTGAGAACGACCTTCTCGCAGTCGTCCTCCTCGTTCTTGAACATCTCGAAGCCGCGTTCCGCCTCATCGAGCCGGAGGGTGTGGGTGATGATCCGCATCGGAGTTTCTGACTGCGCGGGCCGAGGGATTGTCGCTGCGGACTTCTTCCACGTCGACACCGTGCTCGGAGCACGCCTGTATGCGCTGGCGTTCTCGAACACGTCCTCATCATGGGAGAAGGCCATGCGCGTCAAGTACTTGCGGCATATCAGAAGCACTACAACGAGCACTGGCCTATTAGGCCCGCGACCAGCTACCGCCAGACGTCCAAGAGCACACCGAGCGGCGCATGATCTTGACAGCTCTGCCGTCGACCCATCCATACGCGGATCCTCGGTGGGGTGATCAACGAGTACCGATATGCAGCTTGAGCTGCAGCGACCACTTTCCAAGCGGCTCAGGCGCGGGTGTGCGCGCTGCCGTACTTCTGCACGGTCACCGACGTCCACCCCACCCCGGCCGGGCACGAGGCACCCGCCGAGGCCGTCCTGGCCGCCGCGGGTTACTGATTCGGCTGGTTCGCCGCGTACTCCGCCCGGTTCCACAGCGCGAAGTAGAGGACGTCGGTCCACCAGCTGAGGCCGATCGGGTTCTCGGTCCTGTCGTCGCGCGTGTTGTCGAAGTCGTCGGTCAGCACGAGTCCGTGGAACGCGTCCAGCGGCGGCGCCGACCGCTCGGCCGCCGCCGCGGCGAGCGCGGCCCCGGCCGCCGCCGCGTCGTCGGGTAGCGCGTCGATGGCCGCGCCTGCTGCTCGGCACAGGTCGAGGTGGCCTTCGATGAGTGCCCGCAGCTCGTCCTCGCCGCTCTCGATCATGGTGTCGAGCTCGATGGTCTCGAGCAGGACGTACCGGTCGCGGTGTGCGTCGAGGAACCGTTCCGCCTCGGCGAGCGCGGCGTGCAGGCCTTCGGCGTCGCTCACGGCGCGCACGGCGGCGGCGAACTTCGTCAGCCGCGCGAACCCGGCGTCGAACTCACCGCTGATGGCGTACAGCGTGGTCCTGCTCTCCGGGGGCTCGCCGTCGAACCCGTCGGCGATCAGGGACGCGCACAGCCGGGGATCGCCGGACAGGAGCACCAGGAAGGAGAACGGGATGGCGTAGGGCCATTCCGACAACCCGGAGACCGTCTCCGGCCGGTCCTCATAGGACTCCGGCCGGTTGGCGGTGCTGTACAGGTACGAACGGTTTGCCATGACCGGATCCTATGACGGGTCTGCGGCGGGGCTGGACCTGGCCGAGGCAGATGGTTCGTTTCGGTTGCGGTTAGACGCGGGCGTTCTCCGCTTCCCCCGCCCCGCAGGAGTTGGCCCTTGAGACTGGCAGGCTTCAATGATCGAGTAGTTGGTATTCCACGGTGAACCTCACCGGCTGTGATCGCCGGAGGTGTAGGTCTTCCAGACGCCACCTGCGTCGGCCCAGACTCGGGTGACGTGCTTGCCGTGGAAGTCGAGCGCGTCCGCGATCACGGGTGCCGGTGTCTGGAGGACGAGTTGGCGTAGCCCGGCCACTCGGGTGGCTTATGGAGCCCTATCCGTACATCACCCTGAACCGCCGTTCGATGACACCAGCGCGCTCGGCGGCATGAGCGCGTCTTCGTTCGGCACACGATCAGCGGTGGGACAGGATGTTCTTCGGCTGGCCTGGCAAGGGCGCCGCAGGTTCATTTCGGATGACCGTTGGACGTGAAGCCGTCAGAATCGTCTGCATGCTGACCCCGCTGGAGATCCGTCGCCGACTGAGTGAGGGTGCCGTGGCGGCCGTGCAGGGCGGCCGGCTTGTTCTGGACGAGACCGCGTCCTGGCTCACCTCGGTGACCGCACGTGAGTTCTTGCGGATCGACCACGATGCTCGCCAGTTCCGCTACGAACGGCCGGCGCTGGGAAGGTCGGAGGAGTGGACGAGTGAGGTTCTGGCGAGTTCGTTGCCCGTCGTCGCGGTACTGGCCAGCATGCACCCCGACGGATACGTGCGTGAGCGCGCCGTTCGGTCCTTGGTCATCTCCCTCGACGCGTTGAGCGATCGTGCCCTGGCAGTCCGAGTCAACGACCACGTTCGAGTGATCCGCGAGGTGGCTGCGGGCGAGGTGCTGCGACGACGGACGTTGGATCACGCCGACCACGTGGTGCCGCTACTGCGTCGGATCGAGCAGCGCGGCCGGGGCTTCGAGGTCTTGGCGCTGTACATGCACGCACTGGTCACCGAACATGGCGAGGCGGACGTGTGGGCCCGCTTCCGCAGGTCCACGGACTACGACCTCCGGCGCGCTGCCTTCCAGCACAGCTTCGACTCTGGACTGCTCGGGTTGCCGGACGCGGTCGTGCTGCTGCCCGGAGAGAGGGACCAGGTGGTCCGCCAGCGGCTCATCGAGGTCATTGCCGACTCGGCGACTCCTGATGTCATCGCCAGGGTGCTGCTTCGCGACCGGTCCGCCGAGAGCCGCACCCTGGCATTGGTGAAGCTGACGGCTGCGCAGCTCGACCCCGCCGACGTGGAGCGGCTTCTGCTCGACTCCTCTGTGCTCACCCGGTTGTGGGCGCGTCGTCGCTGGCAGGAGATGGGACGCGATCCAGCGGTTGTCTATGTCGCGTGCGCACGTTCCACCGCCAAGCCCGTCGTGCGAGCTCGCGCCTACGTCGGGCTCGCCGAGACAGGCGCCGCCATCGAACGACAGGAGATAGTCGGCCTCGTCCGCAGCACGGAGCTTCCGCTGCGGAAAGTCGGCCTGTCGTTGCTCCGGGGCGGTGCCACCGCCGAGGACATCCCCTTGTTGTTCCGGTCGGTAGCCGGTGACCACTCACGGGTGGCCCGGCTGGCCAGCGAGGTCCTCATCGGCAGCCCTCGGCTGTGGTCTCTCACCGACCTGGCCCCGCTCAAAGCAGCGAAGGATCCGGAACTTCGCCGCCGGGCATGGTGGATCCACCGCCGCCGCGGCGGGTGGGAAGCGGTCATCGCTGATCTCGAGCTCCTCCACGACTCAGACCCGCGGCTGGCCGCCTGGGGCCGGCAGCGCGAGTTGCCGATGTACCTGCAGCCGACCGTCACCCAGCAGCGCCGCATCACGGAGCTGCTCTCCACCGTCCCCATCGAGCGCGATCAACGCAGCTCCATCGCGTTCGCTGCCGGACTTCCCGACCTGCCCCGCCCTTCCGCAGCGCAGGACTGCGTACCGGTCCCGCACTCCGAATCGGTACCAGTCACGTCTCACAGGCAGTGGTGGCGCATCTGGAACCGGCCGTCGAGCAGGTGACAGACACAGGAACCGACCGTGCTCTGGGCTGAGCCATCCCGCCGCACGGGGTCCATGCTCACCGACAACGAGCGGTGCTTGGTCGCGCGCATCCAATGATCAAAGCCGCCCGCTGCGATTCGGCGCCCACGACCAGCGGCATGAGAGTGCGTCTTGCGGGTTGCAGGCCGTTGCTCCGCTACCTGCCGACGGGCTGGACGATGTCCGGGCCGCCGGCGTGCGGCGTCGGGACGTAGCCTTGTGCCGGTTCCGGTAGTGCGGCCACGCAGTTCGCGGAGCAGGCGTTCACCAGCAGTGGCAGCACGTCTGTGCCGACCCAGCGGGAAATCCATACCTGGTGCAGTTCTTGGTCGACCGGCCCGTCACAGACGCTGCAAATCCGTACGGCGGTGGTGCCCCACACACCCGGATCGAGCGCGGCGAAGTCCACCTGGTCGGCGTAGGTGACCGGCCGCAATGCCGGAAACGGCGGCCGGAACTTGACGTTCCCGTACAGGACGCGGGTACTCACCGTGCTATCGGCGACCTTCGCGCACCTGGTGAGTTCGTACGGGTACCAGTGCAGCCGGTGCGAGGTGTAGGGCTCGAACAGCTCGAGATTGGTCATCGCTCCGATCTCCGGTGGCAGGCGCACCAAATTCGTCCCATAGAGGACCAGGCGCGTGACTGCAGTCAACTTAGCGATCGTGGACGGCAGGGTGATGACCTGCCGCCGTTCCGCAGCGCTCATCTCCCTGAACGGGGCGAACTCCGTCCGCTCATCCGCGGCGGCCTCGTCGACCAGCGCAAGCAGGTGCCGCCAGCCCGCTGCCGCGTGGTCCTGCTTGTCCTGGTGGAAGGAGACGGTCAGCGGTCGGGTCGACTTCGAATAGCCGACGCACCGGCACGGATCCCGGTCGAGTTCACCTGACGGCGGTCCGATCGCGTCGGCGAACCGATTGGGGAATACCTGCGGTGTGCTCTCGTCGGTCGACACCTGAGAAGCGTATCGATGATGATCGGTAACCGGTGCGCACCGCGACGACCCACGGTGCGCAACCTCCTGTCATCGGCATGAGCGCGCTCGGGCAACGCGATCAGCGGCATGAGAGCAAGTCAAGCCGTTGGTTCGGGGGTTCGGCGTGCTTGTGCGAGAGCATCAGTCCATGCGTTTGTGTACTCATCTGCAACGACCCAGCGCAGGCTGTGGAACAGTTTTTCGCCGTTGCACTCCGCGATGTACACCCGATCTGCTTGGCGCCAGATCAGGATGCCCCAGCCCTGGTCGAGGTCCGTGTACGGCTGCAGGATGTTGCCCAGAGGGATGTTTTCCACAGTCCACCTACGGAGATCCTGGTCGACGTCGTCCCACCAGGGGAAGCCGGCGATCTCCTGGCCTTGGTCATCGGTGAACCGCAGCGCGATGCTGCTGCTGCGCTGAAACAGCTCGATCTTGAATCCGTCACCACGCGTGAAGAGTTCGAGATTGCTCTCCGCGACCACCTCCTCGATGCTCAGTTCGAACATCGGACACCTCCAGTTCGATCGAGCCGCATCCTCGTGCAGCGGAGTCATCATCCGCCACCGCGACCGAGGTCGTACCTACGCTCCTTTGAGCGCACGCTCATCGAGGCACTGCCACACCTGCTCGGGCGGGCCGCGGGACCTGTGGAAATAGGTCTCGGCGAAGACCTGGTCGATCAAAGTACGCGAGCAACATTTGCAGATTCACCACAGTGACCATTGTCTTGAAATTCAACCCACGCCGATAACGCTCAAAGCTGTGGAACTGCCCGTCGACCAGATCGGCCGACGCTCTCGTTGACTTGGTGTGATGATACGAAAGTGGCCGAAATATGAATTACCCCACGGGATTCTGATGAATCCCGTGGGGTAAGAGAATGTCCGAGACCTGGACGCTCGTATGTGCAAGCGTGCGTGGTTTTTGTGTTCATGTGGTCATGGGGAGATTGCCGCCAGATTAGAGGGCTAACTCAGGTAGTTCGATCAGGTGTCCTGGGTGATCTGAATGCCGAGTATCAATTGCGAGAATGAAATCGCACCAGGTGACTCGCAAGCAACTCTGAGGCGTCACACGTCATCCGGGGTCGCGGATGAGCCAGCGGTTGCAGAACATCAGGTCGTGATGCTCGAAACCTTCGTTCACACCCTGACCACAGCTGACCTGGAACGGACAGCCACGAGTCGCCAGGCGGATAGTGTCAGTTGGGCGGTGGCGGTTGACTGAGCTTGTGGATCTTGGGCGTGCAGGAGGGGTGGGCGCGGTGTTCGCCGGCGTCCGCGGCGCGTTCGCGAGCGGTTCGTCAGTCAGGTGGCCTGGTCGACGCCGACTTGCTGGTCGCGTTGTCCTGCTGGAGTCGTGGGCGCCACCGGGTTCCGTCCGAGCGTCACTCTTGAGATGCGGGCGGCGAATCTGGTGATCGTCCGCAGTTCGCGGGTCGCGGAGGCGGCCGTGCCGGTCGCGGCTGGGCTCGGCGATGCGGCCGGTTCAAGGACGCCGGGAAGGCTCGGCGAGGCAGAACATCCCGGTGTATTTGGACGAGTGAAAGCGTGATGTGCGGTGACGGTTGCATGCGAACTCACCAACAGTGAGTGTTGGGACGTGCTGGACCGTGTCAGCCTGGGACGGTTGTTGTACAGCTCGGCTGGTTTGCCGGTGGCTCAGCTCGTGCGGTTCGTCGTGCGCAACAAGGTGGTCATGGGCAGCCTCGACCAGGCCACCGCGGCCAAGGTGTTGCCGGCGGGGGTCGATTTCGTCGCACTTCAGGCCGATGACCTCGTCGAGGGTGCGCAGACGGGACGTTCGGTGACCGTGTACGGCAGGGCGCAGGTGGTGTCCCAGCAACGTCGCGGCAGGGCTGAGGCGGCCGGGTTGCCCAGCCACGAGGGGAACGCCGTCTACGCTTGTGTCGCGCCGACGCATCTGCGCGGCAGCCGGCTGGATCTTCGCGCCTGACCGGTCAATCCCGCAGCGTCGAGGACGGTCACAGGAGAAGGTCGAACAGGCGGAACGCCGATTCCCAGTGCTTGGTCTGCGGGTTGACCAGGGTGGGTTCGATGATCTTGAAGGTGCGGGCCAGACCGATGCTGATCCCGCCGGCGATGTGCGGCACCTGGGCCTCGGCCTCGTCGGAGAGGGTGATGTCCGGTGGGTGCGGCGCCATCGTGTCCAGGGCGTCCTCGAGTTCGGCGAAGAGCTTGTCGAACTCGCGCACGCGTTCCTGCAGGCCCTTGGTGATCGGGAAGTCGTAGGCCTGCACCACGTCGCGGGCGTTCGTCTTCGCCGTGATGCCTGCCATCAGGTACATGTCCCGCAGCTGCTGGTCGAGGAAGTCGTTGTAGCGCTTGAGGTCGTCCTTGTCGACGTCTAGGCCTGCCGCGGTGCGGAAGAAGTGCTCGAACCTGGCTACGTTCATGACCGGCACGGTTGGCTCCTCATCTGGGGTCCTTCGAGCATTGCGGCCCCGCGCCGTCCGCTCGACGTGTTCGCGGGACGAGATCCGGTCGCCGGGTTCACCCTGCGGGGACAGGACGTCGCGGGGCCCTGGCCAAGTGGAGAGTTCGTTCCTCGTTTCCGGCGGCTCGTTCGAGGACCGACCGGTATGTCGCCTTGTAGCGTCGTGCCATCAGCGGGACGTCGAAGCGTTCCTCGGCGTCCGCCCTGCACCGAGCGGGGCTGAGCGAGCCGACTCGGGTCAACGCACTTGCCAGTTCTTCCAGGTCGTCGCACACCCAGCCGGTCTTGCCGTGTGTCACCACTTCGGGCACGGAACCGCGGCGCAGCGCGACCACCGGCGTCCCGCACGCCAGTGCTTCCGCCATCACCAGGCCGAACGGCTCCTCCCACTGGATCGGGAACAGCAGGCACCTGGCCGCCGCGAGCAACGTGAGCTTGTGCTCGCGGTCCGCCTCGCCGAGCCATTCGACGCCATCGCCTTGAAACAGCAACGGCTTCACCACTTCGTCGAAGTAGCGGATCTCTTCTGGTTCGCGGCACTTCGCCGCGATCAGCAGACGTACCCCCGCCGCCCTGGCCGCCTCGATCGCCTCCGGGATGCCCTTCTCGGGTGAGGAGCGGCCGAGGAACAACGCGAAGTCCTCTTTGGTCTGCCGGAACGGGAACTCGGCTACGCGCACGGCGTTGTGCACAGTGGCCACCCAGTTGAGGTCCGGTGCGTGTGCGCGTTGGGCTTCGGACAGTGCTACGAGATGCACGCTGCGGCCCAGCGCCCGGTAGTACCGTCCCATCTCACCGGTCACCGGACCGTGCGCGGTGACCACAGTGGGCAGCGCGCGGCCGCGGGCCAGCAGAGGGCCGGCGAGCGAGTGGTCGTGAACCAGGTCGACGTCGAGACCGGCGAGCGCGTTCGGCAGCGCGGCCGCGTGTCCGACCTCCGGCATGCTCAGGCCGATGCGGTTCTCTTGTGGCACTTCGGAAAGCGATATGAACTTCGCGTCGGTGCCGTTGCGTCCAACCCCGATCAACGTCACGTGCACGGCCTGTCTTGGCAGTTGGTCGGCGAGGTCCGCGCACACGGATTCGATGCCACCGTAGGCCTTCGGTGGGACTTCGTACCACGGGGGTGCCACCATCGCGACTTTCAGTTCGTCCATTCTGGACGAGTTTCCCCAGCGCTTGCGATGAAACCATCCGGCACCTCATTCGCGAGCACTATTTCCTTTGGCAGACCGGCGACACGGACCTCGGAGTCGACCTCGACGGTCACCCGTGCGCCGGCCAGCGGCACGTTGTCCACCGCGATCGGCAGGAAGTGCCCCGGCAACGCCGGGGCGAGCCGCACCGTGCTGTCCGGCACGTCGGGTTCCAGGCGCAGCAACACCCGCAGCAGGTGGACGGGCGCCGCCGAAGCCCATGCCTGCGGCGAGCACGACGTCGGATAGGGGACCGGCCGGGAGAACTCGGTGCGGTCGAAGCCGCACAACAGTTCGGGCAGCCGGCCGCCGAACGCCGCCGCCGCGTCGTACAGCGCGCTCGCCAGCCGTTGGGCGTGCTCGACGAACCCGTACCGCATGAGTCCCGCCGCGACGATGGTGGAGTCGTGTGGCCACACCGATCCGTTGTGGTAGCTCATCGGGTTGTACGCGCCCATGTCGGACGACAGGGTGCGCACACCCCAGCCGGTGAACATCTCCTTCGACATCAACGACTCCGCGATCCGCCCGGCCTTGTCCTCGTCGACGATGCCGGTCCACAGGCAGTGCCCGATGTTGGACGTGACCGAGTCGACCGGTCGTTTGGCGTGGTCCAGCGCGACGGCGTAACGGCCGAGTTCGGGCAGCCAGAACGCCTCGTTGAACCTCTCCTTCAGCGTCCGGGCCCGATCCTCCCAGTACTGCGGATCGTCACCGGCGACCCGTGCGAGACCCGCCCGCGCGCGGAACGCGGCGTACACGTAGCCCTGCACCTCGCACAACGCGATCGGGCTGCTCGCGATCGTGCCGTCGGCGAAGTTGACGCCGTCCCACGAGTCCTTCCAGCCCTGGTTCACCAGGCCGCGCTCGGTGGCGCGGTGGTACTCGACGAACCCGTCACCGTCGCGGTCGCCGTAGTGGTCGATCCATTCGAGCGCGCGGTCGGCGTGCGGCAGAAGTGCGGCCATCCGGTCGTCGCCGATGCCCCACCGGTTCAGTTCGCCGAGCAGCATCACGAACAACGGTGTGGCATCCGCGGTGCCGTAGTAGACGTTGCGTCCGCCGAGCGCGAGGGAGGAGTCCGCGCCGAACCGGATCTCGTGCAGGATCCTGCCGGGTTCCTCCTCGCTGTTCGGTTCCACGGTCGTGCCCTGGTGGCGTGCGAGCGTCTGTGCGGTGCCGAGCGCCAGCGTGGGGTCGATCGTCAGCGCCATCAGGGACGACAGGATCGAGTCGCGCCCGAACAAGGTCATGAACCACGGTGCTCCGGCCGCGATCACGGTGTCCTGGGGCCGTTCCGGGTCGAAGATGCGCAGTGCGCCGAGGTCCTCTCTGCTCTGCTGGAGCGTGCGCATCAGCGCCGGTGCGCCGAACACCCGGAGCACCGGCCCCGTCTCGTGCCACTGCCGCGCTCGCGCCATGGGTGCCGACTGCTCGACCGGCTGGTCCAGCGGGAACATCGCGGGCGTCAGCTCGCCGTCCACCACCGGCCGCGCGGTGACACGGGTCGACCACTCACCCCGCGCGGGCACCACCGCGTGGAAGGTCAGCCGGTCCAGGTCGTACTCGGCGTGATCAGCGCTCACCCACACGCCCCGGCCACCGCGGCTGAGCGTGAGCCCGTCGTCGCGGGCCTCCGCGCCGTGACGGCGGTGGTCGGCACGCACGCGATCCTCCTTGACCTCGAACAGGTCCGCGAAGTCGGCGTGCACGTGCACGGTCAGTGTGACCGACACGTCCTGTGGTCCGTAGTTGCGCAGCACGACGTCCTCGCGCATGCCCGCGCCGATGTACCGGGTGCGTTCCACCAGCAGGGAGCTCTCGCCGCGAGTGCCGAGGAGCGCTCGCCCGAGGAACGTCGTGCGGAACGGTTCCGCCGGCACCGCGGTGATCGGCTCAGCCGGTGCGCCGTCGATCCTCAGCCGCCAGCCGGACACGATCCGGGTGTCCATGAAGAACGTGCCCTGGGCGCCTTCGGTGTGGATGTCGCCGTCGTGCCCGCACACGCAGAACGACGTGCCGTTGACCAGGGTGACCGTGCCGGCGGAGAGCGTGGCGGGGTGGCCGTCGAATGCCCAGCCCCCGGTCATCTCGTTCCGGCGTGGAGATCGAGCATCATCGTCCTGCCGCCTCTCGTGATTGGGCACCACCAGCAGGCTGCAATGGTTCGGCGGAGCGCGCCTTCTCCTGCGAGGTCGAAATTTCCCGCTTGCGTTGGGCCTGCGGGGTCAGGTCTCGGCGGGGACCGTGTGAGCCGGGTTTCGACGGGTAGCCGGGCGGCATGTTCCCAAGAGTTCTGGCATTTTTGTTGTTGTTGCTGGGTTTGGTCGCGTGCACGGACAACCGGTCCCCGCCACCCGCCGGCGCGGGTGAGAGCGAGGGTGCCGGTTCCTACGCCGACGTGGTCACGCGCACCGCACCGTCCGCGGTGACCGTCCGGGTCGAGGACGGTGTGGGCAGCGGGGTCGTACTGCGTTCCGACGTCGTGGTGACCAACGAGCACGTGGTGAAGACCAACCGGCAGGTGCGCATCCGGTACGCCGACGGGCAGGAGTCCGGTGGCGAGGTGATCGCCACGGATCCGTTGTCGGACCTGGCGGTGGTCCGCACCGAGCGGAAGAACCTGCCTGTCGCCGAGTTCCGCGCCGAGTTGCCCAGGCCGGGGGAGGCCGTGCTCGCGATCGGCAGTCCGCTCGGGCTGGAGTTCACGGTGACCGCGGGAATCGTGTCCGGTCTGCACCGGACGTTGTCCGGCGGTCCGCAGGTCGAGCTCATCCAGACCGACGCGCCGATCTCGCCCGGCAACTCCGGTGGCGCACTGCTCGACTCGGCGGGACGTGTCATCGGGATCAACGAGTCCTACATCCCGCCCTCGCAGGGTGCGGTGTCGCTGGGGTTCGCGATTCCGTCCGGCGTGACCCTGGACGTGGCGGAGAAGTTGTTGTCCGCCGGCAAGGTCGAACACCCGTACCTCGGGGCGTCCCTGGGAGACCTGACGCCGGAGATCCGCTCGCGGTTCGGGATCACCACCGAACGCGGTGCCCTGGTGCTGGAGGTCGAGCCCGCGGGGCCCGCCGAGGCCGGTGGGATGCGCGCCGGGGACGTGGTCGTGGAGATGAAGGACCAGCAGGTCGGCGGTGTCCAGGACGTCCAGGCCGTGCTGCGGTCCTCCCGCGTCGGGGAACGGATCCCCGTCTCGGTGCGACGCGGGGACCAGCTGACCCAGTTGACGGTTGCCCTGGGCAGCCGATGAGCGTTCGGAGGTTGCCGTGCTGGAGATGACGTCCGTTGCCGCTGCTGTGATCAGGGACCTGATGGAGGGGGAGGGGCGGTCTGCGGGACTGCGGCTCGACTTCGCCGACGGTGACCTGCACGTCACGCGCGCCGCCGGTCCGGAGGAGGGCGACGAGGTGGTCACCGCTCGCTCCGGCGAACGCGTCTTCGTCGCCCCGGAATCCGCGGACTACCTGGACGACAAGGTCCTCGACGCCCGCACGGACTCCGACGGCACCCCGGTCTTCGGGGTGTCACGCCGATGAGCACCCCAAGAAGGCAGGGATCATGAAAGCCGTCGTGTACAAGAACCCGTACGAGGTAGCCGTCGAGGAGGTGCCGGAGCCGAAGCTCGAGCATCCCAACGACGTGATCGTCCGCATCACCTCGACCGCGATCTGCGGATCGGACCTGCACATGTACGAGGGGCGGACCGCCGCCGAACCGGGAATCGTGTTCGGGCACGAGAACATGGGTGTGGTCGAGCAGGCCGGTGACGGTGTCACGACGATCAAGCAGGGCGATCGGGTGGTGATGCCGTTCAACGTCGCATGCGGGTTCTGCGTGAACTGCGTGCGCGGCTACACGGGGTTCTGCCTCACGGTGAATCCCGGATTCGCCGGCGGCGCCTACGGATACGTGTCCATGGGCCCGTACTCCGGTGGGCAGGCCGAGAAGCTCCGCGTGCCGTACGCGGACTTCAACTGCCTGAAACTGGGGCCGGGAACCGACCACGAGCTCGACTTCGTGTTGCTGGCCGACATCTTCCCGACCGGCTACCACGGCTGTGAGCTCGCCGAGGTCACTCTCGGCGAGTCGGTCGCGGTGTTCGGCGCCGGTCCGGTCGGCCTGATGGCCGCGTACTCCGCGCTGTTGCGCGGCGCGGCGAAGGTGTTCGTCGTCGACCGCGTCCCGGAACGGTTGCGCAAGGCCGAGGAGATCGGCGCCGTGCCGATCGACTTCAGCCGGGGCAACGCCGCGCAGCAGATCGTCGAGCAGTGCGGGGATCTCGGCGGTGTGGACAAGGGCGTCGACGCCGTCGGGTACCAGGCGCATTCGGACAGCGGCACCAAGGAGGAACCGGCCGTCGTGCTGAACTCGTTGATCGAGACGGTGCGTGCGACCGGCATGCTCGGCGTACCCGGTCTCTACGTGCCCGCCGACCCCGGCGCGCCGGACGAGCAGTCGAAACAGGGCATGCTGCTCGTGTCGATCGGTCGCATGTTCGAAAAGGGTCTGCGCATGGGCACGGGCCAATGCGACGTGAAGCGCTACAACGCGCGGTTGCGCGACCTGATCGTCGCGGGCCGGGCGAAGCCGAGTTTCGTGGTGTCGCACGAACTTTCACTCGACGAGGCGCCGATGGCGTACGAGAAGTTCGACAAGCGGGTCGACGGCTTCACCAAGGTCGTGCTGCACCCATGACCGGAAACGGTCGCTGAGTTCGTCCTCGTCTGCCCAAGCGCTGCCGCGACCGGTCCGTCGACGATTGCCTCCCGGATTCGACGCGAGGAGGAACACGTGGAGCACGACCGGTTGCGGATCGCGATGGTGTCGGCGGAGGAGCCCAGCGCCGGACAGCGTGCGCACGTGGCGGGGCTGTCGGCGGCACTCGCCTGCCGCGGCCACGCTGTCACGGCCTACACCCGCCTGGAGAGCGCACTTTCGCCGGATCGCGAGCGCACGGAGCTCGGTTACGACGTCGTGCGCCTGCCAGCCGGGCCCGTGGTGCCGATCGACGAGAACGAGATGATCTCCCAGATCGGCCGGCTCGCCGAACTTCTCGGACGTGAGTGGCGCGACGCCCCGCCGGACGTCGTGCACGCGCACGGCTGGACATCGGGACTGGCCAGCGTGCTGGCCGAGCACCAGGGGATTCCCGTGGTGCAGACGTACTACGGACTCGGCGGTTCGGTCAGGAGGTCGCTGGCGGAACGAATCGTCGGGCGCGAGGTCACGCGGGTCGCCGCGATGTCGTCCAACGAGGTGCTCGCGCTCAATCGCACGGGTGTCGGCCGGAGCCGGATCTCCGTCGTTCCGACCGGTGTGGACGTGCGGACGTTCACACCGTGGGGACGAACGGCACAACGCGGCACGCGGAGTCGCATCGTGACCGCCGCGCCGCAGAGAGGTCTGGCGGATCTCGTGAAGGTGCTGTCCCACGTGGAGGACGCCGAGTTGCTGATCATCGGCGGGCCGGGGAAACGGCGGATCGGTCAGGACCCCGGAATGCGGCGGTTGCGCGCGCTCGCCGCGGAGGTCGGTGTCGCGGACCGGGTCGTGTTCACCGGAGGCGTGTCACGGGAGCGGACTGTCGCGTTGCTGCGTTCCGCGGACGTCGTGGTGTGCGCGCCGCGGTGCGAACCGGTCGGTCACGCCTCGCTCGAGGCGATGGCGTGTGGAGTGCCCGTCGTGGCGACCGCGGTGGGCGCGTTGGCGGACTCGGTGGTCGACGGGGTGACGGGTCTGCACGTCCCGCCGGGGAGACCGCGCCTGCTGGCGAAGGCGTTGTGCGGGCTGCTCGCTGATGGCGTCCGCCGCCAAGAGCTCGGTGCCGCGGCCCGCGACCGGGCGTGCGCGCGGTACTCGTGGGACCGGATCGCGACCGACACGCTGCGGGCGTACGAACGGGCGGGCGCGCGGACCGCCGGTCCCGCGCGGCGAGCCGTTCAGGACTCTGTTTCGCGGCGGTGAAGTCGCCGGCCGGGGGATCAGCGGTGTCTGCGGCTTCTTCTGAGCGTCTCGGACGGCGACTCCCCGAAACGGCGGCGGTACGTTCCCGCGAACCGTCCCAGATGGACGAACCCCCAGGAGGCGGCCGCGTCGGTGACGGTCAGGCCCGGCGCCGCCGCGGTGAGGTCGCGGTGCACCCGACCCAGCCGCACGTCGCGCAGGTACGTCGTCGGCGACACCCCGGTGTGCAGTCTGAACCCGGCCTGCAGCGCCCGCGCCGAGACCGCGACCGCCGCTGCCAGCGTGGTGGTGGTCCACGCCTCGTGCGGCCGTTCCTCCAGCAGTTCCACGGCCTCGCGCACCGGACCGCGCGGGATGTGGCGTGCTCTCTCCAGCTCCGCACGGTGATCGTGCCGCAGGGTGAGCAGCAGGCCGTCCAGCACGAGTTGCTCCAGCGTGCCGGCCGCGAGGGGGTGGCGGCGCAGCAGGGCCGGCCCCTCGAACTCCCGCAGGAACGGGGCGAGCACGTCCAGCACGCCCTGCTGCGGTGCGGGCGCGAACCCGATCCGGCCCACCGGACGCCCGAGCATGGCCGCGAGCCGTTGTTCCAGCGTCACCCGTTCCACCATGAGGCACAGCTGCGCGCAGTCAGCGCTCCACGTGATCGACGCCGGTTCGTCCGGCAGGTGTGCGACCGTCTCGGCGGGACCGGCGTCCACCGACACGCGCCCGAACGACGACCGGGCACGGCCCTGCACCGGCATGTTGAAGTGGTACGCGAACGCGTTCGTCGTGCGCATGTCGACCTCTTGGCCGTACGCGAGGTAGCCGGCCGTGAGGGAACCGAGCCGGACCGCGTTCAACCGCATGTCGAGCGGCTTCTCCCTGCCCTTGGGAGCGATCTGGTGCGGCAGGAACACACGGGCGACCGAGTCCTCCGCCTCATCGATCCGGGTCGCGCGGCTCACCGGATGGTTGAGTAGTCTCTCCACGCGTCACAGCATGCCAAACGGGTGCTTGCGGCCGTCCGCCTCATCTGCTTGCTCCGAACGAGAGGTGGTCGTGGACGAGCCGGACCACCATCGCGCCCTCGCCGACCGCGGAGCCGACCCGTTTGATCGACCCGCTGCGCACGTCGCCGATCGCGAACACGCCCGGCCGGTTCGTCTCCAGCGGGAACGGCCTTCTGCCCTTGTGCCACCAGGAGTCGTCGGTGGCGACGTGTTCACCGGTGAGGACGAAGCCGTCGTCGTCCAGCGCGATCAACGACGAGAGCCAGGTCGTGCACGGCTTCGCGCCGATGAACACGAACAGCGCCCGCACCTGCAGGGCGCGCCGGTCGTGGTTGCGGTTGTCCTCCACGACGACGCCGTCGAGCTTGTCGCCACCCAGCAGCTCCACGACCTCGTGGTGCAGCAGCACCTCGATCCGGGGATGGCTCGTCACGCGGTCGACCAGGTAACGGGACATGTCCTTGTTCAGATCGCCGCCGCGCACCACCAGGTGGACCTGGGGGACCCGGTCCGCGAGGAACACGGCGGCCTGGCCTGCCGAGTTGCCCCCGCCCACGATCGCGACCGGGTTCGCCTGGCACTCGCGGGCTTCGTGGATCGTGGCGGCGTAGTACACGTCGGTCGACTCGAAGTCGGTGAGCCGGGGCAGGTCGAGCCTGCGGTAGCGCGCGCCGGTCGCGATCACCAGTGATCGCGTCCTGACCTGGGACGAGTCGTCGAAGCCCACCACGTAGTGGCCGTCGTGCGCGGAGAACGAGACCGCCTCCGCGGACACGTTCACGGGCACGCCGAACTTCCCGGCCTGCAGGACGGCGCGTTCGGTGAGGTCCGGGCCGGAGATGCCGGCCGGGAAACCCAGGTAGTTCTCGATCCGCGACGTCGTCCCGGCCTGGCCACCGGCGGCGACCGAGTCGACGGCCACCACGCCGAGCCCGTCCGCGGCGCCGTACACGACGGCCGCGAGGCCACCGGGGCCCGCGCCGACCACGAGCAGGTCGGTGAGGTCGCCCGGCGGGGACGACGCGTGCAGACCGAGTGCCTGGGCCAGCTCCCGGTTGCCCGGGTTGCGCAGCGTCCCGCCGCCGGGCACCACGACCACGGGGATCTCGTCGACGGTCACGCCGAACCGGCGCAGCAGTTCCTCGGCGTCGCTGTCGTTGTCGGTGTCGACCAGCCGGTGGGGGATTCGGTTGCGCGCGGCGAACTCCAGCAGCCGCTTGGTGTCCGGCGAGAAGCACGAGCCGATGATCTGCAGGCCGCTGCCCCTGCCGATCAGCACCGCCCGGCGCATCAGGTACGCGCGCAGGACCAGGCCTCCCAGCACCGGGTCGTTGCGCACCAGCTCGTTCAGCTCGGCCGCGGACAGCTGGACGACCTCGCCGGGCCGTGCGACGACGGCCGTCACGAACGACGGTTGCCCTTCCAGCAGACCGAGTTCGCCGAGGAACCGGCCCGGTCCGTGCACCCGCACGACCTCGCCGTGCTCCAGCACCTGCACGACACCGCTGACGATCACGAAGAAGTCGTGGTCGCGGTCGCCTTCGGCGTACAGCACTTCCCCTTCTCGTGTCGGGCGCCTCGTGCCGTGCAGCGCGATCTGGTCGATCTGGTCTTCGTCGAGGCGGGGGAAGGCACCGTGCTCGTCCGGTGTCTCCTGCGGCCCGGACGAACGCTGCTCAGACGAAAGCCTGGTGGACATAACACCACCGCCAGTTCTCGCCGGGTTCGAAAGAACGCACGATCGGATGGCCGATGCCGAAAGCGTGCCTGCGCGCGTGTTTCATCGGCGAGGAGTCGCAGCAGCCGACGTGCCCACACGTGAGGCACAGTCGGAGGTGAACCCACTGGGTGCCCGAGATGAGGCACTCACGGCAACCCTGCGGGGTCTGCGGCACGACCTCGCGCACGAGCGCGAGGTGTTCGTCCACGATCGTGGTCATCGGTCCTCCCGTGTCACGTCGTCGAGCACCAGCGACAGGCCGACCCCCAGCAACCACACGTCCTTCGCCAGCGAGATGCCCTGTTCGGTCGGTCGCAGGCTGCCTTTCTGTCGCATCCCGGGTGTCTTCAGGTAGAGCCCGAGCAACCCGCCGGCGAACCCGGTGAGCGCGGCACCGGCGACGACCGCGGGCACCAGCGGCACCAGCAACGCCACGCCGGTCATGATCTCCCCGGCCGCGAGCAGCGTCGTGAACCGCTGGGCGTCGAGCTTGCCCAGCACCGGGTACGTGGTCGCCGCGAAGCCCTGCAGGGACTCCGCGGTCTCCTGGTCGGCGTGCAGCTTGCCGAGTCCGGAATTGAGCACGTACGCGCCGGTGGTGACGCGCGCGGGCAGTTGTCGCAGCAGGTATCGGCTGATCATGTCTTCACCTCGGGAACGAGAGCGTGGTCGAGCCAGGCGCGCAGCTGGGGTGCGGGCACCGCGCCGGGTTGCCGCGCGATCACCTCACCGGCGCGCAGGATCATCAGCGTGGGTATCGAACGCACCTCGAACCGATCTGACAGACGGGGGGCGCGGTCGACGTCCACCCGCACGAGCTTGATGTCGCCGGCCCGTTCGTGTGCGAGCTGGTCCAGCACCGGGCTGACCATCCTGCACGGCCCGCACCACGTCGCCCACATGTCCACCAGCACGGGAACCTCCGCCTGCTCGGCCACCTCGGCGAAGTCGTCGTCGAGCGCGTCGACGATCCACGGCAGCGGTCGGCCGCAGTTACCGCACTTCGGCTTGCCCTGTGCGACAACGGGTATGCGGTTGGTCTTGCCGCAGTTCTGGCAGGCGATGTCGGTCGTCCTCATGCGACCGCCCTGCTCTCACCGGACGTGACGACGGACAGCTCGTCGTCCACCACGTCCACCCGGATCGTCGTGTTCTCCGCCAGGTCACCCGCGATCAGTGCGCGGGCGACGCGCGTCTCGACCTCGTGCGCGATGTAGCGGCGCAGCGGCCGTGCTCCGTAGACGGGGTCGAAGCCGCGCAGGGCGATGAACTCGCGGGCCGGTTCGGTGAGCTCGACGTCGATCCGGCGTTCGGCCAGGCGGGCGCGCAGCTCGGCGAACTGCAGGTCCACGATGCGTTCGATCTGTTCCAGCCGCAGCGGCGTGAACAGGACGATGTCGTCGACGCGGTTGAGGAACTCGGGCCGGAAGTGGTCGCGCAAGGACGCCAGCACGGCCCCGCGCGCGTCCGGTTTGATCTCCCCGTCGGCGGTGACGCCGTCCAGCAGGTGCTCCGAGCCGATGTTGGACGTCATGATGATGACGGTGTTGCGGAAGTCGACCGTGCGGCCCTGCGCATCGGTGATCCGGCCGTCGTCGAGCACCTGCAGGAACGTGTTGAACACGTCCGGGTGCGCCTTCTCCATCTCGTCGAGCAGCACGACGGAGTAGGGCTTGCGCCGCACCGCTTCCGTGAGCTGGCCGCCCTCGTCGTAGCCGACGTAGCCGGGAGGCGCGCCGATGAGCCGCGAGACCGTGTGCTTCTCTTGGTACTCGCTCATGTCGAGGCGCACCATGTTGTCCTCGCTGTCGAACAGCGCCGCCGCCAGCGTCTTCGCCAGCTCGGTCTTGCCGACCCCGGTGGGGCCCAGGAAGATGAACGACCCGATCGGCTTGCGCGGGTCCTTCACCCCCGCCCGCGCACGGATGATCGCGTCGGCGACCAGCCGCACCGCGTCCTCCTGGCCGATCACCCGCTCGTGCAGGATCTGGTCCAGCTTCAGCAACTTCTCCCGCTCGCCCTCCTGGAGCCTCGACACCGGGATGCCGGTCCACGCCGCGACGATCTCGGCGATCTCGTCCTCGGTCACCACTTCCTTGAGCAGCCGGTGCCCGCCCTGTTTGCCGGCGAGCCGGTCCTCCTCGGCCGCGAGCTGGGTCGCCAGTTCGGTGAGCGTGCCGTAACGCAGTTCCGCGGCCCGGTTGAGGTCGTAGGCGCGTTCGGCCTCCTCGGCTTCGCGGCGCACGCGTTCCAGCTCGCCGCGCAGGTCCTGCACGCGCCGGATGGCCTGCCGCTCCGCCTCCCACTGCGCGGTCATGGCGTCGAGTTCGGCGCGCAGGTCGGCGAGCTCCTTGCGCAGCGCGGCCAGTCGTTGCTCACTGGCCTGGTCGGTCTCCTTGGCCAGCGCGGCTTCCTCGATCTCCAGGCGGGTCACGCGCCGCGACGTCTCGTCCAGTTCGGCCGGCATCGAGTCGATCTCGGTGCGCAGCCGTGCGCACGCCTCGTCCACCAGGTCGATCGCCTTGTCCGGCAGGAACCTGTCGGTGATGTAGCGCCGGGACAGCACCACGGCGGACACGAGCGCGGCGTCCTGGATCTTGACGCCGTGGAAGACCTCGAGACGTTCCCGCAGGCCGCGCAGGATCGAGATCGCGTCCTCCGGCGACGGCTCGGCCACGACGACGGTCTGAAACCGCCGTTCCAGCGCGGCGTCGGACTCGATGTGCTTGCGGTACTCGTCGAGCGTGGTGGCGCCGATCATGTGCAGCTCACCGCGCGCGAGCATCGGTTTGAGCATGTTGCCCGCGTCCATGGACCCCTCGGCGGCGCCCGCGCCCACGACGGTGTGCAACTCGTCGACGAACAGCAGGATCCGTCCGTCGGCGGCCTTGACCTCGGCGAGCACGGCCTTGAGCCGTTCCTCGAACTCGCCGCGGTACTTGGCGCCGGCCACGAGGGAGCTCATGTCGAGGGAGAAGACCGTCTTGTCCCGCAGGCCTTCCGGCACGTCGCCGCGCACGATCCGCTGGGCGAGCCCTTCGACGATCGCGGTCTTGCCGACGCCGGGCTCGCCGATCAGCACCGGGTTGTTCTTCGTCTTGCGGGAGAGGATCTGGACCACCCGGCGGATCTCCGCGTCCCGGCCGATCACCGGGTCGAAGTCGCCGGTCCGGGCGTCGTTCACGAGGTCGCGGCCGTACTTCTCCAGGGCCTCGTAGGTCCCCTCCGGTGTGGCACTGCGCACGCGCTGGTTGCCGCGGATTCGGGCCAGACCCTCCAGAAACCGGTCCCGGGTGACGCCGTACCGCGCCAGGATCTGGCCGGATTTGGTGCTCTCGCCCTCCTCCGCCAGCGCGAGCAGCAGGTGCTCGACGCTGACGTACTCGTCCTTGAGCCGCTTGGCCTCCCGTTCCGCGGCGTCGAGAACGCCCATCAGCCTGCGGGTGACGCTGACCTGCCCTGGTTGGACACCCGGTCCGGTCACCTTCGGGCGGCGGGAGAGAACGGTCCGCACGTCCTCCGTCAGCGCCGGCACGTCCACGTCCGCCTGGGTGAGCAGTCGCGGCACCAGGCCGTCGGGCTGCTCGACCAGGGCCATCAGGAGGTGTTCGCCGTCGGTCTCGGTGTGCCCGAGCCTCTGGGCGACCTCCTGGGCGGATTGCAGCGCCTCCTGCGACTTCTGCGTCAGCCGGTTCAGGTCCACAGCCGGTTCACCTCCATGTTTCACTCCCGCGCACTTGCGCTTCGAGGACTCGGATCCGGTCGAGCAGGTCCAGCACGAGCCCGATCGCGTTGTAGTTGAGCGAGAGCCCGCCGCGCAGCCGCTGGATCCGCGCGATGCGGGCGGCGGTGTCCGGCGGGAACCACAGCCGTCCGCCGTCGTCCACCGCGCACTCGATCAGCCCGAGCGCGGCGAACCGGCGCACCAGGTCCGGGTGGAGTCCTGTGTGGACGGACACGTGGTCGGCGCTCAGCCTGGCCGGTTTCGTCAGGACGTACATCACGAGCCTCTCGGGTCGAAGTCGGAGACCGCGGCGAGTTCCTCGAAGAGTTCCCGTTCCCGCCTGCCGAGCTTTTTCGGGACCACGACCTTCACGACCGCGTAGAGGTCACCGGCTTTGCCACGCGGGTTCGGCATTCCCTCACCGCGCAGCCGCAGCCGTCGTCCGCTCGACGAGCCGGCCACCACGCGGACCTTCGCCTCGCCGCCCGGTGTCGTGATCGGCACGGTGGCGCCGAGGGCCGCCTCCCACGGCGCGACCGGCAGGTCCACGACGACGTCGCGGCCTTCCAGCCGGTACCGGGGGTGCGGCGCTATCCGGACCACCAGGAACAGGTCCCCGGACGTGCCGCCGCCGGAACCCTGCCCGCCCTGGCCGGACAGGCGGATGCGCTGGCCGTCCACCACACCGGGCGGGATCGTGACGTCGAGGTCGCGGCCGCCGATCGTGAGCCTGCGCTGGCCGCCGCGGTAGGCGTCCTCGACCGAGAGCGTCAGCTCGGCCTCCTGGTCGGCGCCGGGAACCGGGCCGCCGCGGCCGGCACGGCGGAAGACCCCGCCGAACAGGTCCTCGAAGTCGAAGTCCTCGAACCCGCCGCGGTCCGGTCCGCTCGTGTACACCGTGCGTCCCCGAGGAGCGCGTTCGCCGTAGTCCTCCGGAACGCGCCGGAAGTCCTCGCCGAACCGCTCGTACCGCTTGCGCTGCGCCGGATCCGAGAGGACCTCGTAGGCCTCGCTGACCTCCTTGAACCGGTCCTCGGCGCCGGGGTCGTGGTTGACGTCCGGGTGGTACTGCCGTGCGAGCTTGCGGTACGCCCGCCCGATCTCGTCGTCGCCCGCGCCGCGGGGCACGCCGAGCACGTCGTAGAAGTCCGTGGCCACGCCGGCTCACTCCCGCCGGCGCGACACCGCGACCGCCGCGGGACGAAGATCGCCGTAACCCGGCCGCAGCACGCGCACGACCGTGTTCGCCGGCGCGTCCGGGTCGTCCATCACCGTCACGACCTCGTGCACGGCCGGGTCGAACGGCACGCCGGTGGCGTCGTGACGCGGGTAGCCGAGCCTGGCGAGCGCCTCGACGGCCTGGTCGAGGGTCGCCCGCACGCCTTCGGCGAACGCGTCGTCGGAGGCGTGCCCGAGCGCGAGCTCCAGGTTGTCGAGCACCGGTAGCCAGGCCGACGCCACCCGTCCGCGTTCGGCGGTGCGTTCGCGGTCGAGCTCCCGGTCGTGCCGCTTGCGCGTGTTCTCCAGCTCCGCCATGGCACGCAGCCAGCGGTCTTCCAGCTCGGCGGCGTCCCGTTCCGGGGCCGGCGCCTGAGGAGGGGCGGCGTCGGCCCCGGAACCAGCCGCTGCGTTCGCGGCGTTCCCCTGGGTGGTCATCGTGGTCAGACCCGGTCGAAGTCGGCGTCGATGACGTCGTCGTCCGAAGCCACCGCCGAGCTCGTGCCGGAAGACGGCGGTGGCGCGGACGACCGTGCCGCCATCAGACCGTTCAGCACCTGGGTGAGCTCGTCGGTCAGCTCCCGCACGCGCTCCAGCGGAGCCTCGTTCTGCAACGCCTCGCGCGTCTCGGAGACCAGCATCTCGGCGCGGGCCTTCTCGTGCGCGGGCGCGTTGTCGCCGAGGTCCGACAGGGTCTTCTCGACCTGGTAGGCGATCGAGTCGAGCGTGTTGCGGGCGTCCACGGCCTCGCGCAGCCGCCGGTCCTCCGCCTGGTTCGCCTCGGCGTCGGTCACCATCCGCTCGATGTCGGACGTGTCGAGGTTCGAGCTCTCGCTGATGGTGATGCCCTGCTCCGCGCCCGTGTCCTTGTCTCGGGCGGTCACGTTGAGGATGCCGTTGGCGTCGATGTCGAAGATGACCTCGACCTGCGGTTCGCCGCGCGGTGCTGGCCTGATCCCGGTGAGCTGGAACCGGCCGAGCACGCGGTTGTCGGCCGCGCGTTCCCGTTCGCCCTGCAGCACCACGACGTCCACGGCGGGCTGGTTGTCCTCGGCGGTGGAGAACACCTCGGAACGGCGGGCCGGGATCGTCGTGTTCCGCTCGATGATCCGGGTCATCACGCCGCCGCGGGTCTCCACGCCCAGCGACAGGGGAGTGACGTCGAGCAGCAGCACGTCCTTGACCTCGCCCTTGAGCACCCCGGCCTGGACGGCGGCACCGAGTGCCACGACCTCGTCCGGGTTGACGCTCATGTTCGGGTCCTTGCCGCCGGTCAGGCGGCGGACGAGCTTCTGCACGGCCGGGATCCTGGTCGAACCGCCGACGAGGACGACCTCGTCGATGTCGTTCGCGGACACCTTGCCGTCGGCCATCGCCTGTTCGACCGGGGCGAGGCAGCGCTCCACCAGGTCGGCCGTGATCTGCTCGAACGTCGACCGCGTCACGGTCTCGGTCAGGTGCTTGGGTCCGGTGGAGTCGGCGGTGACGAACGGCAGGCTCACCTGGGTCTGGGCGACCGAGCTGAGCTCGACCTTGGCCTTCTCCGCCGCCTCGTAGAGCCGTTGCAGTGCCTGGGCGTCGTTGCGCAGGTCGATTCCGGTGTCGTTCTTGAACTTGTCGGCCAGGTGGTCGACGAGCCTGCGGTCGAAGTCGTCGCCGCCGAGGTGGGTGTCACCGGAGGTGGAGCGCACCTCGACCACGCCGTCGCCGACGTCCAGCAGGGACACGTCGAACGTGCCGCCGCCCAGGTCGAACACGAGGACCGTCTCGTGTCCCTTCCTGTCCAGGCCGTACGCCAGTGCGGCGGCCGTCGGCTCGTTCACGATCCGCAGGACCTCGAGACCCGCGATCCTGCCAGCGTCCTTGGTCGCCTGTCGCTGCGAGTCGTTGAAGTACGCGGGCACGGTGATCACCGCCTCGCGCACCTTCTCCCCTAGGTACTTGCCCGCGTCGTCGACCAGCTTGCGCAGCACCTGCGCGCTGATCTCCTCGGGCGCGTAGAGCTTGTCGCGCACCTTGAAGCGCACCGAGTCGTTCGGTCCGCTGACGACGTCGAACGTGACCGTCTTCGCCTCCTCGTCGACCTCCTCGAAGCGCCGGCCGATGAAGCGCTTGGCCGAGTAGATCGTGCCTTGGGGGTTCAGCACGGACTGGCGCTTCGCCAGCTGGCTCACCAGCCGTTCGCCGCTCTCGGTGAACGCCACGACGGACGGCGTGGTCCTGGCCCCCTCGGCGTTCGCGATCACTACCGGTTGGCCGCCCTCCACGACCGCGATCGCGGAGTTCGTCGTGCCCAGGTCGATCCCCACTGCCGTGGCCACTACGAAGCACCCCCGGCGGGGGTCAAGCCGGAGAGCAGCCGCTGTGCCTCGTCCGCCACTTCCTCGTCCACGACGAGGTCGTACCGGCTCGGCACCATCATGGTCACGGAGCTGAAGTCGCGCCTGCCGCGCTGCAGCGCGTAGAAGACCGCGCCCATGACAGCGCCGATGAACGCGCCGAACACCAGGCCGTACAGGGCGAGCGTGAACGCGGCGACGAGCGGGTTGATGAGGTCGAACAATCCGAAGATCCAGCCGAAGAACAGGCCGGGAACCGCGCCGGAGGTGGCACCGTTCAGCAGGGCGCGGCCCCAGTTCATCCGGCCGACGACCTGCTCGACCATGCGGACGTCGCCGCCGATGATCGCGGTCCGGCCGACCGGGAACTTGTTGTCCGACAAGTAGTCGACGGCGCGCTCGGCGTCGCGGTAGTTGGTGAACGACGCGATCTTGCGCCGCTGCGACGCGCTCTGCGCGGCAGCACTGCTGGTGTCAACGCGAGTGTGCGCGCCGCTGTGGTGAGTGGTCATGACTACCCCTCAGGCGTCGATGGTCGTCTGCTCGGAAACCTCGATCTTGCGAGGCTTGCTCGACTCGGCGATCGGAATCGTCAGCACGAGCACACCGCGGTCGAACTCGGCGGTCAGGTCACTGGCGGCGAGCATGTCGCCGAGGAAGAACTGACGGCTGAACTCCCCGTGCGGTCGTTCGTCGATCAGCACCTCGTCGTTCTCGTGCCGCAGCGGGTCGCGCCTGGCCTTGACCATGACCACGTTGCGTTCCACGGTCACGTCGACGTCTTTTCTGTCCACACCTGGCAGGTCGAGTGCCACGATGCACCGGTCACCGCGGCGGAACGCCTCCATCGGCAATGCACGCGGGGTGCGCGTGGTGTGTTCGGTGAGCCGGTCGAGCTCGCGGAACGGGTCGAAACGCATCAGTGTCATCTGGGCTCATGCCCTTCTGGATCTCGTGTTCCGGGGACGTGCATCGGTTCCACCCTGACGAAGGGCATCCGTGCGGCGCGTCGCCCTGCGAGGGCGAAACGCGTCCTGCGCGCTGGACACGGCAGCACTAGGCTGGGTGGCAGACGAGCGACTGCGCGGGGGAGGCATGGCTGCGGGAACAGGAGAACTGGATGGTCGGGCTCGCGCCCAACTGTCCACTCTCTACGCCCTGTTCGTCCTGTCGATGAAGATGTTCAGCGGCAGGGATCCTCGGGAGATCCTTGCCCTCGCGGCGACTTCGGTGCCGTCACTGGGGCCGTGCACGGTCGTGGCGACCTACCTCATGACCAACGGCAGCCTCGAGCGGCAACCTGCGGGAGGGGCCACCGATCCGGAACCCAGACCGTTCGTGTCCGAACTCGACGCCCCTGGTTCCGGCGTGGTGCTCGCCGACGGCACATGGCGCTGGGCGTTCCCGTTGAGAGGGACGAGCGGTCTGGCCGGCTGCCTGGTCGTGGTGGCGCGGTCGGAACCGACGGTCGACGAGATGTTCCTGCTCAAGGTGCTCGGGCAGCAGACCACCGCCGCGCTCGCGAACGCGACCCTGCACCGCGACGAGGACGCGTACGCCGACAGGCTGCGCCGGTCCAACGACGAACGGTCCGAGGTGAACGCGCGGCTGACCGCGACGGTGACCAAGCTGCGGCAACAACAACGAGTGCACGAGGTGCTGACCCGGGTGACTGCCAGCGGCGCCGGCGAACAGGGAATCGCCGACGCGCTCAACGAGCTCACCACGTTGCCCGTGGCCATCGAGGACCAGTTCGGCAACCTGCGCGCGTGGGCGGGGCCGGGCCGTCCCGACCCCTATCCGAAACTGTCCGCGCGGCGCAGGGAGGACCTGCTTCGCCGCGCCGCCCGCCTGACCTCCCCGCTGCGAGAACGGGACCGGCTGGTCTCGCTCGTCAAGCCGCACCACGAGGTGCTGGGCGTGGTCGCCCTGATCGATCCGGCGAGGACCTCGCGGGAGTACGAGACCTTCACGCTGGAGTACGGCACGGTCGTGCTCGCGTCGGAGCTGGCCCACCAGCGCAGCCTCGCCGAGGTGGAACTGCGGCTGCACCGCGAACTCGTGGACGACCTGGTGACCGGCACGGACAACGACAGCGCCTACGCACGAGCCGGCGCGCTGGGTCACGACCTGCACGGTGCGCACCACGTGGTGATGGTGCAGTGGAGCGGCGGCCAGACCGATGGAGCGCTGTCGCAGGCGTTGTCCCATGCGATCACCGAGCTCGGATGGAAGGCTTTGTGCTCACGGCGTTCCGGCGTCGGCGTTGTGATCGCGCGCGGCCAGCCGGACGGTGCGGCGCTGTTCCTGTCACTGGTGCAGGAACTGGGCGACGGTACGGGCGTGGTCGCCATCGGTCGCGCCTGTGCCGCGCCGGACGGACTGCCGCAGTCGTTCAAGGAGGCCTCACGCGCGTTGCGCATCCGGCGGTCGTCGCGCAGTCCCAGCGGTGTGGCGTCGTTCGAGCAGCTCGGCCTCTACCGGATCCTCGACACGGGGGAGAGCCGTGCGGAGATCACGTCGTTCGTGTGGGAGTGGCTGGGCGGCCTGATCGACTACGACACCAGGCGGGGCGCGGACATGGTCCGCACGCTGTCGCAGTTCCTGGAGTGCGGCGGCAACTACGACCGGACCGCGGCCGAGCTGATGATCCACCGCAGCACGTTGCGGTACCGGCTGGGCAGGATGAAGGAGATCACCGGGTTCGACCTCGGTGACGTGGAGACCCGGCTGAACGTCCACGTCGCGACTCGGGCGTGGCAGGTGGTGCAGGGGCAGCAGCTGGGGGGCCGGTGACGAACGCGATGTTCGACGGCGGGACGCTCCAGGTGCACTCACACCTGTGCGTGTTCCACCACGGCCGCGAGGAACGGGACGAGCTGCTGATCCCGTTCCTGTCCGACGGACTTCGCCGCGGCGAGGCGTGCCAGTACATCGGCGTCGCGGGGGAGGCGGACGACGTCGAGCAGCGACTCGGGGGTCCGCAGCCGCGGCTGCGGGTGCGGGAACCGGACGTCCGCTACCAGCGCGACGACGTGTTCGACGGCGATGCGGTCCTGGCGGAGCTGGACGAGTGGACGCAACGGGAGGGAACACCGTGCCGGGTCGCGGGGGACATGCGCTGGGCGGGAAGGTCGCCGCGCAGCCCGGAACAGCTCGACACGCTGTTCCGGTACGAGATGAACTCGGGCCTGTGGGCGAGCAGGCGTCCGGTGTACGCGTTGTGCTTCTACGACCTCGACGTGTTCGACGGTGACGTGATCGTCCCGATGGTGAAGGCCCATCCTCAAATCTGGATGACCGGCGTGCTCCTCGACAACCCGTACCACCACTAGCCCGCGGCCCGTTCCTCTCCGGGTTCCCGACTATCCGAGTTCTCGCGGGGTACTCGGCGGCGCATGCAGAGAACCGTAGTGCTCGGCCTGCTCGCTGATCCCGGGCTGGCCACCGACATCGTCGAGGATCTCGCTGAAGAACTGCCGCGGCGGCTGAGCCGCGATGTGGACGGTGACGTGGAGTGGCGGGTGGTGCCCGTGTGCGACCAGTTCGCCGCCGACGAGCACGGCACCGTGCGGCACGTCGTGCAAGCGGTGCGAGATCAGGTCGTGGAGGAACGTTGTGACCTGTGGGTGTGCCTGACGGACCTTCCGCGCAGAGACGGCACCGACCCGGTCGTCGCCGACGCGAGCGCCGACGACGGGCTGGCCGTGGCGTCACTTCCGGCGCTGGGCGGCTGGGGTCTGCGCCGCAAGACCGGTGACGTGGTCAGCGCCCTCGTGGCTGAGCTGCGGGATCGTCAGGTCCCGATGGAACGGCTGGCCCACCGGGTCGACTCGCCCAGCGACGACATCGGTGTGCGGTTCGTGGCCCCGGGTTTTCGCGGCCGGCTGAGGCTGTTCGCGGGCATGGTCAGGGCGAACCGGCCGTGGCGGCTCGCGATGGGCCTGTCCAGCGTGCTCGTCGCGGCGCTGGGAACGGGTGCGTACACCTTGATCAGCTCGACCATGTGGATGCTGGGTACCCACTCGAGCGTGGTCAGGCTGGTGGCGGCGACGCTGTTGTCGATCGCGGCCATGGTGGTATGGCTGATCGTCACCCACGAGCTGTGGGAGCGCCCGTCCGACGCGATCGGGCGGGAGAGGGCGCGGCTGTACAACCTGACCACTGTGGTCACGCTGGTGCTGGGGATATCCACGCTGTACCTGGCGTTGTTCGTGGTGGTGCTCGCGTCGGCCGTGCTCGTGCTCGAACCGTCCGTGCTGGCACAGGAGATCGGCCATTCGCCTGCAGTGCGCGACTACCTCGGCATGGCGTGGCTCGCGGCGTCGGTCGCGACCGTGGCCGGTGCGCTCGGTGCGCGGCTGGAGAGCGACGAGGCGGTGCGCAACGCCGCGTACGGCCACCGCCAGCAGGAGCGCCGCGAGAAGCTCCAGGCGTGACCCGGCAGGTCCACGGCCCGCCGGGGATTTCCACCTCGTGGACCGAAGCGTCGCACGCGTGCGGTGCGGCACCGTCCTCACCTCGAAGATCTGCCGGAGGTGAGCAATGGCGGTTTCCGTCGCGAGTGCGACCAGAGTCCGAGTGATCCATCTGAGCGGGGAGATCGATGCGTCCACTGTGGACCTGCTGGTCCACGCGATCGAACCGCATCTGGATCTGACACACGGGACGATCGTCGTCGACCTGAGCGAGGTCACGTTCCTCGGCACCGCGGGCCTGAGAGCGCTCGTGCGGGCCGAGCGACACGCGAACCAGATGGGGTCGAAACTCTGCCTGGTCAGCGGGAACACCGCGGTGAAGCGGTCCCTGGCGGTGCTGGACATGCTGCGCGAGTGACGCCGGGTCCGGCCACCGAGCTGCTCGCCTCGGTGGCCGGACCCGCCTGGGGCCTCAGGGCTTGAGGACGACCTTCTCGCAGTCGTCCTGCTTGTTCTTGAACATCTCGAAGCCGCGTTCCGCCTCCTCCAGCGGGAGGGTGTGGGTGATGATCCTGGTGGGATCGATCTCCCCGCGCTCGATGCGCTCCAGCAGCGGCACCATGTAACGCCGCACGTGGCACTGTCCTGTCCGCAGGGTCAGCGACCGGTTCATCCACGCGCCGGCGGGGAACTTGTCGATCAGTCCGCCGTACACGCCGATCACCGAGACCACACCGCCGCTGCGGCACGACATGATGGCTTGGCGCAGCACGTGCGGACGGTCGGACTCGGACCGCACGGCCTGCTTGATCCGGTCGTAGGCGGCGACGTGCGCGCTGCCGTGCGTGGCTTCCAGGCCGACCGCGTCGATGCACTTGTCCGGCCCGCGCCCACCGCTCAGCTCCAGCAGCCGGGACCGCACGTCGACCTCCTCGAAGTTCACCGGTGTGTGGCCCGCCTGCTCCGCCATCCGCAGCCGGTAGGGCTCCTTGTCGATGGCGATGACCTTCGCGGCGCCGAGAACCCTGGCGCTGTCCATGGCGAACTGGCCCACCGGACCCGCACCCCAGACCGCCACCACGTCGCTGGGCTGGATGTCGCACATCTCGGCACCCATGTAGCCCGTGGGCAGGATGTCGGAGAGGAACAGCACTTGCTCGTCGGTCAGGTCCGACTCGATCTTCAACGGCCCGACGTCGGCGAACGGCACGCGCGCGTACTGCGCCTGCCCGCCCGCGAAGCCCCCGGTCAGATGCGAGTAGCCGAAGATCCCCGCGACCGGGTGCCCGAACATCTTCTCCGCGATCCCGGCGTTCGGGTTGGAGTTCTCACAACACGAGTACAGCTCGGCGGCACACGCCCCACACGCCCCGCAGGCGATGGGGAACGGCACGACGACCCGGTCCCCGACGCGCAGCCGGGAAGCATCGACGCCCGCGCCGACCTCGACCACCTCGCCCATGAACTCGTGCCCCAGGACGTCGCCGTCCTGCATGGTGGGCACGTACCCGTCGACCAGGTGCAGGTCCGAGCCGCAGATCGCCGTGGAGGTGATCCGCACGATCGCATCACGGCCGTTGAGGATCTTCGGGTCCGGCACGTCGCGGACCTCGACCTTGTTGCGCCCGGCCCAGGTGTTCGCCCTCATGCGTCCGGTCCCTTCTCCAGTTCGGCGTCCGACAACGGCTGGGCGGGACGCTGCGGGAACTCCTTGCGCGCCCGCTTGCCCCACGGAGCCCCGTCGGAGCGCACGACCTCACCGGTCTCCATCACCTGCTTGAACCGGCGAAGGTCGTCATCGAGCTGCTGGTGCGGTTCCTCGCCGAAGTACTTGGCGACCACCTTGCCGATCGCGCCGCCCGGGATGTCGTACACGAGCCCGACGTGCACCTCCGTGCTCACACCGTCCGGGGCGAGCACGAACCGGACCACACCGGCGTTGGGCACGTCCGCCTTACCGGTCGACCGCCACGCGATCTTCTCGGCGAGCACCACCTCGACGATCTCCGCGTCCCACTCGACGTTCGCACCGAACGGCGCACTGGCCACCCAGTGGCTCGTCCGGTCACCGGTGGCACGGACCTCGTCGAGATGCGCCATGAACGTCGGCAGGTTCTCCAGTTCACGCCAGAACGCGAACACCTCCGACACGGGTTTGCGAATCGTGGTCGTAGCCGTGAGTTCCATGGATCCTCCTTCGCGTGATCCCCGCACCACAGGCACGGAGCAGCTCGCCCTGGCCAGGTGGCCCGCACGGTGATCCACAGGCACTGTCATCCGACGAACGCCGTCGGTGACCTGCCATCGCACGCGACGGTGGAGATGGCCTTCTCGAACGCGGTCACATCCACCACATCGCCCGAACCAGGGGGCGTCCTCCCCGAACTACCCCTGGAAAACCCGCCTAACCAGGCACCGGCTCCAGACACTCGGCTGCGGCTCCAGGACCTGCGCATCGATGCCGACATGCGTTCTTCAGGCGATCTTCGAAGTGCGACATGCTCCTCGACCCTGACGCGGCTTCCGGTCCGCCGCGCGGTTCCGGCAGCCCGTCCGACCGAGTGCCCCGGTCCTGAAGCCGACACGGGTCTTCGCTGTTCGGGTGGAATGGGCGCGCCTTCGTCACGATGCCTTCGGTGCCGGGGTCTCGGTTCTTACCGGGGGAGCTGACTGTGACCGCGCTGACGAATGCCGACCTGCTCTGGCTGCATCGGTCGAGGACTCTGGCGCGCGCTTTGCGTTCTACGGCCGGATGTCGACGAGCACTTTCCAGGACGTGCAGACGTCTCGTGCGTGGCAGCGTGGTGACTGGACCGTCCGGAAGCCGGGGCGTTGCTGGCCGCCGCCGCAGACCTTGGTCGCGAGTTCGGCTCGGTCGTGGTGGGGGAGTACGAGCGGGCGTTTCATGGTGATCAGTTCCGCGAGGTGGTGTCAGGACTGAACGCGCTGGGGGTCGCTCGCCGCCGGCACCTCCCCACTCGCCGCCGGCACCTCCCCACTCGCGGCTGGGTCCTCCCAGCTCGCGGCGCGCCTCACCCAGGCCGAACGGGACACGGCCCAGCTCCCCGCACTCACCCGGCAGCTCGCCGACGGCGCGAACCAGGTCGCCCAGGGCAACGAACAGCTCGCAGCAACCGATGTGCCACTGGCGAACCGGATCATCGCGGCCATCGACGCACTGCCCTCGGCAACCGCCGCCGCAGCCGAATTCCGCCGCCTGGCAAGACAATGCACCGGCACACTGGAGTTCCGTCGCGAACTCACCTCTGCTGCGGAGAAGTTCGCCGCGGACGCGGAGAAGACCGACGGAGCCAAGGCGCACGTGCGCGCCGCCGCAGTCCGCACCAGGGATTCCGTGCAGGCGCTCGCGACCGGCGCACGACAGGTCGCCAACGGCAACGCCCAGCTCGCCGACCGCTCAAGTGCCCTGGCCAAGGGCATCGCCGACGCAGCCGCCGAGCGCGGCAACTCGACACCGGCGTCCACCAAGCCAACACAGGCGTCCGGCAACTGGCATCCGGATCGGCTCAGCTCGCAGGGGGAGCAGCCCAGCTGCGCGACGGTGCGATCAAGGTCGACGAGGGAGCCCGGCAACTCGCCACCGAACTCGACAAGGGCCGAAACCAAGTCCCCACCTACACCGAAGAGGAACGTGCCCACCTCAAGACCGTGGCGGCGGACCTCACCACGGCCACCGTCGACCGCACACCGATCGGCACCTTCGGCAGCCCGCTGTTCGTCGTGCTGGCGTGGTGGGCACTCGCCCTGGCCACCTACCTGGTAATCCAGGCGGTCCCCGGAGCCGTGCTCACCGCTCGTGAACCGACCTGGCGCATCATCGTCCGCGCCGCCACACCCGGCGCAACCGCAGCCGCAGCCGCAACCGCAACCGCAGCCGCAGCCGCAGCCGCAGCCGCACTAGCGGCGCTCGCCATCACCGCGATCGCCGCACCAGCACTGAACCTGGGTCTCGGCGGCACCATCGTCCTGGTGGCACTTCTGATGGCCGGTACGTTCGTCGCACTCAACCAAGCCGCCACCGCCATTCTCGGCAGGGCAGGGCGACTGGCCTCCCTCGCCGGCCACCTGCCCACCCGCGGAGCGGTGATCGCACTCCGCGCCGCGGCGACCGGGTCACCGGGCCTGGCGACCGGCGTGGCCGAGCTGTGCACGTGGCTGCTCGTCGGTGTGCTCGCCGACCATCCTGGGCACCGACCGGCGTCGATTCCTCTCAACTCGTCGGCTTCGGTTGCGTGGCGACGACTTGGCACTCGCTGCGTAGCCGGTGATGCGGCCTGAGGAGGGAAGGGATCTGACGGCCAGTCTCAGTTACGAGCCTGATCAGCGGGGCGGGGTGGCCTTTTCCTGCCCGACGGGCATGAGGAGATCGCTCGCGTCGTGACCTCGCCATCGCGGCCGTCACCTGCTGCGGATCTCTCACTGTTCACGGTGCAGGACGAGGTGTTCGTGGTAGAGGATTCCGTCGCGGACGTCGCCTGTCGCGGTGAACCCGAGGTCGTCGAAGTAGTCGATGTGGTCGCCGTCGACGGTGTACCGGCCGGTGTAGGCGCGTTCGCGGCCGTCGCGCTCCTCCTCGTAGCGACCGGTGGGCAGGAGTTCCTGGCGGATGCGGCCGTCGGCTGTGACCCACATGCCGACGTGGGGGTGCGGTGCGGTGGCCGGGGTGCGTGTTGCGTCCTCGAACATGGTCTTGGCCCTTCTACGGTGGTCTGCGGTGTGTTCAGCGCGGGTGAGCGGCTGTGAAGATGCGGTCACGTGAGGCTCGGACGTCCTGCCTGAGCGCGGGCACGTCGACGTCCAGGACGGTGCCGTCCCACTTGCGGACGCGTCCCGCGACGAAGACGCCGTGGATGTTGCGGGGGTCGGAGCCCAGGACGAGGGTGCCGATCGGGTCGTTGAGCGGCATGTTGTTGAGGTCTTCGGCGTTCACGAGCAGCAGATCGGCCTGTTTGCCCGGGGTGACGGAGCCGGTGACGTCGCCGAGGCCGATGCTCTCGGCGCCGTGCAGGGTGGCGAAGTCGAGGACGTCGCGGACGCCGATCCGGGACGGCGTGGCGGTGGTGCCGTAGGCGGCGTTGACGGCCCTCATGCGCTGGATCGCGTGCAGGGCACGCATCTGCGTGAACATGTCGCTCGCCAGGGCGACCTCGACGTCGATGCTCAGGCCGGGGCGGATGCCGGCGGCGAGTGCCTCGTCGATGGCGGGGACCGCGGTCTCGAGCCCGATCTGCGCTTCGGAGGTGGGTGCGAGGGAGACGCCGGCGCCGGTGTCGGCCATGGCCTGCCAGGCCGCGCCGGTGAGGCCGGTGCAGTGGATCAGGGAGACGTCCGGGCCGAGGACGCCTTCCTCCGCCCAGCGGAGGATCGCTTCCGAGGAGGAGGTGCCGAAGACGGCGTCGACGCTGACGCCGATGTCGAGGTCGCGCGCGATCAGGGCGAGGCGGGGGCCGTAGGCGAGGTCGGGTCCGGCGATCTCGTCGGTGGCCAGCGTGGCGAGGCGCAGGGTGACCAGGCTGTCGCGGGCGGAGAAGTAGGTGTTCTTCAACCGCGTGAGGTCGGCCGGCCACTGGCCTTCCCACTCACCGAAGTGCGGGCGCATCGAGGCGTGCACGCCGCGGATGCCGGTGTCGATCAGGGCCTGGACGGCGGCGTCGGAGTGGGCTGGTGTGCGGGAGTTGTGGGAGAAGTCGAGCATGGTGGTGATGCCGCTGTCGATGGCGGTCAGCGCGGCCAGTTTCGTCCCGATGTACATGTCGTCGGGCTGGTAGACCGGGGCGATGCCGGCCAGGGTGGACATGACGTACTCGCCGAGGTCGTTGACGTCGGGCATGACGCGGCGCAGTTGCGCCTCCCAGGCGTGGCGGTGGGTGTCGACGAAGCCGGGGGCGATGATCGAGCCGGTGGCGTCGACGACGATCGCGTCGGTGACGGGCAGTTCGGCGGCGACGGCGGTGATCGTGTCGCCCTCGACGAGCACGTCGCCTCTGGTCAGGGTGCCCAGTCCGGGGTCCGCGGTGACGACGGTGGCGCCGGTGAACAGGACGCGGCGCCGCGGATCGGAGTCGCGCCGGCGCAGCAGTTCGAGCGTGGTGGACATGGTGGTTCCTGCCTTCTGGGTTCAGCGGGTGAGGTGGTGCCACTTGGTCATGCGGTCGCGCAGGTCCACAGTGGACGCGTTGGCGGAGAACGTGCCGTCGCCGCGGTGGTGGAACTCGCCGGCTCCCCGCTTGGCGGCGTCGAACCACGCCCGCTCCCCGCGCAGGATCCACAGGTGGTAGTCGTCGACGAGCCGGTCGTCGGCCACGGTGCACTCGATGTTGGCGAAGCACTCCGCGACCAGTGGCGCTCGCACCACGCTGGCGGGGGAGGGGGTGAGGCCGAACCGCCGCCACTTGTCGGTGTCCCTGCCGGAGGTGTTGCCCACGCCGACCACGCGCTCGGCGAGGTCGATGGACGGGATCGCGATGACGCACTCCCCGGTCGAGCGCAGTGCGTCGAAGCTGTGGTCCCACGGGCCGACGATCAGCCCGATCAACGCGCCGTGGGCGATCGGCATGTTGAAACCGTTGGTCATCAGGTTCGCGCGGTGTCCGTCGAAAGTGGACACCATGACGACAGGGCCGGGCTCGATCAACCGGTGGACGTCGCTGATCGGGTACTCGGTGAAACCCTGGCGGTCGAGACTGGCGGTGGTCATGGTCGGAACCCTTCTGGTGGAGACGCGGGCGGTGACGGCGAGCTCGCTCCCGCCGTCACCGGCAACGCGCACCGCATGCGGCTAGATCGCCTGTGCGGTCGGGAGGATCGTGATCTCGGTGAGGTTGACGTGGCGCGGCACGGAGGCCATGAACGCCACGGTCTCGGCGACGTCCGAGGACTGCAGCACGTCGATCTGGTCGATGAGATCGGCCATCAGCTTGCTGGCGTCCGGGTCGGTGACGTGGTCGGGCAGCTCCGTGTCGACCATGCCGGGCTCGATCGTCGCGACCCGGATGTTCTTGCGCCCGAGCTCGACGCGCAGCAGCCGGGTCAGGTGGCTGATGTAGGCCTTGGTGCCGGAGTAGACCGAGAACTTCTCCAGGATCCGGGTGGCCGCGATCGAGGACGTGGTGATCAGGTCGGCCGGCTTGCCCGCCTCCGCGGTGGCGGTGAGGTGCGGCACGAACGCGCCGATGACGTTCATGACCCCGGTGACGTTCAGGTCGATCTGGCGCTGCCACTCGTCCTGGCGCAGGTCGGCGATCGGCGAGATGAGCTGCACGCCGGCGTTGTTGAAGACGAGGTCGGCCGTCCCGAGCTGGTCGGCGACCTGGCGGGCCGCGGCGTGCACGGCCTCCCGGTCGGTGACGTCGACGGGGACGGCGATCGCGGTGCCGCCGGTGCTGGTGATCGACTCGACCAGGGCGTCGAGCTTGTCCTTGCGGCGGGCGAGCACGGCGACCTTCGCGCCGAGCTCGGCCAGGCGGGTGGCGGTGGCGGCGCCGATGCCGCTGGAGGCACCCGACACGACGGCCACGCGGCTGGCCAGCGGGGTGTCGGTGAGCAGAGCAGACATGGTGATGTCCTCTTCTGGGAAACGGGTGGTTGGGGGGTCAGACCGCGGCGACGACGTCTTCGTGGGCGGTGGCGGCGGACTTGTCCCGCCACGGCGCCAGGTCCTGCTCGATCTGGGCGAGCTTCACCTGCAGGCGGTCGATCGTGTCGGGGCCGAGGTACAGGTGGGTGGGCAGCGTGTCGCCGCTGGTCACCTCGTGGATCAGGGCAGCGCCCTTGACCGGGTCGCCGAGCTGGGTGTGGTTGGCCGTGCCGACCCAGTCCAGCGTCACGTGCGCGGGCGTGCCGTCGTAGTCGCTGATGCGCTCGGCCGCGAGCGACAGCGAGCTGGCGTCGAGGAAGTCGGTGCGCAGCACGCCCGGCTCGACCACCATGGACTGGATGCCGAACGGTGCCAGCTCGGCCGACAGGGCCTCGCTGATCCCGGCCACGGCGAACTTGGAGGCGCTGTACAGGCTCACGCCCGGTTCGCCCTCGAAACCCGACCGGGAGCCGATGTGGACGACCTTGCCGGAACCCTGCCGGCGCATGCCGGGCAGCACCGCGCGGGTCATGTTGATCAGGCCGAAGACGTTGAGGTCGAACAGGGACCGCGCCTCGGCGTCGGTGATCTCCTCCAGCGCGCCGAGCAGGCCGCGGCCCGCGTTGTTGACCAGCACGTCGATGCCGCCGAAGCGGTCCGTGGCGGTCTGCACGGCGCCGGGGAGGGCCTGGGCGTCGGTGACGTCCAGCGCGACGACCAACGCGTTCGCCGCCGTCTTCAGGTCTTCCGGCACGCGGTCCGGGTTGCGCACGGCGACCACGACGTTGTCGCCGCCGCGGAGAGCGGCGCGGGCGATCTCCGCTCCGAGGCCGCGGGACGCTCCGGTGATGAACCAGGTGGACATGGGGATCTCGTTCCTTCCGGCTGTTCTGCCTGTGCGGCGGGCGTTTGCCGCTGCTGACAGGAACGAGTTTGTCCACGCGGGACAGCCGGAAGAAGGCCGCGGGTTTCCTGGGAGAAACGCACCCACCCAAGGCGCCGCGCCGAGATCTAGACGAGCGGGAGCTCCGTCGCGGGGGAGGCGAGTGCGGCGTCGGCGTGGGTGCGCAGCCGCCGGAACGCCTCCGCGGTCGGGGAGGTGGGCTCGGCCTGGTAGACGACCAGCTGCTGGTGCGGAGCGCCGCTGACGGTGAAGGTGGCGAACTGGATCTCCAGGTCGCCCACCTGCGGGTGGTGCAGGTGCTTGCTCTCCTGGGTCTTCGGCTTGACGTCGTGCCGGGCCCACAGCTCGGCGAACTCCGGACTGCGCTCGGACAACGCGGCCACGACCTCGGCGATGCGCGCGTTGCCGGGATCGTGTCCGTACGCGGCGCGGATCTCGGCGACGCAGGAGTGCGCCGCGCGATCCCACTGCCGGTAGAACTCGCGCCCGGCCGGATCGAGGAACACCATGCGGGCCAGGTTGTCCGCCGGGGTGAAGCCCGCGTGCAGCGCGTCGGCCATGGCGTTGCCCGCCAGGACGTCCAGCGCGGGTCCGACGACGAACGCCGGTGAGTCGGACCAGCTGTCCATGAGCTGCCGCAGCTGCGCGCTGACCGGCGGGCGGCCGTTGCCGAGCCACGTCCTGGCCTCCGCCGCTCGCACCAGCAGCCAGAGGTGCTCGGTGGTCGCGGCGTCGAGCTTGAGCGCCCGTGCCACCGCCTCCACGACCTGCGCCGACGGGCTGGACTCACGGCCCTGTTCCAGACGCATGTAGTAGTCGCTGCTCACCCCCGCGAGGATCGCGACCTCCTCACGGCGCAGGCCCTTGACGCGACGGCGCCCGTGCTCGGGCAGTCCGACGTCGTGAGGCGTGAGGGCTTCACGACGGGCACGGAGGAAGTCGCCGAGAGGTGTGCCGGTCATGACGGCAGACTCAACCCGTGCGGCGGCGGCTCGTCAACCGGGGTCAGCCTGGGTGAGACGCACCCAGGCTGAGCACCCTGCTCCTGTCCTAGCCTCGGTCACATGAGTCACGAGCGGAACACGGCGCTGGGCGCGTTCCTGCGCACGCACCGTGCTCTTGTTCGTCCCGAGCAGGCAGGGCTGAGCACCGAGGGACGCCGTCGGGTTCCCGGACTGCGCCGGGACGAGGTCGCCCTGCTCGCCGGGCTGAGCGCGGGCCACTACGCCCGGCTGGAGCAGGGACACGAGCGCCCGACCCACCAGACCGTGGAGAGCCTGAAGCGTGCGCTGCGCCTGGACGAGACCGCCGCCGTCGAGCTGCACCGGCTGGCGCGTCCCGCCACCCGCCGGCGGTCCCGCGACCGGCCCGAGCGCGTCAGCCCGCACCTGCTGGGCCTGCTCGACGACTGGACCGCGGCGCCCGCCTACGTCCTCGGCCGGTCCGGTGACGTCCTGGCGCGCAACGCCCTCGCGAGCGCACTGCACTCGCGTTTCGTCCACCGGGACAACCTGTACCGCATGATCTTCCTCGACCCCGCGGGACTCGAGTTCTTCCGCGACTGGACCGCCACGGCCCGCGTGGCCGTGCACGACCTGTGGCAGGTCGTGCACGGCCACGCCGCCGACGAACACGGGCTGCGGGAGCTGGTCGGCGAACTCGCCATCGCCAGTCCCCGGTTCCGCGGGCTCTGGGCCGCACCGGCGCCACGCGGCCCGCTCCGCCCGGGAACCTGCTTCTTCCACCCCGACATCGGCGAGCTGGACCTACGCACGGAGATCTTCCCGATCAGCAGCGCGCCGGGTCAGCGACTGGTCGCGCAGCCCGCCGAACCGGGCTCCCGTTCCGCCGACGCGCTGGTCCTGCTGAGCACGCTCGCCGCGTGACCGGCGTGGTCCCGGATCAGGTGGTCTCGCCGACGACGACCCGCACGGTGGAGTACCTGCGGCGCAGGTCCTTGAACGGCTGGTACTCCGGCGAGTCCCAGAACGCCTGGACCGCGGCCTTGTCGGCGAACTCGTGGATCACGAGAGTCGGCGGGGTCCAGTCGCCTTCCAGCACCAGCGCGTCGCCGTCGGTCAGCACGTTGCGGCCGCCGGCCTTCGCGAGCAACGGCGTCACCCCGTCCACGTACTGCTGGAAGCCGGCCGGGTCCGCGATGTTCAGATCGATCACGACGTATGCGGTCATGTCCGCGCGTCTCCTCGAGTTGCGATGGGTTGGTCGACAGCAACGTTAGGGATCCGAATCGGTCCTTCCAATGCGAGAATCGATCGCACACATAATCGATCGGACCGTGTCAGCTGTAGCATGATGTCATGGACGTCTTCAGCGACGTGATCTCCACGGTCAGGGCCGGCCGTGCGAAGTTCACCCGGTCCCGGCTGAGCGGCCGGTGGGGGTACGCGTTCGGCCCGTACCCCGGAGCCGGCTTCCACGTCGTCCTGGAGGGCGGCTGCTGGCTGATCCCCCCGTCGGGCCCTCCGGTCGCCCTCGGAGCGGGCGACGTGGTGTTCCTGCCGCACGGCGCGGTGCACGGCATGAGCGACAGTCCCGACAGGACGATCGCCGAACTGCCCGCGGCCCCGGAGACCGGCCCGCCGGACCACGAGCCGGCACCGGACCAGGCGCAACTGCTGTGCGGCGCCTACCGGTTGGATCGCGGGCAGGCCCACCCGTTCCTGCGGACGCTGCCCGAGGTCGTCCACCTCCCGGCCAGGCTCGGTGACCACTCCGCCCTGCGCAGCGCGGTGGACCTGCTCGGTGCGGACCTCATCGAGGACCGTCCTGGTGCCGCGGCGGCGGTTCCCGCCTTGATGGACCTGCTGCTGGTCTACCTGCTGCGGGCCTGGCTCGACGAGGAAGCCGCGCGGCACGGCCCGCGTGGGGGCTGGTGCGTCGCACTCACCGACCCGGTCGTCGCCACCGCGCTGCAGCACATCCACCGTGCGCCCGCGCACCCGTGGACGGTGCAGGAACTGGGCGCCGAGGTCGGACTGTCCAAAACCGCCTTCGCCCGCAGGTTCACGTCCCTGGTCGGGCAGTCCCCGATGGCCTACCTGACGTGGTGGCGCCTGAGCACCGGTGCGCGGATGCTGAGGGACGGCCAGGCGCCGCTGGCGACGATCGCCCGCACCGTCGGCTACGCCTCGGAGTTCGCCTTCTCCAACGCCTTCAAGCGGGAGTTCGGCACCGCGCCCGGCAAGTTCCGCCGACAGCAACGCGACATCGCCGACATGGCTGCGATCGGTTGAACGTGGGGGAGAGCGAGGCCGGCGCACGAAGGAGGGTGCCCGAGCACGCGCAGGCCGATCATGTCCAATGTGGACACCTCACGACCGGGAACCCCGCAGTGATCGGAAGGTCTTCCGGATCTCCTCGGTGAGGACCTCCGGCTGCTCGAGCGCGGCGAAGTGACCTCCGCGTTCGAGCCGGGCGTGGTGCAGCACCGTCTCGTAGCGGCGTTCGAGCCAACGCCGGGAGGCCTGCACGGCCTCGCCGGGGAAGATGCTGAATCCGGCGGGGACGGGGTTCGGCTGCCCGGCAGGCGCGGCGCTGCCGAAGTCCTCCTCCCAGTACAGCCGAGCGGAGGACGCCGCGGCGTTGGGCAGCCAGTAGAGCATCACGTCGTCGAGGATGTCGTCGCGGTCCAGGACGGCCTCGGGATCGCCACCGCTGTCGGTGACGTCCTGGAAGAGCGTGTAGATCCAGGCGGCGAGCCCGGCCGGCGAGTCCGCGAGCGAGTACCCGATGGTCTGCGGCCGGGTCGCCTGCTCACGGGCGTACGCGCTCTGCCGGTCCTGGTAGTGCTGAGCGCGAGCGATCATCTGGCGCTCTTCCGCTGTCGCCTCGTCCACCTCCTGCGCGGTGGGGAACACCAGCGGCAGGTTGAAGTGCGCGCCCAGGCACGACTCGGGCGCTTTGCGGGTGATCTGTTCCACGACGGCGGCGCCCCAGTCGCCGCCCTGGGCGAAGAAGCCGCCGTAGCCCAGGCGTCGCATCAGGGTGATCCACGCGTCGGCGATGCGCGCGGTGTTCCAGCCGGTCGAGTCCGGCTTGCCGGAGAACCCGAAGCCCGGCATCGAGGGGATCACCACGTGGAACGCGTCGCGGGCGTCGCCGCCGTGAGCGGCCGGATCGGTCAACGGGCCCGCGAGGCGGCGGAACTCGAGGATCGAGCCCGGCCAGCCGTGGCACAGCAGCAGTGGAACCGCGTGCGGCTCGGCGGACCTGACGTGCAGGAAGTGGATGTCGATCCCGTCGAGCGCGGTGCGGAACGAGCCGAGGCCGTTGATGTCCCGCTCGGCACGCCGCCAGTCGTACCCGGTGGCCCAGTGCTCGCACAGGTCCCGGATCCGGTCCAGCTGCGGCCCCTGGCGGCCGTCGGGAACGGTCTCGCGGTCCGGCCACCGGGTCGCGGCCAGGCGGTTCCGCAAGTCCGCCAGATCGGCCTCGGGCACGGAGATCGGGAACGGTTCCACCGCTTCGTGGGCAGGCGTGAAGGACACTGGAGTGCTCCGTGGATCGGGGGAGGGACGACTCGATCGTAGGCAGAAGTGGAAGAACTCTTCAACTTGGAATTTCTCTTCCGCTTGACTACGGTCGAGGGCGTGACGGAAGCCTCTCCTCCTCTGCGCCGCGACGCCGAGCGCAACCGCCAGTTGGTGCTTCGGACCGCCGGTGAACTCATGGCCTCACGAGGGCTGGACGTCTCCTACGAGGACATCGCACGGGCCGCCGGTACCGGTATGGGCACGGTGTACCGCCGTTTCCCCGACCGGCAGGACCTGCTGAACGCCCTGTTCAGCGAGCACATCGACACCGTGACCGACCTCGCCGTGCAGGCCTCGCGGTACGACGACGCGTGGGCCGGGCTCACCTGGTTCCTCGAACGACAACTCGAGATCGAGGCTCAGAGCCGCGGACTGGGGGAGTTGCTCCGAAGCCGCCACCAGGCCACCGAACTGGTGCAACGGGCACACGAGCAGATGACACCACTCGTTGCCGACCTCGTCGACCGCGCCGTCCGGGCAGGACAGCTGCCGGCCGGGGCGACGCCCTCGGACTTCGCCGCGGTGCACGTGATGGTGGGCAGCGTCATGGACGCCTCCCGCGAGCACGCTCCGCAGCTGTGGCGCCGTGCCCTGCGGATCGCCCTGACGGGCCTGCGTCACGCCGACCTGTCCGGCGACCAGCCGGACGAGACGGTCATCGACCACCTGTACAACGACCAGACGAAGTGAAGGACCACCCATGACCGCTCTGTCCGATGACCTGATCGACGTGCTCAACGCCAAGGCCATCTGCTTCGTGTCCACGCTCATGCCGGACGGATCGCCGCAGATCTCCCAGACCTGGGCGGGCACCGACGGCGTGCACGTGCTCGTCAACACGGTCGACACCCACCAGAAGACCCGCAACGTCCGCCGCGACCAGCGGGTCGCCCTCGGCATCGCCGACCCCGCCGCTCCCTCGCGGTACTGGGCTCTGCGAGGCAGTGTCGTGGACATCACCGCGGACGGCGCTCGCGAGCACATCGACGAGTTGTCCGAGAAGTACCTCGGCCGGCCCTACCCCGGTTTCGGCGGCGGTGCGCAGCAGCGCGTTGTCCTCACCATCGAGGTCGACCGCGTGCACACGCCTTGACCAGGCACCGCGCTCTTCGCCGGAGCGGTCCTCGGCCCAGGTGCGATTCCAGACTCGCGCACGGTCTGAGGGTGCCCGGCGTCTCCTTCGGCCCGGCGATGAGCGCGGGCGCGTCGCACTCGTGGAGCGCGGCGATCGCCCGCAGCTCGTGTGCCTCGTGGGGCTCGTACTTGTGGATCAACCGATCAGTGTTGTGCGCCGGTCTGGGTGAGGTTCCGCGGTGCGCCGGGGAGTTGGGTGGGCCGCGGTCGGTTCGCAGGATGGTGCGGAGCGAGCGGATCTCGGCCAGTCGTTGCGCCGCGGTCACCGCCGGTCCGGCCGGGGTCCAGGGGGAGCGGGCGCGGCCGAGGATGAGCTCGGCGAAGCTGTGGGCGATGCCGGCGTGTCCGTGCGTGCCGGGGTGGACGCGGTCGATGGACCACATCCGTGGCGCGTGGGTGCGTTCGTCGTGCCACAGGTCACGAAAAACACATCAAGTGCCATGCGGCCAGATCACAGAACAACGGCGCCGCGCCGGCCATCGTCGAAGGCGGCGGCTTCTTCGCCGGCCCGGACGAGTTCCGGCAGGACGCGCAGACCGAACTGGTTGCCGCGTTGACCTGGCGTCGCCGTCCGGCGGCACCGCCTTGGGGAGCCTGGTCTGCGCTGTGCGTTCTACGGCCGGATGTCGACGAGCACTTTCAGGATGTGCAGACGCCTCGTGGGTGGCAGCGTGCCGTGTCGTATGAGCTGATCGACGGTGTCGCGGCGGTGGTCGTGGAAGAGTACGAGCGTGCGTTTTGTGGCGATCAGTTCCGCGAGGCCGTGGACCGCGCTTCAGCGAGACAGCAGGGCGTCGACCTGTTCGCGGATGTCCTGCACGATCTCCTCGACGCTCAAGGCGATGTTCACGCTCGCCGCCATGCTGAGGAACATCACGGCGGACACGATGTGTGCCAGCCTCGCGGCGTCGCCCTCTGCGACCCGCTCGTCTCGGCGCAGAACGGCGGCGACGGCCTCCTCGGTCTGCACGATGATGGCGAGTGCTGCGCTGTGCTGGGGCTCCTCGGGGTCGCCGAAGACCATCTCTCGCAGGTAAGTGCGTCCGTTGTCGATCTGGGTGCGGTTGCACTCGACGATCGGCCGGACGATCGCCATCACCGCGTCCAGCACGCCTGGGACGGTCTCGGCGTCCGCCCGGCCCTGCGCGAGCGCTTCGGCGTACTTGGCGTTCTGCACGAGCAGGAGGAGTTCGCCCTTGGTCTTGGCGTAGAGGAACAAGGTCCCGGTGCCGATGTCGGCCTTGTCCGCGATCTGCTGGGTCGTGACCTCATCGACGCCGTGCTCGGCGAACAGCTCACTGGCGGCATCGACAATGCGGTCGAGCTTCTCCTGCTTGTTCCGCTCGCGCCGTCCGACAGGCATGACGGTGTCCTCCAGGCGTGGATTCTGGCTGTAATCAGTTCTGATTGTGCTCAATACCGTGTGAGCTCGAATGTGGCTCCGCTCATTCTCCCATTGGTCCACGACGCCCTGGCACACGCGGCGCCGCCAAGGCGTACGCTACCGCCGCGTTTCCCGCCTGGGACGATGCACGCATCGTCCCGCTGATCCTTGACGTCACCGACCGCGCGTCGATCGCCGCTGCGGCGATGTCACCGTGCTCGTCGACAACGCGGGTGCCATCCCGCCGAGCGCGAGCCTGCTGTCGTCACCGAGGCGGACATCCGGGCGAACGTGGCGACGAACTTCTTCTGGCCGGTCTTCCTCGCCGCGCCTTCGCGCCGGTACTCGTCGCCAGGAAGGGGCAGTCCTCGTCGACGTGCAGTCCGTTGCCGGCTGGCCCGAGAGATGCTGCCGACGCAGCTGGTGACGACGGTCTACGACGCCGTCGAGGCCGGAGAACACGACGTCCTGGCCGACGAGTTGACCAAGGGGGCCAAGGCGGCACTGAGCGGCCCGATCGAGGCGCTTTACCCGGCCTTGCACAGCACGGGCGCGACGGCATGTGACGTGCTCACGGTGTTGCCCTTTTCCTTGTCAGGTGGTGGTCATCGGGCCAGGAACTCGACCGCTACGGGGGCGAACTCCCGGTGGTACTGGAAGATGCCGCCGTGCCCGGAGTCGGGGTAGATGATCAGCTCGCTGTCCTTGATGCGCCGGTGCAGGTCCTCCGACAGGACCGACGGCACCATGCGGTCGTTGTCGCCGTTGGCGATCAGGGTGGGCTGCGTGACCGACGACAGGTCGTCGGGGGCGGAGCGCCCCCACTTCTTGATCGCCTTCAGCTGCGTCTGGAACGCCTTGGTCTTGATCTCCGCGTCGCGGTCGGCGGTGCGCTCCTTGAGCCGGTTGACGAACGCGCGTCCGGCAGCCTTTCCGGTGGCGTTGCGGTTGAAGAACAGGAACTCCTTGGGGTCCGAACGGGTCAAGGTGGCGCGCAGGATGTCCCAGTAGGTGACTCCGGCGACCTTGTCCATGTCCTTGCCGCCCTTGGGGCCGGTGCCGGTGAGGACCAGCTTGCGGACGAGCTCGGGGTGCTTCACCACCAGGGCCTGGGCGACCATGCCGCCGAGGGAGAAGGAGAAGACGTCGATCTTGTCGTACCCGAGCGCCTTGATGAAGGTGTAGGCGTCGTCGGCCATCGCCTCGACACTGTCCGGCACCTGACCGGTGGACGCCCCCACACCCCGGTTGTCGAAGGCGATGACGTGACGGCCCTTCGCGACGGGGTCGACGATGCGGGGGTCCCAGTTGTCCAGGGTCGCGGCGAGGTGGACGAAGAAGACGACGGGGACACCGCCCTTCGGGCCCAGCTCGCGGTAGGCATAGGTGACGCCACCGGCGCTGACGGTGCGGGCCGGGGCCTTCGCGTAGGAGGTGATAACGGCTTCTTCAGGGGTGTTGGCGCTGCTCATGGCGGATTCTCCTGCGTGTTCTGTGTCGCTGTGTGTTTCGTGTCGCCTGTCGCGGTTGCGGCGGTTCAGCTGTTGCCGATGACGGCCTTACCTCGGATGCCACCCCGGGACAGGGACTGCAGCGCCTGCGGGGTCTGGTCGAAGCCGACCACCTTTCCCACGACCGGACGCACCACGCCCTCGTCGACGAGGGTGGTGATCTGGCGGAGGTGGTCGCCGCTGGCGCGCATGAACAGGAACTCATACGTCACGCCGAGCTTCTTGGCCTGTCTGCGGATCTTGGCGCTCATGCCTGCGACCGCCAGGCGCAGCAGCGGGTTCAGGCCGGCCTCGCGGGCGAACGCGGGGTCCGGGGGACCGGCGATCCCGATGGCTTTGCCGCCGGGCTCGAGCACCCGCAGGGACTTCTCGAGAGTCTCCCCACCGAGGCTGTCCAGCACCAGGTCGTAGCCGGTCAGGAGCTGCTCGAAGTCCTGGGTGCGGTAGTCGATCACTGTGTCCGCACCGAGCGCGCGCACGAAGTCCGCGTTGGAACCGCTGGCGGTCGTGGCTACGCTCGCGCCGAGGTGTGCGGCGAGCTGGATCGCGATCGAACCGACGCCGCCGGCGCCGGCGTGGATGAGAACCTTCTGCCCTGGCCGCACCTTCCCGCGCTCCACCAGCGCCTGCCACGCCGTGAGGGCCGCCAGCGGCAACGAGCCGGCCTCGTCCATGCTGATCGAGGCGGGCTTGAGAGCCAGGTCGCCCTCCGCGACGGCGATGCGCTCGGCGAACGTGCCGATGCGCCCCTGGTCGGGCCGGCCGTAGACCTCGTCTCCGGGCCTGAAGCCGCGAACCGCCGTCCCGACGCCGATGACGGTGCCCGCGACGTCGTTGCCCAGGATCAGCGGCAGCTCGTAGGGCAGGATCTGCTTGAACTCGCCGGCGCGGATCTTCTCATCCAGCCGGTTCAGCCCGGCGGCCTCCACCTGCACGAGCACGTCGTGCTCTCCCACGGTGGGCTCGGGGACGTCCGCCTCCTGCAGCGGCTCCTTGTACTTGGCGACGACGAACGCTCGCACGGGGCACTCCTTGTCTTCATCCGATTCATCCAGGCATGAGGCCAGGTCAGCCACCACGGCTCGACATCTGGGGCCTCGCCCCACGCGCTCGAACTGAGTGCGCTCAACTATGAGGGTACTCAGAATTGTTGTCAAGGGAGGGCCATGCGAAGCGGTCACATGGCGATCGGGCGCCGCGAGCGGCCAAGCACGCCAAGCGCGACCGCAGCATGACCGCGGCCCGCGAACTGTTCGCCGGCCACGGCGTCAACGGGTCACGACGCGGCAGGCATTTCTGCAGGCGAGAGCTAGCTTGAAGACGCCGTGCGGGTCAGCGGTGACGACCAAGAGGCCGTCGTGTTCGCGGACGCTCAGACGGGTGGCCGCGTCTGATTCTGGTGTGGCCGTGATGCGGCGACTCGGCCGCGGTGGTCGATGGCGGCCCTCCGGTGCAGAACGTTCGTCTGCCGGGGCCGGTCGTGACGCCGGGACGACGATGAGCGGGAGCGGCTGACCAACGGCACGGGCTGACGCGCCCGTCGCATTCCCTGACGCGGTCTCAGGGACGACGGGCCGGATGCAGGAAACCGTCAGCGGATGCCACCCGGAAATAGCGCCGAAACGCAGAACAGGTGCTCAAGCGGACTTGAGCACCTGCCACGCAGACGTCGCAAATTTGCGACATGTCCTTGTCCGAGGGGGTTTGAGTCCCCAAATTTTTCTCTCAGCTGAGGCCAAGAGCATTCACAGTGAACTGTTGGATCGAAAGTCGATCTGGAATCGGGCCAACCTGCGGTTCGCGGTGAGTACGAGTGACTTCACAACGAGCACCGCGGCCCACCGATCACTCGCCGGCGAAGTATCCCCGCGACCACGGCCTTGATCTCTCGAACCCGGCTGGATCGAACGTCTCGCCATAGATCGAAGAGCCGTTTCGACGGAGTCATGCGCGAAACCGCCATCCTGCTTCACCTGCGCGGATGCGGTTTCGGCACGCGCAGCGGCGGGCGGCGAGGGTCGCAACTCAGTCACCGAGGAGTTCCTGCAGGAACCTCTCGGGGCTGGTCGGTCGCCCCCGCCGTCGAGCTGCGAATGCTTCCGGTCGCCGACCGTCGGTCTCGTGTTCGAGCAGGTCGGGCAGTGCTTGTGAGGTCGGCGGACCACTCGGCAGTGGTCCATGGGTGCCGAGCAGGCCCAGCGTCACCCGTCAGCGCGTCAGCCGCGGCGCGGCCCTGGTTGCTACGACGTCACACCTCCCGCACGGGTCGAGCGCCGTCGGCTGCCGCAGCGACCCGCCGGCTGCCCGCGTGTCAGATCGGGGATTTCTCGGCGATCACGTCCACGGGTTCGAAGCTGGGCTGGCCGAACAGGGTGCCGATGTTCTCGGTGAGGGCTTTGGCGACCTGGCCCGAGAGGTGGGTCTGGCGACCGGAGTCGTCGGGAAAGGCGTCGTAGATTCCGAAGGACGAGGGACCGAAGCGGAGAGCGAACCACCGCACCGTGTCGGGCTCCTGCTCCACGATGCCGAGCCCCTCTTGCAGGAAGTTCTCGACGTCCTCTTCTCGTCCGGGTAGCGCCTCGAACCGGACGAGGAGCCCGACGGTCACCGGTTCAGCCATGCTCTTGCCTCCTACTCGAACGGGTTGTCCAGGCCGGGGACCAGCTCAGGTGGCCTGGCCGGGGTTGAGCACGACCTTGGTCCAGCCGTGTTCGCGGGCGTCGAAGTGCTTGTAGGCGTCCGGGGCCTTCTCGAGGGGCAGGTTGTGGGACACGATCCAGGACGGGGTGACCTTGCCGACGGCGATGAGGTCACGCAGGTGGCGGTTGTAGCGCTTGACCGGGGCCTGCCCGCAGCCCATCTGCTGACCCTTGAACCAGAAGTTGCCGAAGTCGAACCGGACCTTGCCCTGCTGGGCCAGCTCGTCCGGGCCGCCCGGGTCCTGCGGGACGAACACCCCGACGGTGCCGATCCCGCCGGTGAACCGCACCGAGGAGACCAACTTGTTCAGCGTCGCCGCGTTGTCCTCGTTGCCCTGGGGGTCGTGGGCCTGGTAGCCGACGCACTCGGCACCGCGGTCGGCGCCGACCCCCTTCGTGTGTTCCATGACCTGCTCGACCGGATCACTCTTCGAGTCGTCGATCGCGATCGCCCCGATCTCCTCGGCCAGACGCAGCCGGTCGGGGTGGCGGTCGACGACCATCACCTTCGCCGCACCCTTCACCGTGGCGGAGAGGGCGGCCATCAGCCCGACCGGGCCGCCGCCGTAGATCACGATCGTCTCGCCGGCTTTCAGCCCTGACATCTCCACGGCGTGCCAGCCGGTGGGGAAGATGTCGGAGAGCATCACGTAGTCGTTCTGCTTCTCGCGGGCGTCCTCGGGCAGGCGCAGGCACTGGAAGTCGCCCCACGGGACGCGCAGGTACTCGGCCTGCCCACCGGCCCAGCCACCCATGTCGGCGAACCCGTACGCGCCACCGGCCACACCCTCCACGTTGGAGGTCAGGCAGTAGTTGGTCAGGCCGTGCTCGCAGTTGCGGCAATGCCCGCAGGAGACGTTGAACGGCGCCGAGACCATGTCCCCGACCGCGACCTTGTCGACCCCGGCACCGACCTCGCCGACGTTCTCGTGACCGAAGATGCGGCCCTTCTCGAAATCGGTGCGCCCTTCGTACATGTGCAGGTCCGACCCGCAGATGTTCGTCGCCGTGATCTTGACCAGGACGTCGTTGGGCCCCTCGACACGTGCGTCGGGAACGTCGGAGACGCTGACGTCGTAGGGACCGTTGTAAACCACTGCCTTCATGTTCTTTCTCCTCTGTGGACGGTGCGGTTCAGGGCTGGGTGGGGCGCGTTGGCGGCCTTCGGCGAATTCTTCGACGATCTTGGAGAGGTCAACGTGCTGCCGCGGACCAAGTCGGCCTCGGCTGATGTCCACGACCCGTGACACAGCGGGCCGACCGGCTCACCGGAGCCCACGAACTCCCGTACGGAACCCATCGCGTCGGAGTTGACCCGCAGCCGGTCGGGGTTGACCGTGCTGTCGGGCAGGATCAGGGCGTCGGAGTCGTTGCCGAACGTCGGAGACCAATCGGTCGACGGTGACGGTGTCGCCCTTGTCGACCTCGGCGTTCATCGACTGAATCTCACCGGTGTGTGTCGACAGCGGCCTCGCCTGCGCCCGGCCTGCTCGACTGCCTGGCGGGGCTGGGTGAGTCCGACCTGCTCGACACCGTCGGTGACCAGGATCGCGACCCGCCGGCCGTGCAACTCATCTGCCATGGGAATCGCGTCTCCTCAAGGTGTGGCAAGAACCACAGAGACAGCCTTCCCGGTCAGACTGGACGCAAACACGCACCGGGTGACGGTCCGCGCGGATCGGCAGGCGGTGTGGACGGTGGCGAGCACCGGGGCCGCAAGGCTCACCCCTGCCTCGCAGCGCCGGTTGGCTGCGCCGAGCGCCTCTGACACGGGCCCGACCGTTCGGAAAGCGAACCTCCACAGCACCCGCACAAGCGAGCTCGGCCATCCGCGCAGACAAATGTCCTTAGAAGGGCGGTTGCGGTTGCGGCGACAGCAGCCTTGTCCTGGCTGCACGGAGTTGCTGAGTCCGCCTGGGAGTTCGTGTGCTCGCCAGGGTCCAACCGGCTGTCAGGGGTGGTTGGAAACGGGCGCCGACGTCGTTTGGGCATGATGTGGACGTGCCTGAAGATCGAGGTGGGGGAGCCGGGGGCGGTAGAGGTCGAGAATTGCGCCGGTGCGCCGCAGAACTGCGAGCGCCAGGTGTTGGGGGCGTCTCTGCATGCTGAGCAGTGCACGGAGTCCACAGCGCTCCACCAGGAAGCAGTGCGTGCCCTGACGGCGGGCCGCGTCGAATACGGACTGATCGACTTCGAGAAGCACCTGCTCGACCGCTCGCAAGGGTGGGCTGGCACCGGTGGGATTCGATCCGAAACCGTAGCCGTAGCCGCGCAGCATCACGTGGCCGATCGCCGGCTGCGAGCTCGTAACGGCCCTGAAATCGGTCGGTGGCTCGACGATCGACTGTCAGATCCCCGTAGTGCTGCCAGGCTCGAGGCTTACCGACGCGGTACTGGGCAAGCGCCTGGAAGGACGGGCGGCCAACCGCGTCGCGTAAGCACTTCGCCGTGCACCGCTCGGCTCTGAAGCACCGACGCGGCGTACGTGTCGGTGCCGCCCGGTGATCCGTCCCCGGTGGGAAAGGGGGCGCTTGACTCAGAACATCAGCCCAGCACCGGCGCGACGGAGGTGTTCGCGCGCGGCAAGGACAGCCTGAGCTGATGACACCTGGCACCGAGCCGCACGCGTTCAGGCGGCCTGGACGCCGTCGGCATCTGAAGGCTCAACTGACGCCGTCCAACCGATGTGCCGGGAATCATCCAGATTTCCGGCACAACGATCACCTGGAGGACGCCGTGAGCGTCCAGGAGAACGGGCGAGCCGTCACCGGATGGACCCGCAGACCCTCACTTGGCCGCGGCGAGTGCGTCACGGACGACCTGCGTGCTCGCTTGGGTGCCGGGGAGTTCTCCGTAAGCGCCGTAGGGAGTCACGTATACCGGGGTGTCCCGCTGGGTGCGCCAGTTCTCGGCGAGCGGTCCGGCGTCCACGGTGTCGTAGCCGAGGCTGTCGAAGAACTCGGTGACCGCCTGCTTGGCGGCCTCGTTGTCACCGGCGATGGGGAGCGCCGACCGGTCCGCGCTCCCCGCCGGACGGGCCAGGTCACCCAGGTGCCCGGCCCAGATGTTGTTGAAGCCCTTGACGACGTGCGCTTCCGGCAGGTGCTTCTGCAGCAGCTCACCGGTGGTGCTGGAGCCGTCCTCCAGTTCGTCGAAGACGCCGTCGCGGTCCGGGTAGTAGTTGTTGGTGTCGATGACCACCTTGCCCGTCAGCGGCTCCACAGGGACGTCCCGGTACGCCCGCAGCGGCACCGTCACCACCACGACGTCGCCGGCCGCGGCCGCCTCTGCGGGGGTCGCGGCGTGCGCCTTCGGCCCCAGCTCGGCCACGAGGTCCTGAAGGGTGTGCGGGCCACGAGAGTTGCTCAACACCACGTCGTGCCCGGCGGCCACCGCCAGCCGCGCCACGGTGCTTCCGATGTTGCCACTGCCGATGATGCCAATCGTCGTCATGTCATCCGGAACCTCGGCGCCCTTCACCTGATTCCGACCTGCGGCCACGGTGATGTGTGGCACACAGATTCCACGATCGTCACTGTGAGGCTGCTGTCGAGTAGCAGCCGCCGCCGAAACACTCCCTGCCGGTCCCTGAACTGCGGATTCCAGAACTACGGCTCCGGTTGTTCCGATTCCTCGTCCAACACGAACACCGGCCGCGGCTTGGTCAGAACTCGACGACGGTGCGGTAGCGGGAGCGGCCCGTGCGGACGCGGTCGAGCGCATGGTCGAAGTTCGTCGCCGGGAACGTCTCCACGGTAGGTCGGATGTTGTGGCGGACGGCGAATTCGATCATCTGTCGGGTCTGCGTTGCCGACCCGACGATGCCACCGACGACCGTCTTCGCCTCGGGTATCAGGCTCAGCTGCGAGACCGTGATGGGTTGTTCCGGGACGCCGACGAGGCACAGCCGGCCCTCTGGTCGCAGGATGGCGAGGTAGTCGTCCCAGGGCAGGTCCGCGGACACAGTGCACAAGACGAAGTCGAACGTGCCGGCGGCCTTCTGCAGGGCCCCTGGCTCACCGGAGACGATGAAGTCCTTGGCGCCCAAGCGTTCCGCGTCGGCACGCTTGGCGGGGGTTGTCGAGATGGCGGTGACGGCGCATCCCCACTTCGCGAGGAACTGGATGGCCAGGTGACCGAGGCCGCCGATGCCGACCACGGCGACTCGGTGTGTCGGCAGGACGTTGTGGACCAGGAGCGGCGAGAACACCGTCGTCCCGGCGCAGAGCAGCGGTGCCGCGTGCTCGGACCGGATCGCGTCGGGGATCGGGTGCACGTGTCGCCAGTCGCTCGCGCGGACGTGGCTGGCGAATCCACCGCGGTCGCCACGCAGGACGGTGTCGTCCCTGTGGGGACACAGGTTGGTCCGGCCGCTGACGCACCACTCGCAGCGGAAGCAGGATCCGGCGATGGCACCGACGCCGACCCGTTGCCCGACGGACAGGACGGCCTGGTCGACCGCGTCACCGACGGCCTCCACCACACCCACCGCTTCATGCCCGGCTACGACCGGGTATCGCGAGATTCCCCACTCGTTGTCGATGATCCCGATGTCGGTGTGGCAGATCCCGCCGTGCGTCACGCGGACGTCGACCTCGTTGGGTCCGGGCTGTCCGGCCTCGTACTCATGCGGTCGCAACGGACCGCCGGCCTCGTGTGCCGCATACGCCTGGACCTTCACGTTTCGCACGTCCCTTCCAGCATTAAAACAAACTAGTTAGTTGCTTACGATCTCACGCTAGCCACCGGCCGGAGCACTGTCAAACAAACTGGTTAGTTACACTGCAGACGTGAAGGATGGACACGCCACGCGCCGCCGGTTGCTGGAGGCTGCGGCCGAGGAGTTCGCGAGGTACGGCATCGCGGGTGCCCGCGTCGACCGGATCTCAGCCAATGCCAAGGCCAACAAGGCGCAGCTGTATGCGTACTTCGGCGACAAGGACCGCCTGTTCGACACCGTCTTTCAGGAACACGCCAACGAGATCGTCAACGCCGTGCCGATGACCGCGCATGACCTACCGGCCTACGCGGTCGGCATCTACGACACCTGCCTGACCAAGCCGAACCTGGTCAGGCTGGCCACCTGGGCGAGGCTGGAACGCGTACCCGCCGGCGAACTGGTCACCATGCCCGAGGAGACCGCGCAGAAGCTGACAGCCATCGCCGACGCCCAGCGCGCCGGCCACATCGACCCGGCGCTCGAGCCCGCGGACGTCCTGGCGATGGTGTCGATGATGGCACTCACCTGGTCGCCGGCCAGCCTGTTCTACGCCGCGACGACAAGCGACCAGGAAGCCGACCACCAGCGCCGCCGCCAAGCACTCGCCGAGACGGTCCGCCGTGCTTTCCGCCCGCCTGGACCGCCCGACACACGTGAGTAGATGACGACCCACTGCTGAATTCGTTCTGCAGCAGGCGTTTCCGGTTCGAGCCAAGCCAGCGGAGTGCTCGCGACGGTGGGCAGCTGTCGACACCAGGGGTCCGAATGCTGCTCACCGATCTGCACCGTCTTGCAACCGCCTGTCGACATGAGCGCGTCTTCGCTCGACACGCGATCAGCGGCATGAGCGGACGTTGTGCCGTGGGCGGCTCAGCTGGAATTTCCTTGGTCGTCGGTGTGTGGCGCGTTCGTGGTTGCGTCTGGTGGGGCGTCTGCGGCGCGATGGGTCTGGCTCTGTCTGCCCATGGCCTGCTGAAAGCCCGGCAACCGCGTTCTGAACCCCCTGCCGCGGCACTGGTCGACCCTGTGGGCGTTGGGCGGGTGGGGGAATGCGATCAGTGGGTCGACGGTGAGCGGGTCCGCGGTACGGGCGCGGTCCGAAGATCGTGGAGGTTGAGGACTTCACGGCGGCTCAGCTTCTGCGGAAGTCGAAGGGCGGCGCGGAAGGCGGAGCGGGCCGGGCGGGCGAACACCGCTACCTGTTCCGCGGTCGCATCCGGTGTGACATCTGCGGGCGGAAGATGGAGGGCAGCCCGCGCAAGAAAGCGATGTGGTAGCGGTGCCCGGCGCGCACATTGGCTCCGGGATCTCCTGTGCTCGAGTCACATCCTGGCGCGGTCTGTTTGAGTGAGGACGCCCTTCAGGATTCCGTTGACGGCTGGCTGGGCACGTCTTCGATCGGAAGAACCGTGATCGGACCGTCGCCGCGTTGATGCACTCGCAAGAGCCGGTCATTCAGATTGGTCGTGATGCTGCGAAGAAGCGGCTCGCTGAGGCGGAAGCCAAGCTGACCAGGTTCCAGAACGCCATCGTGGCCGGCGTGGACCCTGCGGCGCTGGTCGAGCCGATCAACGAGGCGCAGACCGAGAGGCTCGCGTCACGAGCGGCCCTGGACAACGTCCCAGCACCGGTGGAAGTGGACGTCGCGGAGATCCACGCGGCGATCGACTCGACAGGAGACGTCAGCTCGTCGGTGCGAGGTCACGCACCGACGAGACTGGAAGAGCTGTACGAGGCGATAGACCTGCAAGTCCGGTACAAGCAAAACCCCATGAAGCTGATGTCTCCATCAACCCCATGGGGGTGAACAACGCTCATGCGCTATTGGATAGCTCGAACCTGGTATAGAGGGACAGTCGACTCGATTCACTCTTTCGTCGCTAAGTCATGTCGACCGGGGCCAAGAAATTTCGCGGCGAACTGTCGGATCGCACGCTGATCTGGAATCAGACCAGGACATCTGCAAGATGCTCGTCGCTTCGAATCAGCACGGGTTGCTCATGGTCATCACCACGTGCGATTCAGGCTTCGATGACGACCGGGATGACCACCGGTCGGCGGCGGTATGTGCGTTGTGCCCACATCTGCACCTGCTGGCCGATGAGACGTTCGAACTCCGCCACGTCGGTGGTGCTCCTCTCCGCCGCGCCCGCGAGGGCCTTTTCGATGGCGGGGATCACCGGCAGGAACGTCGAGGCGTCGTGTTCGAAGCCGTGGGCGATGAAGTCGGGTGTGTCGTCGAGCCGCCCGGTGTCGGTGTCGATGATGGCGACTACGGTGATCATGCCTTCTTCGCCCAGCGTGCGGCGCTGCGCCAGGGAGTCCTCGGTGACGCCGCCGACGGTCTGGCCGTCGACGTAGATGTTGTGGATCTCGACCTGGCCAGTGACCGAGGCCCGGCCCTCGTGCAGGTCGATGACGTGGCCGTTCGCGGCGACGAGCACCTGGTCGCGGCCGACCCCGGTCTTGACGGCCAGCTCGGCGTTGGCCCGCAGGTGGCGTGCCTCGCCGTGCACGGGCAGGACGTTGGTGGGTTGCACGAGGTTGTAGCAGTAGACCAGTTCACCGGCGCTGGCGTGCCCGGAGACGTGGACCTTGGCGTTGCCCTTGTGCACCACGTTGGCACCGAGGTCGGTCAGGCCGTTGATCACGCGGTAGATGGCGGTCTCGTTGCCGGGGATCAGAGAGCTGGCCAGCAGGACGGTGTCGCCCTCGACGATGACGATCTCGTGCTCGCCGGCCGCCATGCGGGACAGAGCGGCCATCGGCTCTCCCTGCGACCCGGTGCACACCAGCGTCACCTGGTGGGCGGGAAGCCGGTTGGCGTCCCTGACGTCGACGACGAGCCCGTCGGGCACCTTCAGGTACTCCAGCTCGGCGGCCAGACCCATGTTGCGGACCATGGAGCGGCCGACGAAGGCGACCTTGCGGCCGTGCGCTGCCGCGGCGTCGAGCACCTGCTGGATGCGGTGCACGTGGCTGGCGAAGCTGGAAACGATCACCCGGCGCGGCGTGGTGCGGAACACCTCGTCGATCGCGGGCGCGAGATCGCGTTCCGAGGTGGTGAAGCCGGGCACGTCGGCGTTGGTGGAGTCGACGAGGAACAGGTCGACGCCCTCCTCGCCGAGGCGGGCGAAACCGCGGAGGTCGGTGATCCGCTTGTCGAGCGGGAACTGGTCCATCTTGAAGTCACCGGTGTGCAGCACGAGACCGGCGTCGGTGCGGATGGCGATGGCCAGACCGTCGGGGATGGAGTGGTTGACGGCGAGGAACTCCAGGTCGAACGGCCCTCGAGTGAGCTGTTCGCCTTCCCGGACCTCGACCAGGACGGGCTTGATCCGGTGCTCGGCCAGCTTGGCGGCCAGGAACTTCAGCGTGAGCCGGGAGCCGATGACCGGGATGTCCCGTCGTTCCCGCAGCAGGTACGGCACGCCCCCGATGTGGTCCTCGTGGCCGTGGGTCAGCACGATGGCGACCACGTCGGCCAGCCGGTCCCGGATGCAGCTCCAGTCCGGGAGGATCACGTCGACGCCGGGCTGGTGCTCCTCGGGGAACAGGACCCCGCAGTCGACGATGAGCAGCTTGCCCTCGTGCTCGAACACGGTCATGTTCCGGCCGATCTCACCGAGGCCGCCGAGGGCGATGACCCGCAGGGCATCCGGGGCGAGTGCGGGCGGAGGGGTGGACGTTCGAGCCATGGTCACACCCTCACGTTACGTGAGAGTTGCCGGTGAGAGGAAATCGGCGACGCGGGCCAGGCGTGATGTTCGTCAGTCCGAGGGCAGGTGGGACCGCAGCGTCGTGGCGAAGTCCTCGGCGATGCGCAGCTGCGCGCGCAGCTGCTGACAGCGTTCGTCGGCGGCGGTCCAGAACCCGGAGAGGCGGTCGAGGTGCTTGTCGCGATCGGGATCGTCGCCAGTGGACAGCGCGTCGAGGATGCCGAGCAGCTCGCGCATCTCCTCGAGTTGGAAGCCGAGAGGTTTCATCCGCTTGATCACGTCGAGGCGTTGCACGTCAGGCTCGGTGTAGAGACGGAAACCGCCCTGGCTGCGCGCGCTCGGCACCACCAGGTCGACCTCCTCGTAGTACCGGATCGTGCGCAACGACAGACCGGTCCTCTCAGCCACCTCGCCGATCTGCATGTGCTCGCCCACAACATCCCTTCCCGAACTGCGTCACGATCACCAGCCATTCTGGTGCTCGTACCCCCACTCGTGCCTCCGGGGACAGGTCAGATTACCGTCACGTGAGGGTAGAGTTTGGCGAGATGTCGTCTACCCCGAAGGACCGCGAATGACCACCGCCACCCCGGTGACCGCCTCGTCCGCAACCGTGCTCGCGGAGGCGGAACGCAGGCGCACCTTCGCGGTGATCAGCCACCCGGACGCGGGCAAGTCGACCATGACCGAGGCGCTGGCCCTGCACGCGAAGGTGATCTCCGAGGCCGGCGCGGTGCACGGCAAGGCCGGTCGGCGCGGTGTGGTGTCGGACTGGATGGAGATGGAGAAGGCGCGCGGGATCTCCATCACGTCCGCCGCGTTGCAGTTCTCCTACCGCGACTGCGTGATCAACCTGCTGGACACTCCCGGCCACGCCGACTTCTCCGAGGACACCTACCGGGTGCTGTCGGCGGTGGACTGTGCGGTCATGCTGCTCGACGCGGCCAAAGGCCTGGAGCCGCAGACCCTCAAGCTGTTCGACGTCTGCCGCTACCGCGGCATCCCCGTGATCACGTTCATCAACAAGTGGGACCGTCCCGGCCGGGACGCGCTGGACCTGTGCGACGAGCTGGGCGAGCGGATCGGGCTGCAGGCGATGCCGCTGACCTGGCCGGTCGGCGACGCCGGCCACTTCCGCGGCGTGCTCGACCGCCGCAGCGGGCACTTCGTGCGCTACCAGCGCACCGCGGGCGGAGCCACCGCCGCGGGCGAGGAGCACCTGCTGCCGAGCCAGGCCGAAGCCGAGGAGGGCGCGGGCTGGACGCGTGCCTGCGAGGAAGCGGAACTGCTCGGCGCGTCCGGCGGTGAGTTCGAGCTCGAGCGGTTCCTCGCCGCCACGGCGACACCGGTGCTCTTCGGGTCGGCGGTGCTCAACTTCGGTGTGCGGCAGCTGCTCGACCTGCTCGTCGAGATCGCGCCCCGCCCCACCGCGCGGCCGGATGCCGCCGGTGATCCGCGCGAGCTGGACGCGCCGTTCTCGGCGTTCGTGTTCAAGGTGCAGACGGGCATGGATCGCGCGCACCGCGACCAGATCGCGTTCGCGCGTGTGTGCTCCGGCGTGTTCGAGCGAGGCATGGTCGTGACCAACGCCGCCACGGGCAAGCCGTTCGCCACCAAGTACGTGCAACAGGTCTTCGGCCAACAGCGCTCCACCTTGGACACGGCCTTTCCCGGTGATGTGATCGGGTTGGTCAACGCCACCGCGCTGGGCGTGGGCGACACCCTGCACGCGGGCAAACCCGTGGTGCGTTTTCCTGGTTTGCCCAGCTTCGCGCCGGCGCACTTCGCCGTCGCGCGACCGGCGGACCTCAGTCGCTCCAAGCAGTTCCGCAGAGGCATCGAGCAACTGGAGTCCGAAGGCGTCGTGCAGATCCTGCGTTCGTCGCGTCGCGGTGACGGGGCGCCGGTGTTCGCCGCGGTCGGTCCCATGCAGTTCGAGGTCGCGGCACATCGCCTCGAAGCGGAGTTCAAGTCACCCGTGCGGCTGGAACCGTTGCCCTACACCGTCGTGCGCCGCCTGGCCGACCCCAGGCAACGGTCCCTGGTGGACGGCAACCGCACCGAGGTGCTCACCCGCACCGACGGCGTGGACCTCGCCCTGTTCGTCGACTCCACCGCGCTGGGCGTCATGCGGCGCCTGCATCCCGAGGTGCGACTGGAGTCCCTCGTCGCAGGAACCGACGACTGACCGTCCTTCGCTGGGGGAGGGGTCTGCGCTGCACCTGGAGGAAGCGGATCGCTGCTGTAGCTCTGTGTTTGAGCCACTAGACCGTCCGCGGGTGCGTCTGCGAGATTTGCTCGAGGCGCTGCATCGCCACAACGTTGACTGGATGATGAGCGATCGGTCGTTCTAGCCGTCTATGGCGCGGACGTGCAGCCCAACGATGTCGACGTTGTGCCGTCGCCGGAACCGGATAACCTCCAGCGCTTCGCGGACGTGCTGGTGGAACTGGAAGCAGTGCCAGCCTACGACCCGAGCTGGCGCAACGGGCTCACAGGAGAACAATGCCGTACTGACCGCACCATGACCTTCCCGGCGTAGCGGCCGCAGCTGGTCGGTTCACCGTCGTGCGGGTCCGCCGCTGAGAAACGAGGCGCTGTCAGAGTCTGATCAACGCCTGGACCGGGAGGTGGTCGGACGGGAGCCGGCCACCTCGCTGGAAGGTGTTGATCGCCGCGGCCAGGAGCACCCGGACGCCTCGGATGAGAATCCAGTCGATGCGCGACCCGTTCGGCACGAGCGGCCGGTAGCCGTGGAACGTCGCGTACAGCGGGGTACGGCGTTCCACGGTGGCGAGCCAGGAGTCGGTCAGGCCCGTCCCGCTCGTCAGGATGTCGTGTGTGGGCGCGGCGGGTGCGGCGTTGAAGTCACCGGTGAGCACAACTGGCAGTCCCGGCGCGATGGCACCGACCCGGTCACGCACCAGCTCCGCGCTGCGCAGGCGGGAGGTCTCCGACTCGTGGTCGAAATGAGTGTTCACGACGACGAACTGCTTGCCTGTGACGCGATCGGTGAACCGCACCCACGTGACCATGCGGATCACCTTGTTGCCCCACGACTTCGAGCCCATCACGGTCGGCGTCGCGGACAGCCAGAAGTGGTCGAACTCGAGGGGATCGACCCGCGAGCTGTCGAAGAACACGGCCGTGAACTCGTCCCTGCTGCCCCCGGCCCTGCCGACACCGATCCAGTCGTACTGCGCGGGCAGGTCGCGCTCGATGTCCTTGAGCTGAGCGAAAAGGCCCTCCTGCGTGCCGATCACGGTCGGCTGCTCGCGCCGCAGCAGCTCGGCCATGATCGGCCGTCTGGTTGTCCACGAGTTCGGTTCCTGGAGCGAGGCGTATCTCAGGTTGAACGACATGATGTGCAACGAATCGCCGCGTGCGGGTCCGATCAACGGCCGTTCGGAGGCCCCCGCATTCCCTGCGTTCATCAGGTTTGCTGCCAACAGGATGACGCAGACCAAGACTCGCACGGCTAACTACCTCCGACGGCAGGGACGTCTTTCTCACAGTGACGCGCACCTGCTGCCCGCGTTGCGTGGGGTTGTGTTGGCCTTCCGTGCCTGAAAATGCGTCTTTGCAGTTCAAGCGTGTCGCAACTCTTCAGTCCGAACGGTCGCACCTCGTCTCGATACGCTTCACGCCACCGTGGATGTTGCGAGGCCCGGGATCCGGTCACGACCGGCGGCGGCGTCCGAGCAAGCCCAGCACCTTGACCACGAGGACGATGGTCGAGATGACGCCGGCCCCTCCTGCAGCTGCTCCCTCGTGCCGCCCAGGGTGACGCCGTTGAGGACGACCACGATCTCGGCCACTTCCTCCACGCAGGTGTTCCAGACCAGGCGGGCGAGCTCGGTGCCCTCGTCGGCGACCGATGGCTTGTTGGCCCTGTGGGGGTGCCAGAACCCTTGCGAGTCCGCACCAAGCCTCTTGGACCCGATCAGACCGAACGCCTCGCCATCGACAGACGCGACCGTCTCGGCGAGGTCGTCCATGAGTATCACTATGCCGCTTGAACTGCGTGGATGTGGTTTTCGGCACGCACAGCGCTACGTCGACTCCCTGCACCAGGCCCTCGCAGGCGTGCTGGACCACGCCGTACAGCGCGGCGACCTGCCACCCCGACGCAACCACCCGCAGGACGGACACCCGATCGCGGTCTCCGCCGCCATCGCCCTTCTGGTCCACTGGGGAGCCGTCCACGATCGCCCGATCAATGACGACGACATCGCACAGATCGTCGACGGCGTCCTCATGCCCCTGCTCCGATAAACCCTCGGTACTGCGCCGGGCCCGCGCCCGTTCGAGCCCGGGGCGGTGCCCAGTCGTGGCAGGGCGGCTATGTCCTGGGGAGACGTCGAACAGGAGCGTGCGGCCTACTTCGCCGCCATCTCACGAGCCAATCCGAAGGCGACTCGTCCGGTCTGGCTTCGCCCGTCACCGCGGCTTGGTCTGGGTCGCGCAGTCGCAGTACGTGGAACGGCATGAGTTGGTCGACCAGGTACATCTTCTGCGGGCGGCCGTCCGCGTAGCCGATCTCGTAGTTGACGACGCCGAACCAGTCGCCGTCGACGCTCGGGAAGCGGCCGTGAAGCCTGCCGGGGGCCTCGCCGGTCGTGTCCAGGTCGGTCTCGATCACCTGTCGCTGTGCACCTGCGACACGGGCGAACAGTCGATCGAGTCGGACCTCGACGCTGGTGAGTACCGCTCTCCGGCCGTGGACGGTACGGAGTGTGGAGGGCTGCAGCGCCGTTAGGTGACACCTGAGTTGGCCTTCCGTGGCGGTGAGCTGGCCATATGTCTGGTGTGGCTTGCTCTTGGGCAAGACCAGCGGCGTCGTTTTACGTCTTTCTCTTCGGTGTCGGTATTGAAGTCATGAAGATCCCGCCAGGGCACGAGGGTCAACTGCGACACGAAATAGTTCGCCGGCATCCTCAGACCGCTCATCACCAGAAGTCAGTGCTGGACTGCTACGCGTTCAGCGAAGCCGACTTCGACCTCGAGAGCGCGGCACCTGTCCGGGGCCGCTGGCGGCCCCGGCGACCAGTGCGGCGACCGCGAGGCAGAGCCGTCCGAGTCTTCTCCGCGTCGGTCACCGGACCCGTGGTTCACGGTTCGGCGGACGCCGACTGGAGGGCACTGATGGTTCTGGTGATCCGGTGACCGACCATGGTCAGCAGGCCCGTGTACTTCGGGACGTCGGCCCGGAAGAGCGGCGCGGTGATGGACAGCGCACCGGTGGTCAGGCCGGTCGGACCCGTCAGGGGAATGGCGACGCTGACGAAGCCGACGCGGGTCTGCTCGTACTCGACCGCGTAGCCGTTCGCCCTCGCCTGACCCAGCTCGTTCAGCAGCAGTCCCGGCGCGCTGACCGTGTGGGGAGTGACGCGTTCGAGCGGGCCGGCGATCACCTCCTCGACCAGTGCCCGCGGCCCGAAGGCGAGCAGGACCTTGCCGGTGGCGGTGCAGTGCAACGGCATGCGACCGGCCACTCTGGACGGTCTGGTCACCTCGGTGTGGCCGGACACCTTCTCCAGGTACAGCACCTCGCGGCCGTCGGGGACCGCGAGGTGGATCGTCTCGTTCGTGGCGTGGTAGAGGTCCTCCATGTACGGACGGGCGGCGTTGCGGAGGATGCGCTGGCGCGGCACCCGCTGCCCGATCTCGAACAGGCGGATGCCGAGCCAGTAGTCGCTGCCGCGCCGTTCGAGCACGCCCCACGCCAGCAGTTCCTGCGCCAGGCGGTGGACGGACGCCTTGGCCACACCGGAGCGCCGGGACAGCTCGGTGAGGCTCAGGTGCTCGTCGTCGAGCCCGAACGCCTCCAGGATGAGCTGGACCTTGCCGAGGACGCTGTTCGCCGTCATGGGGCACCGCCAGTCCTGAGTCGGGCCGGGTTCGGCCGGGTGGATCGGATCGCCGGCCGAACCCGGGGTTCAGGGGATCAGGACGGCTCGGCCGCGCACCCGGCCGGCTTTCAGGTCCTCGACGGCCGAAGCCGCGTCGGCGAACGCGTACTTCTGCACGTCCACGCGGAGCTCGCCCGCGGACAGCCGCTTCGCCAGGTCGTCGGCGACCTCGCGGGCCCGGCGTTCCCGGCGGATCATGTTGAGCGGCAGGAGGGCGACGTCGTCGAGCAGCCAGGACGGCAGGTCGACGCGGACCTCCGCGCCGGTCACGTAGCCGACCACCACCGCGCGCCCGCCGGGACGGACCCACCGGGTGCGGGCCACGAGTCCGTCGCCGCCCAGCGTGTCGACCAGCAGGGTCGCTGTGCGGTCCGCGGCGAGCCGGGCGACGTCCTCGGCCGAGTCCAGGACCACGCCGGTGACTCCCTCGGGCACGTCGGCCAGCTGCTCGGCGCGGCCGACCACGCCGATCACCCTCGCGCCGGCGAACCTGGCCTGCTGCGCGACCATCGAGCCGACCGCGCCGGCGGCGCCGACCACGATCACCTCCTCGTCGTCGCCCAGGCGCGCCACGTCGTGCAGGGCCGCGAAGGCGGTCGTCGCCGGGACGAAGAAGGTCGCCGCCACCTCCGCGGCGAGCGGTGCGTCGAGCCGGGTCACGGCCTTGGCCGGCACGCTCAGCCGCTCCGTCCAGGTGCCACCGCGCAGCAGGCCCAGGCCCCCGCCGCGCAACCGGACCTGGCAGCCGGGTTCGAGGCCGGAGTCCGCGTCGCACTCGACGACGATCCCCGCGCCCTCCACCCCGCCGATGTAGGGCAGAGGTGGCTTGAGGTCGAAGGTTCCGCTCGCGACGGTGGTGTCCAGGTGCGCCACCGCGGCGGCCTGCACCTCGACGAGCACCTCGCCCGCGGCGCGCACCGGCTCCGGCACGTCCTCCACGACGGGGGCCGAGCCCCACTCGTGGAACCGCGCGGCCCTCATGCCGCGCTCGCCTTGCGCAGGAACTCCAGGCTCAGCGGGTTGAAGCGCGCCGCCTGCTCGTGCTGTGGCCAGTGCCCGCACTCCTCGAACAGCTCCAGCCGCGATCCCGGGATGTTCTGGTGCATCCTGGTGGCCTCCGGCACCTCGCCGAACGGGTTCTGCCGGCCCCACACGATCAGCGTCGGCTGGGTGATGCGGGCGAGGTCCTCCGGGCGCAACAGGTTGCGCTGCCGCCTCTCCATGTCCTGCAACGACAGCAGGTTGTCCACATTGGCCACGAACTCGGGCGTGTGGTAGATCGCGTGCCGCACCTCGACCAGCTCCTCGGTCGCGTCCTGCTCGCTCGCCATGAGCAACCGCAGGCGTTTCCGGGTCAGCTCGACGTCGTCGGTGGCGACGGCGTCCTTCGTGCTGGTGCGGATGCGGTTCATGACCTCGGGGTTGGCCACGGTTCCACCGGCGCACAACAACTGCAGGCTCGTCACCCGCTCCGGGAAGTCGATCGCGGCACGCGCCCCGACCCAGCCGCCCAGCGACTCGCCGACGATGTGCGCGGATCCGATGCCGACGGCGTCGAAGTAGTCCAGCAGGTGCCGGACGTAGTCGGCGATCTCGTAGGGCCGGGCGGGTTTGCCGGTGTAGCCGTGGCCGAGCATGTCGATGGCGTGCACGTCGAACTCGGCGTGCGCCGAGATGTTGCGGCTGAACGCCTCCAGGTGCCCGCTGGTGCCGTGCAGGAACACCACGGCTTCGGCGTCCGGGTCGCCCGCCCGCAGTGCGCGGGTCGGCACGCCCGCCGCGTCGACGTACGCGACGCGGTGGGGCAGTGGGCTCAGGTCTGTCCAGATGCTCACGCGGACTCCTCGGTGTTGATGCGGTGCACTTGGGTGTTGCTGAACGCCGCGAGCCTGCGCAGGGCGGCGATAGCCGCGACCGCGGCGGTCAGGGCGAGCAGGGTCTTCACGCGGGGACCCCTTCCGGGACGAGTGAGCGGAAGAACCCGTCGACGACCGCGTGGTAGGCGTGCGGGCGTTCTTCCTGCGGGTGGTGGGAGACGTGGTTCATGACGTGGAGGTTTCCGCGCGGCACCATGCGGGCGAGCATCAGCGGGTAGTCGGGCGTGAGGAACGCGTCCTGCATGCCCCAGACGAACAGCACCGGCGCCTCGATGAGGCCGAGTTCCCCGGTCAGGTCCTGCCATTCACCGCGCGGCGAGTCCGACATGCCGGCGAGCGCGCGTTCGCCGGGGTCGAGGCTCTGCTCGTAGCGGAGGTCGAGCGTCTCCTCGGGCAGCTGCTCCCCGTCGTACCACTCGAGGGTGGTGATCAATCGGCGCATCTTCTCGCGCGTCGGCCCTTCGCCGCCGTAGTAGACGTCGCGGGCGTTGCGACCGCGGCGACCACCCTCGGGCAGCGGGGCGAGCGGACCGTAGAACACCGGCATGCTGCCGGTGACCACGAGCGACCGCACCCGCTCCGGATACTTGGCGGCGAGGTTGAGGGCGATGGTGCCGCCCCAGGAGTTGCAGACGAAGTCGGCGCGCTCGACGCCCAGGGTGTCGAGCAGGGCGACGGTCTTCGCCGCGTGGTGGTCCCACATCGGCCCGCTGATGGTGGTCTTCGAGGAGCGGCCGTACTGCTGGATGTCGACGAGCAGGCAACGGCGGTCTTCGGCGAACAACGGCGCCACCGGCCCGAAGTCGCTCCACCCCGTGCAGCCGGGGCCACCGCCGTGCAGGAACACGGTGTCGGGTCCGGAACCGAGGTCGTGGTAGTGGTAGGTGACGCCGCCGCCGTCGGCGTAGTGGCTGGCGGGTGGTGGGGTCATGCTGCTCCCTTTGCGGTGGTGGAGAAGGTGGTGCGTGCCAGCACCTCGCACAGGCGGCGCATCGCGCGCACGTCGACGGTGTTCATGCCGCGGCTGAAGTCGACGTCGAGCTCGGTGGAGGCGACCTTGGGCATTCCGGTGCGGACGGTCGGGATGCCGCGCGACCGCAGGATGTTCGCGTCCGTGGCGCCGCTGTTGTCCGGCACCGGCTGGTGCGGACGCCCGGAGGTGCGTTCCCACGCCTCGATCGCCGTCCGCACGATCGGTGCGCCCGGCGGGGTGCTGGTGCCGGGGATCGCCAGCACCATCTCGACTCCGAGCACGTCGTCGAACCGCGCCAGGAACGTGGCCAGCTCCCGCTTGACCGACATCGGTGTGGTGCCCGGCGCGATCCGCAGGTCCAGCCGGATGCGGCAGACGGCCGGGGTGACCGCGAGCATCCGCTCCCAGCCGCCGGCGATCGACCCGATCACGCCCTGCGGCGCGGCGGAGGCGGTGCGGTGCCTCGTGGGGTGGTCGGCGAGCCACCGCTCCAGGCGGGTCACGACCTCGGCGGCGGTGACGATCGGGTTGCGGTAGGGGAGCCGGTGGCGGCTGCCGACGTAGGTGTGGACGCCGGACACGGTGATCTCGAACCAGCACAGCCCGACCTCGTCGTGGGCGACGAAGTCACCCGGCTTCGCGATCACCGCGTGGTCGGCGTACCAGCCGCGTTCGAGCAGGAAGGAACATCCCGTGCCGTGACCGGTGTTGGCGCGGGCGGGGTAGCCGGGTGCCTCGATCGCGTTGGTGGGCATGCCTCCCGCACCGAACGCCACGACCACGTCACCGGCCAGGTCCGGTCGCACCGCGCCCAGCGCCTCGGCCAGCACCAGGACGCAGGCGGCGTGGCCCTTGGGGTTGCTCGCGCCGAGACCGGAGACGAACGGTCCCTCGTCCCGCGCCTGCGCCCGCATGTCCTGGCGCAGCTCCGGCCCGATCCACGGCACGTCCAGCTCCGGCTGCCCGGTCGTGAGGGTGTCGATCGGCGCGTAGAGCAGCAGGTCCTCGCCGCCGCCCGACCCGCGCAGCCTGCCGGCCGCGTTGGCCTGGAACTCGTCGATGTACTGTGCCTGCGCGGCGAAACCCGCCGCGGACAGTCGGGAGGCGAGTATGCGCGCCAACGGCGCTTCACGGCCGGTGGGGCTCGGGATGGCCGTGACGGCGTGCGCCGCCGCGCGGAGCCGGTCCTCGGTGATGTGGTCCAGCACCGCGTCGAGCGCGGTCATGGCCGGATCACCGCGACGCCCATGCCGGTCAGCCACTCCGGCATGGGGGAGTAGGCCAGCGCGCGACCTGGTGCGAAACCCAGCGCGGCGGCCATGACGAGCCACGAGCGCAGCTCCTGGCCGCCGTTGCCCGCGGCCTCGCCGATCTCCTCTGCGGTCAGCGCCGTGTACTTCTCCAGTTCGCCGCGTTCGAGATCGGCCAGGAAGGTCTCGTCGAACTCGGGGAACAGCACCGGTCGCGCGGCCGTGATGATGTCGCGGCGCCGGCCGTCGTAGCGCTCCCAGTCACCGCGGCCGTTGAGCCACGCCTCCACGAGGAACTCCTCGTCCTCGCCGTCGGGGGCGCGCCAGTCGTCGGGCCACGGCAGCTGGTGCGACAGGCCGCCGGAGGCGATCACGACCACCTTCAGGTCCTCGGGCAGCGCCTCGATCGCGGCGGTGAGGTTGCGCCCCAGTTCGGCACAGCGGTCAGGCCGGGGGAGCGGCGCGGCGAAGACGTTGACGACCAGCGGCACCACCGGTACCGCGATGCCGTCGAGGAGGTACTGGATCGCGTGAGTCTGACCGTGGTCGATCTGCAGGCGGGCCGAGATCGCCACCTCGGTACCGCGCTGCACCAACTCCTCGGCGAGCCGCTGCGCGACGTCGGGCGCGGTCTTCTGCGGTCCCGACGGGGTTTTCGCCTCACCCGAGGCGATCACCTCGCCGACACCGAGGGTGAACGACGGGATCATGTCGAGCCAGAACCCGCGGAAGTGGTTGGACCCCACGATGATCGCGACGTCGGGCTCCGCCGCGGCGATCTCGTCGCGCGCTTCCCGCAGTGCGTCGCGGAACCGTTGCGCGCGGTCGGTGTGCACGACCTTGTCCCAGTGGGTGTTCATCAACGTCGAGTGGGACGCGCCGACGCCGAGCACCACGCGCGCCATCAGTTCGCCCCCGGGACCGGGACGGTCACGCCCCGCGCGCTCAACCGGTCGACGCGTTCCTCGCAGGTGTCCTCGGCGAGCTTGCGCCACTTGAGCAACGAGTCGTCGGGCCGGTAGAGCTTCTCCGGTGGCGCGTCGGTCACCTCGACCATCCACCTGTCCTGCGCGGAGAACTGGCCGTGGAACAGCCACCGGACGAAGCCGAGGTACTTGGCGTAGAAGGGAAGCGTCCGCCACCCGCGCTGGAAGCTCGCCAGCACGCCGACGTAGAGGTGGTTGTCCTCGTCGACGGGCACGTAGAACTCGTAGTGGATGAACGTCGGGTACACGATCCGCAGCACGCCGGGCATGCTCACCGAGGCGAAGCCCGGGAAGTCCTGGGCCTCGATCACCGGGTTGACCTGGCGGTGCGATCCGGTGTTGCCGATGTTGCCGACCTCCTTCGGAGGCCGCAGCTTGAACCACGCCTGGTTGTCCCACCTGCCCAGCCCCGGGAAGTCCGCCGTCCAGTACTGCTCGTCCTGCACGCGGTAGATCCACCGGCCGCGTTGCACGATCCGGGTCTCGTTCCACACCGGCATCGACTTGAACAACCGCCACAACGCGGTGCGGTGCAGGTACTTCGCGTGGCCCTCGTCGTAGCCGTTCTCGCAGGCGAAGCGCCAGTTGCCTTCGCGCGGCTGGATCCTCGACCCGATGACGGCGGCGTTGCTCACCAACTCCTCGGGCAGTTGCTCGTCGATCGGTGGGGCCTGCTCGCCGTCACCGACGAACACCCAGACCATGCCCAGGCGCTCTTCGACCGCGTACGTGGGCTGGGTGACCTTGCCGCAGATCGGCGAGGCCGGGCCGTCGGTGATGGCGGCCTTGAGGTCGCCGGTCTTCAGGTCGAACGTCCAGCCGTGGTACGGGCAGGAGATCGTGCCGGGGAACTGCTGGTTGCCCTCGGACAGCGGCACACCGCGGTGCGGGCACCGGTCCTTCAACGCGTACATCTTGCCGTCGTCGCGGACGAGCACGATCTTCTGCCCCAGCAACGTGATCTGCCGCGGCTTGCCGGTGAACCGCGACGAGTAGCCCACCGGGTACCAGTAGCCGCGGAAGCCCGCCGCCGCGGCCTGGTAGTGCGGCCAGCTCGACCAGTCCTGCCGGCCCGGGAGGCTCGTCGGTCGCCGGGTCCGCCGCGGCGGTGTGCCCGTCTTCTCCCCGTTCTGCGCGTTCATGGCCGCTCCAAGTCCGTTGTGCCGAAGCCGAAGCGGAGTCCACCACCGGCGTGCCCGCCGGCCAACGCCTCCGGTCCGCTCACCGGACCGGGATCCGAAATCGGGGATGTGGTCCGCTCAGCGGTCCGCGATGCGCGACCGCGCCGTCACGTCCTCCTACGGTCCGGTGAACCGCGGACGCTGTCCGTCCACTCCAGACACCACCGCACCGACGGAGGCCGGCTCATGCCCCCTGCTCCCATTGACACCGACGTCCTGCTCGTCGGCGCCGGACCGACCGGCCTCTACGGCGCCTACTGCGCCGGGTTCCGCGGTCTGCGCACCGTCGTGGTCGACGGTCTGCCGCAGGCGGGCGGGCAGATCTCCGCGCTGTACCCGGAGAAGGAGATCCTCGACGTCGCCGGACTGCCTCGGGTGCGAGGCCGCGACCTCGTGGCCGCGCTGCTCGACCAGACGGGCAGGTACGACCCGGAGTACCTGCTGGGCCGCCAGGCCGTGGCGCTGAGCCGTGACGAGCAGGGCCGGCCCGAGGTCACGCTGTCCGACGGTCAGGTCGTCCGCGCCGGCGCGGTGATCGTCACGGCGGGGATCGGCACGTTCACGCCGCGCAAGCTGCCCGCAGGGGAGGAGTACCTCGGCCGCGGCCTGAGCTACTTCGTCACCGACCCCGGCGCGCACAGCGGGCAGGACGTGCTCGTCGTGGGCGGTGGTGACAGCGCGGTGGACTGGGCGCTGGCGCTGGGGCCGATCGCGCGATCGGTCACCCTCGTGCACCGCCGGTCGGCCTTCCGCGCGCACGCGGCCAGCGTCACGGCCGTTGCCGCGGGCGGTACGCGGATCGTGACCGACGCCGAGGTGGAGGACCTGGTCGGCGGGGACACGGTACGGCTGGCCCACGTCCGCGTCCGCGGGGAGGACGCACCTCGGGTGTTCGAAGTGGACAGTGTGATCGCGGCACTCGGGTTCGTCAGCGACCTCGGTCCGCTCGCCGGCTGGGGGATGAGGCTGCGGGGCCGGTCGATCCTGGTCGACTCGCGGATGCGCACCAGCCTGGAGCACGTCTACGCCGCCGGCGACGTCGCGGAGCACGAGGGCAAGGTGCGCCTGATGTCCGTCGGCTTCGGCGAGGTCGCGACAGCGGTCAACAACGCCGCGGTCGTGCTCGACCCCGAGCTGTCCCTGTTCCCCGGCCACTCGACCGAGAACCCCTGACCCCGGAGGGAAGAACCATGGCCTACGTCATCGGCGCGAACTGCATCGACGTCACCGACCGAGCCTGCCTGGACGTCTGCCCCGTCGACTGCATCTACGTCGGCGACCGCAAGAGCTACATCAACACCACCGAGTGCATCGAGTGCGGTGCCTGCGAACCGGAGTGCCCGGTGGACGCCATCTTCGTCGACCGCAAGGCACGCGGGGACGAGGGCAAGGCGGTGTTCGTGACCGACTCGATCGGGTTCTTCCAGCAGACTCTGCCCGGCCGCGACGCACCTCTGGGCGACCCCGGCGGCGCCGGAAAGATCGGCGACATCGGCGTGGACACCCCTCTGGTCGCGCAGTACTGACGAACGCGGGGCGGCAACGGAGAACCGTTGCCGCCCCGCACTTTCAGCGGCCGGTGAAGACCGGCGCGCGCTTGTCCAGGAACGCCTGCAGCCCCTCGGCCGCGTCCTCCGTGCGAGTCAGCTCCAGCACACCCTTCTCCTCGTGCCGCAGCGCCTCCTCGATCGGCTGCCCGTACCCCTCGTCCACGACCTTCTTGATCAGCCCGATCGCCGCGGTCGGCTTGGCGGCCAGCAGCCGTGCCTGCTCGGCCACGGTGGCGTCGAAGACGTCGTCGCCGACCACCTGGTCCACCAACCCGAGCTCCAGCGCCTGCTGTGCGCCGAGCCGGGTGCCGTCGATCATCAGCCGCTTGGCCCGGTGCGGCCCGACGAGACGGGGCAGGCGCTGGCTGCCACCCGCGCCGGGGAACAGGCCCAGCGCGATCTCGGGGAACCCGAAGCTCGCCGAGGACGACAGGATCCGCAGGTCGCAGGCCAACGACAGCTCGGCACCGCCGCCCAGCGCGTGGCCGTTCATGGCGGCGACCACCGGTTTCGGCGCCAGTTCGAGGATGCGCTGCACGTCGATCCACCCGCGCATCGCCGCCTGGTTGGCCTCCGACAGGTCCCGCATGACGGCGATGTCGGCGCCGGCGACGAAGAACCGCCCGGTGCCGGTGATCACGAGACACCGCACCGCCGAGTCCGCGACCAGCGGGGGCAGCACCTCGTGGAACTCCGCGATCATGGCCGGGTCGACGGCGTTGGCCGGGGGCCGGTCGATCCGGATCGTGGCGACGCCCGCGTCCAGGGTGGTGGTCAGCACCGGCATCGGTACTCCTCTCATTCGGTGACCCCGGCGGCACGCAGTGCGGCCAGGCGGTCGTCGTCGAGGCCCAGCAGTTCTCGCAGAACCTCGTCGGTGTGCTCGCCCAGCAGGGGAGCGGGGGAGGTCAGCGCGCCGGGCGTCGCGGTCAGGCGGGCGACGACGCCCTCGTGCAGCACCGTGCCCGCGATCGGGTGGTCCAAGGGCTGGTAGAAGCCGCGTTCGGCCAGGTGCTCATCGCCTTCGACCAGGTCGCGGCCGGTCGCGACCAGTGCGGCGGCGACTCCGGCGTGCTGCAGTCGTGCGACGAGTTCCTCGGCGTCCTGCGCGCGCGTCCACGCCGCGAGCGCCGCGTCGATCTCGTCCTCGGCCGCCCGCCGCCGGGCGAGGTCGCCGTCGCCGGGCAGGTCCGCGAGGTCTCGCAGCGCGGCCCACTGGGCTTCGTCCAGTGCGGTGACGGCGACCCAGCGGTCGTCTCCGGCGGCCGGGTAGACACCGTGCGGCACGGCGTGCCGCGACCGGTTCGGGTGCGCGGCCGTGCGTGGGTCGTCGTGCCCGTGGTCGAGCACGGCCGGTCCCATCGTGGCGGCCATCGCTTCGAGCTGGGACAGGTCGACGTGTCCGCCGTGCCCGCGCACGAGCAGGTCCAGCGCGCCCAGCACCGCCGCGTTGGCCGCCACCACGTCACCGAGCCCGAAAACCAGACCCTGCGGTGGCAGGCCGGGGTCGCGGGTCTCGCTGGACAGCCCGGACATCGCGGCGAGCGTGTCGGCGAAGGTGACCGCCCTGCGCCAAGGCCCGGTGTGACCGACACCGGACATCGACGCCAGGACCACTCGCGGGTTGAGCTCGCGGAGCGACTCGTAGTCCAGGCCCCACCGGTCCAGCACGCCGGGGCTGAAGTTCTCGACCACGACGTCGCACCAGGCGGCCAGGTCGCGCAGGAGCTCCTGGCCCTGGGGCGTGCGCAGGTTGAGCGCGACGCTGCGCTTGCCGCGGTTGTAGTTCAGGAAGTAGCCCGAGTCGTCCGGTCCCGCGTCCGGCCGCAGCCGCATCGACGGGGAGAACCGGGTCGGGTCGTGCCGGTGCCGCGACTCGACCTTGATCACGTCGGCGCCGTGCTCGGCGAGGACCTTCGTCGCGTACGGCCCGGCCAGCACCCAGGTCAGGTCCAGCACCCGCACCCCGTCGAGCGGACGGCGACCGTCGGTGGCACTCCGTCCGCGTGCCGCTCCGGTCCACGTGCCCTCGGCGAGCGGGGACAGCACGACCGGCCGGGGCAGGCCCGGCGCGTTCCACGGGAACCCGGCGTCCTCGGTGCCGCCGACGGAGACGAAGAACCGCCGGTTGCGCAGCTGCGGGTTGTGGACCAAGTCCGCCGGCGTGGTCACCTCGGCCCACGGCAGCGCCCGTTCCCGGCCCTGCTCGGCCACCTCCCGCGCGGTCCGCTTCGCGACGAACCGGGAGACCACGGCGTCGACCCGCAGCCGCTCAGCCCAGCGCGCCACCGGGTCGGCGAACCGCTCGTCCAGCAGTTCGCCCGCCTCGCCCTCCTCGGAAAGCCAGGCCAGCAGGTCCGTCCACATGCGCTCGCTGCCGGAGTAGCCGCCCGCCACGTGCCCGTCGGCGGTCGCGAAGATCCGGTGCGCCACGTGGTCGTAGACACCGCCGGTGCGGACCGGGAACCGACCGGCGTGGATCCACGAGATCGCGCCGGTCTCCAGCGTGGCCGCGACCGCTTCCTGGACCGAGACGTCGATCAGCTGGCCGGTGCCCACGCGGTCCCAGGCGAGGACGCCCAGCAGGGCCGCGATGGCCCCGTGCGCCCCGGCGACCTGGCACGCCTGCTCGCGCGGCGGGGGCTTGGGCTCGCCGTCCGGCTGCCCGCCGAGCCAGGTCATCCCGCCGGCCGAGGCGAGTACCAGGTCGCCGCCGACCCAGTCCCGGTGTGGGCCGGTGACTCCGAACGGGGTCACGACCACGTGGACGGCGTGCGGCCAGCGCGAGGTGCCGTCGGTGCGCAGACCGCGCAGCTTCTTGACAGGGCCGCTCTCGAGCACCACGTCCGCGTCCCGTGCGAGCGCGTCGAGGTCCTCGTCACTGGAAATCCGGACGAGCTTCTTCCCGGCGTGCCAGTGCAGGCGTTCCGCCTCGCCCAGGTGCTCGTCGGCGTCGACGCGCAGGACGTCGGCGCCGAGCCCGACCAGGAGCCGTGCGCCCTGCCAGGCCAGATCATCGGTGAGGTCGAGTACGCGCAACGCTGCCCTCCAGGCGTGACTGGTTTCCCCGACCGTAGAAGCGCTGACGTCAGGCGGCCCGCGTCCGGTTCACTGGGCGGACCGGTGCTCGGCGTCCCACGTGGACTCGTCCACGACCGCGGGCAGCAGGGACTTGACGATCTTGCCGCTGCCGTTGCGCGGCAGTTCGCCGGTGAGGCGCACGTACCGCGGCAGGGCGTGCCGCGGCAGCCGGGTGCGGCACCACTCCCGCACCGCCGGTCCGTCGAGGCGCCGGTCGGTGGTGGTCAGCACCACGAGCACCTCCTGCTCGGTGAGCTCCGAGTCGACCCCGACGACGGCGGCGTCCACCACGCCGGGCAGCGCGCGCACCACCTGCTCGACGTCCCAGGCCGAGATGTTCTCCCCGCGCCGCCGCACCACGTCACCCCGGCGCCCGGCGAACGTCAGGCGGCCCTCCGCGTCGAGACGACCCCGGTCGCCGGTGCGGAACCAGTCGTCGCGCAGGACTTCGGCGGTGGTGGACGGATCCCCGGCGTAACCGAGGAACCGCATGTGCGGCAGCCGGGAGCGGACGGTGATCTGCCCGGTGCACCCCGTCGGCAGGGGACGCCCGGTCTCGTCGACGATCACCACCTCGTACTCCGGAACGACGCGACCCGCCGTGCCCGGCCGCCAGTCGCCCGGGGTGTTGACCGCGACGTCCCCCAGCTCCGTGCTCGCGTACGCCTCCAGGGCGCGCACCCCGAACCGCTCCAGGAACCGGGCGGCCAGGTCGGCGGGCGCCGGAGCGCCGTAGGCGAGGCGGACCGGGTGGGCGCGGTCGTCCTCCGGCCGGCGGTCGAGGATCGCCAGCATCGCGCCCATGAAGTTGAACGCGGTGACCCCTTCGGACCGGCACGTCTCCCAGAACCCGGACGCGGAGAAGCGCCGGTGCGCGACCAGCCGTGCGCCGGTCAGGAGCGCGGGCAGCAGCGCTGTGTGCCGGATGTTGACGTGGTGCCACGGGAACACGTTGAACAGCACGTCCTGCGGGCCGTACTCCATCGTCGCGGCGACCCTGCGAGCGTGCCGCACCGCCGCGAAGTGCGGCAGCTCGGCCGCCTTGGCCCGCCCGGTGGTGCCCGAGGTCGACAGCACGACGAGCACGTCTCCTGGCTCGGGACGGTGCTCCCGCCCACCGAACGCGGGCAGCTCGTCCAGGAACGGATGGCCACCTGGGCCGGGATCGTCCTCGGCCACCAGCACGACCCGCTCCACGCGGGGCAGCAGAGCCCGCAGAGCCGCGTTGCCCGCGAGCACGGATGTGCCCACGACCAGCATCGACGCACCTGTGGACCGCAGGATCGACTCCGCTGCCGCGATCGTGACGTCGAGGGCGAGCGGCACCTCGACCGCGCCCTGGCGGGCGAGGCCGAAGAGCAGGTCCACCGCCGTGCGGCCCGGCCGCACGCACGTGAGCACTCGGCGGCCGGGTGGGACCCGGAGCCGGGCGGCGAGGGCACGTGAGCGTTCCTCGGTCTCACCCACGAGTAGCCGTGTGCCGTCGTCGAACCGGACCAGTTCCCGATCCGGGTCCTTTCGCGAACTGGCGCTGAGCAGTTCTACCGGGGAGTTCGCTCGTTCCTCGCGCACCTGGCCGATCGTCGAGCCGGCGGCCTGCCCGGCCAAGCGGGCGATCCGCTCAGCGGACCGTCAGCCGGCTGCTCGTCTCACCGCGGCGGCCGGGGACGAGGGCGCGTCGCGCACAGCGGCGGCGGCCAGCAGCGCGCGGTCGAGCGCTCGCGCGATGGTGGCTGCGGTCGTGCGCAGCTGGGGCAGCAGGTGCCGGGGTGTCAGCCGGGTGACCGGCGCGGTGGTCGACACCGCGGCGTGGACGGTGCCGTCCGCGCCGGTGACGGGGACCGCGAGGCTGCCGACGCCGGGCATCGTCTCCTCGATCTCCAAGGCGAACCCCTGCGCCTGCACCGCCGTCAACTGCTTGCGCAGATCGTCCACAGAGGACACGGTGCGGGAGGTCAGGTGGGCGAGCCCGGCCTCGCGGAAGCGGGCCAGGTGCTCGTCGAGATCGGTCGCCGCGGCCAGCAGCACCTTGCCCGTCGCCGTGCACGGTGCGGGCAGCCGCCCACCGATGCGGGAGTGCGAGAGGATGTTGGCCTCGCCCGCGACCTTCTCCAGGAAGAGCACGTGGGCACCGTCGAGCACGGCCAGGTGGATCGTGGCGCGGGTGACGGCGAACAGGTCGGCCAGCGCCGGTCCCGCGACGGACCGCAGCACCGCGGAGGTCGGCACCCGCTGCCCGAGCTCGAACATCCGCATGCCGAGCTGGTAGTGGTCGCCGCGGCGTTCGAGCAGGCCCCACTCGACCAGTTCCTGCGCGAGCCGATAGGCCGACGCCTTCGGCACGCCGGACCGGCGGCTGAGGTCGGTGAGCCCCAGCTGGTAGGTGCCGGACTCGAAGGCCCGCAGGAGCAGTTGCGCCTTGCCGAGCACCGAGCTCGGCCGGCCCGAGTCCTCTGCTGACATGGAGCCTCCTCACCGAGCGTGCACGGGTCGCGATTATCGCCATCCGGAAAGATCCAAGTCCAGTAGCTGTCACTGCCCGTTACCTGCGTGTTTCCGCGCGTGGCCGTTGTGCCCGCGCGGTCCGCTGGGCGGACCGCGCGGCTGGGCTCACCGACCGTGACGACGGACACTGCGGGATCCGGCAGACACGGCTCGGCGGAGGTAGACGGTGAGCAAGACGGTTCCGGCGGGGAGCGTGGCCGAGTACGGCTACGTCACCGTCCCCGGTGGCCAGGTCCACTACGCGGAGCAGGGGAGCGGCCCGGCCGTGCTCCTGCTGCACCAGGCCCCGCGCTCGCTGGACGAGTTCCGCGAGCTGCAACCGCTGCTGGCGACCGGCCACCGGGTGATCGCGATCGACATGCCGGGGTTCGGCAACAGCTCGCCGCTGTCCGCCCCGCAACACGTCGAGGACTACGCACGGGGGACGCTCGCCGCGTTGGACGCACTGGGCGTCGACCGCACGGCGCTGCTCGGCCACCACACCGGCGGCGCGGTCGCGGTCGAGCTGGCCGCCGCGGTGCCCGAGCGGATCACCGCGGCGGTGCTGTCCTCGACGCCGTGGACGGATGCCGGTTTCCGGAGGTCGCATGGGGAGGGACCGGGCGTGGACGACGCGCCTCGCGATCCCGGCGGCGGTCACCTGCTGACGTGGTGGGAGCAGCGGCGGCCCCACTACCCGCCCGCGGCGACCGGCCTGCTGGACCGGTTCGTGCGCGACGCGCTGGCTCCCGGCGTGGATCCCCGCGAAGGCCACCTCGCGTGCGCCAGGTACGAGATGGAACGGCGGATCGGCCGCGTCACCGCACCTGTCCTGCTGCTCGGCGGCGCCGACGACCCGTTCGCGCTGCCCGCTCTGGAACCGTTGGCGCGCAACCTGAGCGCGGCCGAGGTCGTGCACCGGACGGTGATCGGGGGCGGCACGGTGGCGCTCATGGAGGACAAGGCCGACGAGGTGGCGGCCGCGGTGCTGCCGTTCCTGCACCGGTTCGCCCGCTGACCCGGTCCGCTCACTGAACCGGCGCGTTGTCGCGATCCCGTCGCGGGGCAAAGGTACGTCAACTCGCCCAGCTCGCTCGGAGGCAGACATGTCCACTGGTACACAACCGCACCGGCAACCGGCCAGGGCCGCGCTGGCCGGGTGGTTCGGGACCACGATCGAGTTCTACGACTTCGTGCTCTACGGCCTGGCGGCGTCGCTGCTGTTCCCGAAGATCTTCTTCCCGGCCGCGGACCCGCTCGTCGGCACGCTCATCTCGTTGTCCAGCTTCGGTGTCGGCTACGTCGCACGTCCCTTCGGCGCCCTGCTGTTCGGCCACCTCGGCGACCGGATGGGCCGCAGGTTCATCCTGGTCACCACGTTGGTGATGATGGGTCTCGCGACCACCGCGATCGGGCTGCTCCCGTCCTACGGCCAGTGGGGGATCGCCGCACCCGTGCTGCTGGTCGTCCTGCGCGTCGTGCAGGGTGTGTCGTTCGGCGGTGAGTCCAGCGGCGCGGTGCTCCTCACCGTCGAACACGCGGACGAACACCGGCGCGGCTTCTTCGGCGGAATCCTCAACACCGGCACGGCCGTCGGCACCATCCTGGCCAACATCGCGTTCCTGCTGGTGTCGCAGCTGCCCGAGGAAGACCTCCTCTCGTGGGGCTGGCGGATCCCGTTCCTGGCGAGCTTCCTGCTCGTGGTCACCGGGTTCGTGATCCGGGTGAAGCTTCACGAGAGCCCCGAGTTCGAGGAAGCCAAGGGAACCGGTGCGGTCCGCAAGCTGCCGCTCGTGGACGTCCTGCGCAAGTGCGGCGGCACCGTCGCTCTCGTGACCCTCGCGACGATCAGCGCGGGGGTCAGCATCACCGTGGGGTCGATCTACGTGCTCACGTACGGCAAGACCGCACTGCAGATCAGCACGACCACCATGCTGAGCGTGATCCTGCCCGGCCTGGTGGTGGTCGTGATCAGCGCACCGCTCTACGGCCGGCTCGCCGACCGCATCGGACCGCGCACCGTCTTCACCGCCGGCGCCGCCGCGATGGCCGTCTTCCCGTTCGTGTGGTTCCCCCTGCTCCACACCAAGGACCCGATCCTGATGTTCCTCGGCTTCGCCCTGCTGTTCGGCGGCTACGCGGCCAACTTCGCGATGTTCCCGGTGTTCTTCTCCCAGGCCTTCCCGGTGTCGCTGCGGTTCAGCGGCATGGCCATCGGCTTCACCTTCGGCACCATCTTCGGCAACGCGCTGGCACCGGCCATCAGCGCGACACTGCTGGAGTCGACCGGCACCTGGCTCTCCATCGCGGTGTACATGGCGGTGGCGGCGATCATCAGTCTTGTCGCCGGGCTCCTTCTGCGGCAACCGCGCGCAGAACACCCGGAGAGCGCCGAGGTGAAGGCGGTGGCGCCCGCGGTGTGAACGTGCTGAGCGGACTTCGGTGACGAGAGGCAGCCGCGCCGGCGAACCTGGGCGCGGCTGCCTCTCATCACCCCGGTGCGAGTTGAGGATGTTGACGAGGCAGACGTCGACTGGGCGGTGTCGCGGTCTGCACGCCCGAGCTCCGGCAGCGTCCACGAAGATCCTCTTGAGCCTGCCGCACAGGAACAGCAGCGGTCAGTCCACGAGGTTGGGCAGGAGGTGACCCGCGGACTCCTGGAGCTGTCCTCTCAGGGCGTCGAGGTCGACGTCGACGAGGGCGTGCTGCCGTTTGCGCCAGCGTCCGGCGATCATGACCGCCTCGATGTCGCCGGAACTCGCGTAGAGCGCCGTCGCGACCGGATCGGTGATCGGCCACAGCCTCGGCGCGGAGCCGTCGATGACGACGAGGTCGGCCTGCATGCCCGTTTCGAGCCTGCCGACGCGGTCGTCGAGGCCGAGCGCTCGGGCGCCTTCGACCGTCGCCCAGGACAGCGCCTGTTTGGCGGTGATCGTGGCGGTGAGGGAGAACGCGCCGGTGGTCTGCCGATGGTGGTCGTGGTCGCGGCCGCGCTGGTGGGCCAGCGCGATCCGGGCGGCGGAGAGGACGTCAGCGGGGGTGACCGCGTCGGTGTCGGTGCCCAGCGACGGTGCGGCGCCCAGCTGGAGCAGGTGTCCGGTGACGGGGGAGCCGTGGCCCTGGCCGAGCTCGTTCTCCGGCGTGCACGTGACGCTCGCCCCTGCGTCGACCAGGATCTTGATCCACTCGTCGGTGAGCCCGGCGCCGTGCACGACGTTGGTCGAAGGGCTAAGCAGTCCGGCCGTCCGCACCGCCTCCCACCCCGGCCCCGGCACTCCGCCGCTCTGGTGCATCGACACGACGAGCCCGCGCTCGGCGGCCACGCGGAAGTCGATGACCGCGACGTCCGGAGTGGACAGTTGCGGGCCGCGGACGGCCACACCGAAGGTCAGCAACGCGTGGGTGCCGGCCGGGCCGTCGAGCAGCCGGTCGATCTCACTCACCGGGTGGGCCGCGTCGGCGGCGGAATACGGGGTGCCGTGCAGGAAGACCCCGCGGATGCCGGACGACAGCAGGCCGTCGATCGCCGCGTCGGTGTGTTCGGGTGTGGGCGTGTTGTGGCACCAGTCGCCCAGGGTCGTGGTGCCGCGGTCGAGCTGGCTCAGCGCGCCGGCGAGCGTCCCGACGCGCATGTCTTCCGGGCGGTAGTGCTCGGCCACGGTGCCGTGCATGCGACCGAGGTAGTCCGCGAGCGTCCAGTCGACGCCTGCACCGCGCAGCGCGGTCTGCCAGGTGTGCAGGTGGGCGTTGACCAGGCCGGGCATGATGATCCGGTCCGTGACGTCGACGATCTCCGCACCGGTGTCGTCGAAGTCGTCGCCAACCCCGGCGATGCGGTCGCCGTCGATGAGGACGTCGCATCGTTCGGCGTCGGGCCGGTGCGGCGCCATCGTGATCACCTGCGCGCCGCGCAGCAGGATGCGGGTCATCGGACGGTCTCCTGCTGGGCCACGGGCGTCAGCGCGCGGGCGGCGGTCTGGATCGAGGTGAGGAAGTTCCGGGTGGCGATGTGCCCGATGTAACCGTCGGGCCGGATGAGCAGCAGGGCGTCACCCTCGATCCCGTAGATGCGGCGGAAGTCTTCCCCGGCATCGGCGGCGACACGCCGCAGCGGCGCCCCCGCGTTTGGCCACTCGAGCTCCTCGCTCGCAGCGGCGGCATCCGGGCCGTAGGCGACGAGGGTGAAGTGGGGACCCCGGTAGGTGTCGAACAGGTGCACCGGTGTGCCGTCCGTGCCGAGCAGTTCGGCGTCCGGCGCACGATCGCCGACCTGCAGTGTCGTTGTGCGATCGCAGTCGGTGGGTGCGAGCGGGCCGCCGTAGTAGGTCAGTGACAACTGCTGTTCGTCCTTGCCGCGGCGCAGGCTCGACGGGTCGAGCTTCGCGATGCCTTCGTACTTCTGCGTGGACAGGCCGAGCACGCCTGCGGCGATCGGCAGGCGTTCGGCCTCGTAGCTGTCCAGCAGCCGCGGATCGGCTCCGGCGAGGACCTGGGCGAGTTTCCAGCCGAGGTTGTAGGCGTCCTGGATGCCGGTGTTGAGGCCCTGCGCGCCGGCGGGGGTGTGCACGTGCGCGGCATCGCCAGCGAGGAAGACCCGTCCGCGCCGGTAGGCCTCCACCAGGCGGATGTTGGGCCGGAACACCGACCGCCAACGGATGTCGCTCAGCTCGATGTTCCGGTTGCGGGTGTGGGCCTGGATCCGCCGGGTGATCGCCTCCACTCCCACCGGGGGTTCCTCGTCCGGGGCCAGACGGATCATCCACTGGAACAGGTCGCTGTGCGGCAGCGGGCAGGCCCCTGCGAACCGGCCCTTCACGCCCGGCCAGACGTGCCAGCGATCGCGGGACAGACCGGTCGTGACGGCGTCGACGATCAGCATCCGGTCCTGTTCGTCGGTCGTGCCGAGAAAGCTCAGGCCGAGTTGGCTGCGCACGGCGCTCGAACCGCCTTCGGCTCCCACGAGATAGCGTGCCGTGATCTTCTCGGTGCCGCCGTCCCCGGTCGTCGTCGCGGTGACCGACGTGCTGTCCTGAACGAGCTCGACGAGTTCGCGGCCGTACTCGACCCTTCCGCCCAGCTGCTCGAGCCGGTCGTGCAGCACGCTGTCTGTGCGGTACTGGGGAATCAGCCGGGTGTTGGGGTAGGGAACGCCGGAGGTGCGGTCGCGGTTGCGGAACATGCGCCACGGTGCGGCGACGGGTCCGAGGTGGATGCCCAGGCGCGGGTAGTCGCTGCTGGCCGCGAGAACCTCGTCGATCGCGCCGAGGTCGTCGAACACCTCGAGTGTCCTCGGCTGGATGCCTTTGGCGCGTGAGCCTTCGAACGAGTGCGGGGCCTTGTCGATGATGCGGACGTTCACGCCGCGGCGCACGAGGTCGATCGCCAGCGTGGTGCCGGTCGGGCCGGCACCGGCGATCAGCACGTCGATGATTCGGGAGGTGTTGGGGTCGTTCATGGTCAGAGCCGATCTGGGTGGGGAACGGTGAACGAGGCGAGCAGATCGCTGACGTCGTGAGGCCGTTCAAAGGGAGCCATGTGGCCGCATTGGGTGATGACGTGTGTCTGTCGTGGGCGCAGCAGCTCGGTGACGGTGTCGAGATGGGTGATCGGGGTGACCTGGTCGTCGTCGCCCCACACGAGCAGGGCAGGGATGCCCAGCTCACCCGTCAGTCGGAAGAGTTCCTGCCGCTCGAACAACGGGAAGTCCCGCAGGGTCTGGAAGAACGAGTAGAGCGAGCCCTCGCAGCGGTAGGCGTCGCGCACCATCGTGACCAGTTCGGCGGACAGCGCTGGGTCGCGGACGTTGTGCCCGAGGTGCCCCTCCAGCAACTTGCGGCCGAAGCGCCTGGCGACGAACCCGCTCACGAGATCGTTGCGCAGCAACCGTTGCGGCAGGGGACGGGGGCCCAGTCCGGCCGGCCCGACGATGGTGAGCGTGGCCACGGCCTCGGGATACCGGTTCGTGTAGGCCATCGCGACGAGCGCACCCATCGACGTGCCGACCACGTGCCACGGTGGCGTGAGGTCCAGGGTCGCAGTCAGTTCGGCCAGTTGCCGGACGAACAACGCCTCGTCGTAGGTGGCGCGCACCCTGTCGGAACCGCCGCGCCCGTAGGCGCTGTAGGCAAGGGTGCGCAGTCCTCGGGTGTGCAGCTGCTCGGCGGTCTTGTCCCAGTAGGACAGCGGAATGGTGATGCCGCCGACGAGCACGACGAGTGCGCCGTCGTCGGGACCGGCCAGCTCGTAGTGCGTCACACCGTCGGACAGCTCGACGTAACTGCCCCGCAGTGTGCGCCGTGTTGCCGCGTCGAGTCGACGGTCCTCATCGGACGCGATGAAGTACCTCATCGCCGCTCCTCCTTCGCGGGCAGGAACTCGGCGATCGCCGCAGCCACCCAGTCCGGGTACTCCTCTGGAAGCAGGTGCCCGCCATCGGGGTGCACGCGCTCTTGGGCGCCGGGGATGTCGCGGGCGAAGTGCTGCCCGTCGATCTTGGCGCTGCGCAGCACCAGCGTCGGGACCTTGATCCGCGTGATCTCTCCGCTGCGGTCCGGCTGGTCGGTGTTGGCGAAGTCGACGAACGCCGACCGGTTCCCCGGGTGGCTCGTCAACGCGTACACCCGGTCCACCATGGCGTCGTCCACGATCGACGACTTCGGGCCGACCGCCTCACGCAGCCCTCGTTCGGTCGCGCCGCGCGGGAGCCATCGCCGCAACACCGGGCGCAGCAGCGGATTCCGAGCGAGTCTCAACCCGGCGGGCAGTGACTTCTCCGGATAGCCGGTGGCGTTGACGAGCACCAGCCCGTCGACCCGCTCCGGGGCGTCCAACGCCAGGTTCCACGCGATGTTGCCGCCCAACGAGTTCCCGGCCACCGCGAAGTGCGGCACCTGCAACGCCGTCATGAAGTCGGCGACCGTTCGCGCGTACGTCCGGACGCGGTAGTCGCGGTCCGGCCGTGGCCCGGTCCGTCCGAAGCCGGGCAGGTCCGGACGGATCACGTCGTAGGACGACGACAGCAGCGCCGCCACCCGCTCGAAGCCCTCCAACGACGACCCGCTGCCGTGCAGCAGCACCAACGTTGGCCCCTGACCTGCTCGTTTGTAGTGAACGCGCAGGCCGTTCACCGAGACGATCTCGGTGTCGGAGGTGGGGTTGTGGTTGCTCTTCATAATGGCAACAGTGTTGCCGTTATTGTGCGAGGTGTCAACCGGAGGTGATACTGATGCCTGTGACCAGTTCGTCTCTGCCCGCCGCCGGCACCGAGTCCACCCGGCGCTCACGTGGCCGTCCCGCCGTCCCGCTGGACCGGATCCTCGCCACGGCGCTGCAACTCGTCGACGAGGAAGGCGCCGAGGCCCTGTCCATGCGGACCCTCGCGCAACGCCTCGAATCCGGCACGGCCACGCTGTACCGCCACTTCACCAACCGGGCAGTGCTCATCGGGCACGTGGTCGATCGCGTCCTCGGCGAGGTCGAACTCGATTCCGACGCTTTTGCGGGGATGAGCTGGGACCAGGCCTGTCGGGCGCTCAGTCAGGCGATGTTCGACACGCTGGGCAAGCATCGCAAGGTCGCACCCCTGCTGATCGAAGAGACGCCGATCGGTCCGAACGCGATGATGCTGCGGGAACGCTGCCTGGCTGTCCTGCTCGACGGTGGACTGTCCCCGAGTCTCGCGGCGCGCGCCTACGCGACGCTCGCGCGCTACGTCCTGGGCTTCGCCATCCAGCTCGCCGGATCAGGGAACGGGGCCGAGCAGAAGCAGGTGTCGGAGCACTTCCACAATCTCTCGTCAGCGGAGTATCCGGCCACCCTTGCGGTCGCGGACTCGTTGCCGGTGCCGCTGGAGGACGAGTTCGCCTTCGGGCTGGAGCTGATCATCAACGGTTTGCGCCAGCTGCACACCCGTTGACTTCTCCGAGTGAACGCTCGCGCCGGCATCCCGCGCAGGACACCGGCGAAGAAGGGGGTCCCACCCTGATCGGGCGGGATGGGTTCGGGTCGGCCCGGCCACTCCGGTTGATCGTGTTCACGACGTCGTCCAGCGCCCTGGGACGCGGTGAAGTCCAGTTGCTGAAGTTGTGGCCTCCCGCTGCACCAGGGCCCTCACCAAATCATCCATGGGACGCCGTCGACCAGGGCTCACCCAACCGCGTGCCGCAGTTGCCTGCTCTGGTGAGAATGCGAGGCGACGCTTCCCCGGTTGCGAGCTGCTCCGTCACCATCGCCGCGGACGTGTGCGATTCGCCGTCGTCCCGAACGTTGCTGGTCGACCACCCTGTGCGGTGCCGCGTGATACGGCCGCCCGGCCGGTCGGTGGGTGTGCCGCCGGGTGGTCTGCGGCGACGCTCTCGTGCGGCGGCCCGCTGCCCGAGCCGTTCGCGCAGTGGGCCGCGGCAGCGCGCAAGACCGGCGGGCTCAGGCGCGGCGCGGTGAACGCGTCGATCTCAGCGTGAAGCCGCACCACGCGTATTCATGCCTCGTCTTTGCCGCCGATGCCGAGCTGTGCGAGCCTGTGCCGCCCGGAAAGTCATCGCTGCTCTGAGCGGTGAGGTTCTCCCAGCTGCGAGCATGTCTGGATGATCGGCTCGCTGTTGTACCAGGTGTTGTGCAAGTTGCTGTCTGTTCCGGCGGTGCTGCTTCGGGGTGAGTCAGCCAAGGATGCGGAGCTTCTGGTGCTCCGACACGAGAACGTTGTGCTACGTCGGCAGTTGACTGGTCCGGTTCGTTACGAGCACGTGGACCGGTTCTGGTTCGCGGCGCTGTCGAGACTGGTGCTCCGCTCGCGCTGGCAGGAGGTCTTCCCGGTTACCCCAGGGACGTTGCTCGACTGGCACCGCAGGTTCATCGCTCGCAAGTGGGATCACACCGCGCGCCGACGAACCGGGCGTCCATCGACCGCAGCGGCGATGAAGGCGCTCGTACTCCGACTTGCTAGAGAGAATCCGCGGTGGGGTCATCGGCGGATCCATGGCGAGCTGGTTCGGCTTGGTCATCGCCTGGGTGTCTCGACGGTCTGGGAGATCCTGAACCGCGCGGGCATCGATCCGGTGCCGCGGCGACGCGGCCCGACGTGGCGGGAGTTTCTGACCGCGCAGGCCGAGGGGATCATCGCGGCGGACTTCTTCCACATCGACACAGTGGTCGGAGCACGCCTGTACGCGCTGGCGTTTCTCGAACACGGCACCAGGCGCCAGGCGCCTGCACCTCACCGGCGTCACGGCGCATCCGACGCGAGAGTGGACGGTGCAGCAGGCGCGCAATTTCCTCATGGAGCTGGACGACCGGGCCAGCGAGTTTCGTTTTCTGATTCGTGACAGGGCTGGCCAGTTCACGACGTCGTTCGATTCCGTTCTCGCGGACGCCGGCATCGACGTTGTGAAGATCCCACCGCAATGTCCGCGGGCGAACTGCTACGCGGAACGGTTCGTCGGCACCGTCAGACGCGAGCTCACGGATCGGTTGCTGATCATCAACGAACGGCACCTGAAGCCAGTGCTGAACCGCTACGTCTCCCGGCCGCTTAATCCGCAGGTTAAGACCGTTGAGCCATGTTTTTGCACCCCACAGGTCACACTGTCACCCACTCGTGCAGCAGACCCGACCACGCGGAACTCGATGGACTTTGCAAATTGCAGCGCCGCAGAGCCTCGCTGAGGGAGTACGGCCCGGTGCGGTAGCGGCGGGCAGTGGACGACGTTCAGGCAGCCTCGTCCTCCGGTCCTCCGGTCCTGCAGGCCTACGAGCCTTGGGGAACGGTGTGCGCCGCTCCTTGGGCCGCTACCCGCTACTGCGCATGTCCGCAAAGGTTTCAGGCTGCTACCAGGGCGCGAAGGTAGCGCTACATCCGACCGCCGGCAGCAGCCAAGCTAGTCACGTCTCGATTACGGATAGCCGACACCATCCGAAATCAGCATGCCCGCCAACCCAGCGACTACAGCTGTTTGAGAAGTGGCTCGTGCCAGCTCCCGCACGGCTCGCTCCGGGCGGTCCTTCCGTGCGATCGCTATGGTTCATCAGTGCTCGGCATTGGCTCTGTGCCTGACGATGTGACGTGGATTGGGCGACGCTGTGAACTGGACGCGGTCACCACAGCAGTGGCTGGGCTGGTGGACGGACGCGGTCAGGCGATACTCGTCGAGGGTGAGCCGGGGATCGGCAAGACTCATCTGGCCGGCATCATCGCCGCCCAGGCAGCGGCGTCTTCGTGTCAGGTGATGAGGGGCACTGCTGATCAGCTGACGACTGGATTTCCGTTGCGCGTTCTGCTGGACAGCGTCGGCCTGTCGCGACCACCTGCCGGTGGACCGAGCATCTCCGATGGCGCAGATCGAACACAACCGGAGTCGGTGCGGCAATGGGCTCTACCCGACCCTGTGCTCGTACTTACGGAGCGCATTCTGGCCGCGGTCGACGAACTGTGCGTGATCGCGCCCACCGTGTTGGTGGTGGATGATCTGCAGTGGGCGGACAAGGCAAGCATCGCTGCCTGGGCACGGCTTGTCAGCGTGACCACCCAGGCACCGCTGCTGCTGGTAGGTACCTGTCGCTCCACGACGGACTGGCCTGAACGTTCCCAGCTGCGTGACGTTCTCGAACGGCATGGCGGGACGACGCTGGAGCTTCAGGCGCTGTCGGCGACGGAAGCAGGAGAGTTGGCCAGCCGGCTCGCTGGTCACATCGTAGGTCCGCGTCTAACGGAGGCCATTGCCGCGGCAGGAGGAAACCCGCTCTACGTCCGGGAGGTCGTTGACGCTGTGCGGCGCGCGGGGTCTCTGGCTCTGGACGGTGAGATCGTGGACATCTCCGACACAGAGACTCGTCCAGTGGCCTCGTTGTCGGGGGTGATCACAGATCGCGTGAACGGCCTGACCGCGGATACACGGGAGATGCTCCGCCTTGCCAGCATGCTCGGCCACGGCTTCGTTGTCTCCGATCTCGCGGCGGTCACCGGGCGCTCGGTTCTTGACTTGTTGCCGAGCTTCGACGAGGCGGTGCGTGCGGGTGTGCTTGCTGAACACGAGCAGAAACTGATATTTCGTCACGGCTTGATCCGCGACTGCGTGTACCTCTCGATGCCCGCGACAGTCCGCGCGGCACTGCACCGGCACATGGCCGAGGCGCTGCACCGTGTGGCAACGCCGATCGAGCGTGTTGTCGCGCAGCTCATGTCCGCCTCGGAGAGCGCCGACGCTTGGGTTGTGAACTGGCTCGTCGAACATGGCGAGGCTCTCGCCACCCGCATGCCGTCCGTCGCCGAAGAGTTGATCACCAGGGTCCTCGAACGCGGACTGGTCCGCGCACCTGGTCGCGACGGCCTCGAGTTCGTGCTGGCCGCCTCCGCGTTCAGTCAGCGCTCGTTCGACGTGGTGACACGGGTGGGCCGGCGAACGCTGACTCGTCGGCCTCCACCGGCACGGGCAGCCGAATTGGCGTGGATGCTGGGATACAGCCTGCTGTCCACCGGCCAGTTTCCGGACGCGCTCGGCGTCATCTCCGATGCCATGTCCGAGGCGTGTCCGTTGTGGACGAACCGACTGCGGGCGCTGTACTGTCTGGGCCTGCTTGGGAGCAGGCAAGCCGAGCAGGCTTGCGAGCAGGCGCACGAGGTGTTGCAGACCCTTCGAGTGCGTCCAGACGGGTTCGCCGAAGGTTACGCCTATCACGCACTGTCGCTGGCAGCATGGCAGGCCGGGCGGTACCGGCGCGCCGTGAGGATGGTCGATGCAGCGCTTGACGCTCTGGGTGACCTGCAGCTGGCGGACCTGAAGCTGGTGCTGCTCGGGAATCGCACCGCGTGGTCGGAGAACGCACGCGAGGCTGAGTCCTCGCTGCAAGCGGCGCAGACCATTGCCGCGGACCTCACCTCGTCCAGCTCGACGGTGAATCTGGCGCTGGCTGCCGCAGGGCACCTGTTTCGGACCGGACGCTGGGACGATGCCATCAGCGAGCTCGACATCCCGACAGCGGTCGATGATCCATACCTCAACCGCAGGCACATCCGACTCGGGCTGGCGGCCCTGATCGCCGCTCGTCGTGGCCGCCTTGACGAAGCCGCGACGTGGCTCGGCCACATGTCCACCACACCGCGAACGGATGCCTTCTCGCAGATCGCCCTGGTCTACGCCCGTCTCGCCCAGGCCGAGATGCTCGCTCAGAACGATCAAGCCGCTGAGCTCGCCCAGGTGATGGCGCATCTTCTCGCGGCGGAAAACGTGGACCTTGCGAACATCCGGCACCGCTGGATCACGCGGATCGTACGGACAGCGCTAAGAGCGGACAGAAAGGAATTGGTGCGCGCCGGAATCGAAGCGGCCGCTGCGGATGCAGAAGGCGAGGAGGACGGCGCCAGGCGCACGGCTGCCAGGTGGTGTGTGGCTTTGACCGATGGTGACGTAACGACGCTCGACACGTGCGCGGACTTCTACCGCGAGGCCGGATATCTGCCGTTGTTCGCGGACGCCAGCGCCGACGCTGCCTTCGCCTGCGCCGCGCGTGAAGACTCAGCCGGCGCGCGCAGCAGACTGGCTGCGGCGGCGGAGGTGTACCGGATGCTCGGTGCCGAGCACGAGATCCGACGGGCGACTGCGGTGCTGCGGAACTTGGGCGTGCGCACGGGTTCGCCCGCTCGCACGACCAAGCCCACGACGGGCTGGGAAGCGCTCACCTCGACCGAGAAACGTGTCGCCGCTCTGGTCGCCGACGGACTGTCCAATCCCGCCATCGCGACCACTTTGTTCCTCTCACGCAGAACTGTCCAGACCCACGTCAGTCACATCATCACCAAGCTGGGCGTGCGTTCAAGGGTCGAGATCGCCGTCCAGTCCACCAAGTGGGCCTCAGCGTGACCAACGTCAAGAAGCCTTCGCCGCGCGGGCTAGATCACGCTGGCGGGTAGGCGCCTGCTGGTGCTGAGAAGCGGTGCGGCGGGACTGTGAAACAAGTGGCCGCCTTCGTGCCCCAGGGCGTTGATTATCGTAAAAGTTACGCGTTCTCGCGCTTGCGGAAGCCGGGCATAGCGTGGTATAGAGCGGCCGTTTTGGTTTGCTCAAAGCTAGGTGCCCAAGCGGATCCCCATGTCTCCTCGGAAAGAGAGGGTTATCGCTGTCAGTCAGCCCTGCTCAGGAGGTATCCGCAATGGACGCTACCGAAGCCGCATCACCATCATCTCGACGTCGGCCGCGATCGCTGAAGGTCGCAGCCGGCCGCCCTGCCGTTGTACTCGTCGCGGCGGCAGCGCTGTTCGCCACCCTGGTCCAGGGCGTCGCCGAGGCCGCTCCGCAGCACTCGACTCCCGTCAAGAAAGACGAGGTCATCGCGGTCAACTCGCAGGGTTCTTGCCGCGTGAGTCATCGCTACGACATCAACGCGAGCAGTGCGACGGAGGCCGCGAACCTCGCGCAGGTGTACCGCAAGCTCAACGGCAAGTCGAACGGCACCGGCCGGCCCAGGCTCAACACCTACGTCAACCACAACGGTGGTAACACCTTCACGGTGTGGGGGTACTCGGACGTGGCGGGCGTTCCCTCGGGAAGCTGTCTCGAGCAGAAGGTCGCTCCGCACCGGGGCCGCGCGCTGTCCTCCGTGCCGCGGTGGGCACAGGAGCTCCTGGCCGCAGCGGCAGGTGTCGCCGCCGCGCTCGCTGTCACCACCTTCGCCACTGCGTTCCTCACCTCAGTCACAGGAGGCACGGTCCCTGCGGTTGCCGCCGCGATCGGCGGATGCATCGGCGGAGTAGCGGGCCACGTGGTGTACCAGGTCTGGACGCCAGACAGGTCGGCCGCGGATCTCCAGGTCGTTCAGGGGCTGGTGGCATGCCTCACCGGTGGTGCCACCGCGGCTCAGCTGGGCGCATTGCTCACCAGGGTGCAGCAGTGGGTCGTCAACACGGCGAACGTTCGAATCATGGCCGCCGCCGCCGGAGCCCTCGCCTACATGATCAACGCTAGGTGGGCAGGCGGCATTAACGGCACAATCGTGGCTGCCCGGCAGCGAATGCACGTCTGACAACCAACATGATCCGCTGCACAAGCAGCCGATCATCACGATCTCGAGATCGCCCTCCACCACGCCCAGTTCCAGCCGCGCCGTGATCCTTTCGACCTGGACGGACGCGGACAACCAGCGCTGAGGCACGGGGTGAGCCTCGTGCCTCAGCGCACCACGATGACGGCTCAGCCGTCCGTTCCCAAGTACGGCCCTTAGCCCGCCACCGCTTCCCGCAGTGGCGGGCCAAGGGCTTTTCGCGACAAGGTCCTGGCCCACATCTCCCGTACCCACTCGGAGAACTTCAACTTCTTCGACACGATCGAGGTCAACATCGAAGGAGAGTTCGCTCAGCTCAGCCCAACCTGATATAGGCCACTGCGGGTGCGGGAGTAGGGACTTTTCGCGTTCTTGGTGCGTTCGGCCGCGTAGTGGCCTGGTGCTGTCGGGGTGTGTCCCGCCGCCACGCCCGCGGCACCAGACCTGTGGGGTGCCAGAACTCTGCACACATGCGTTGAGCTGCGGTGGTCGGGTGCTGTCGTTCGGTCGGCATGATCGTGGGTGTGGCGCTGCGACTGCTGTACCTCGTTTTTGTCCAGTTGGGTGGCTGGCTGGTCCTGCTCGGCCGGTCGTCAGCGTCGAAGGACGTCGAGTTGTTGGTGTTGCGGCATGAGGTCGCGTTGTTGCGCCGTACTCATGGTCGTCCGCGGTTGGATTGGGCTGATCGTGCAGTGCTGTCCGCGTTGGTGCGGCGGTTACCGGTGTGGCTGCGAGAGCACCGGTTGGTGTCTCCGGCCACCGTTCTGCGGTGGCATCGGCGCCTGGTCGCGACGAAGTGGACCTATCCGAACCGGGCTGGGCGACCGCGGGTCGATGAGACCGTGGTGGCGTTGATCGAGCGGATGGCGCGGGAGAACACGGGCTGGGGTTACCGCCGTATCCAAGGTGAGCTGCTCAAGCTTGGTCATCGGACGGCCGCGTCGACTGTTCGTCGTGTGCTGAAACGGCTTCGGATTCCGCCTTCGCCGACACGGGGCTCCGACACGTCGTGGCGGCGGTTTCTGCGTGTCCAGGCGGCGAGCATGCTGGCGTGCGACTTCTTCCATGTCGACTGCGTCGTCACGCTGAAGCGGGTGTACGTGTTCTTCGTGATGGAGGTCGGCACCCGCTACGTCCACATCCTCGGCACTACCACCAACCCCGACGGCCCGTGGACTACGCAGCAGGCTCGCAATTTCCTCATGGGGCTGGAAGACCGGGCGAACGACTTTCGTTTCCTGGTTCGTGACAGGGCCGGCCAGTTCGTGGCGTCGTTTGATTCTGTTCTCGCGGACGCCGGCATCGACGTCGTGAAGATCCCACCGCGATGTCCGCGGGCCAACTGTTACGCCGAGCGGTTCGTCGGCACCGTGAGGCGTGAGCTCACAGACCGGCTGCTCATCATCAACGAGCATCATCTGACGTCAGTGCTGAACCGCTACGTGTCCCACTACAACCACCGACGGCCACACAGAGCGCGGGGCCACGCTCCGCCGCTACCGGATCACCCCATCGCAGGGCCAGGTTGTAGATCCGTACGTCGTCGGCGAGTGCTCGGCGGCTTGATCAACGAGTACGAACCCGCAGCAGCGTGATCCGCAGGTCAGGCAAGTTGAGCCGTGTTTTGGCACCCCACAGGACAACGTCCCAGCACCGGTGGAGGTGGACGTCGCTGAGATTTACGCGGCGATCGATCTGATAGGAGACGTCAGCGCGGCACTGAGAGGCAGTGCGCCGACGAGACTCGAAGAGCTGTACGAGGCGATAGACCTGCAAGTTCGGTACAAGCAAAACCCCCACGAAGCTGATGTCTCCATCAACCCCGTGAGGGTGAATAACGCTCGTGTCCGAGGGGGGACTTGAGTTCCCATATGTAGCAAGCTTGCGCAGTTTGTGTGTTCATGTGCTATTGGATAGCTCGAACCTAGTATAGAGGGCCAGTCGACGCGATTCAATCTTTTGTCGCTAAGTTCTGGCGACTGGGGCCCGGGACTTTCGCTGCGAACTGTTGAACCGCGCGCTGATCTGGAATCAGGCTCGCCTGTGGCACGCGCTGCGCGAGTACGAGCGGCACTACAACGAGCACCGAACTCGCCGATCACTCGCCGCCGCAGCACCCCCGCGAACCCGGCCGCAGCCACTCGAGCCCGCCCAGATCGAAGGCTCACCGCAGATCGACAGGACCGTCTCGGCGGAGTCATCCATGAGTATCACTGAGCCGCTTAACCTGCATGGATGAGGTTTTCGGCACGCACAGGCGCAGCCGGTCGATCTCGGCATCCCACACCACCGGCACAACCTTACATACGACGTTCGCAAAGACGGGCTGATGACCTCCATGCCGAAAACCGGGCGCCTGCGACGCGCCCGGCCACCGTTATGTCCTGTCGTGCGTCACCGGAGGCAGCCACCGCTGCGGTCCGGCGAATCTGGCGAGCTCCGCATCGAGCGTGGACGCCGATGCGTTGAGGTGAAAGGAAAGCGCGTCTACCGGGCAGACCATCATGATGTCGTTGACGCGCCTGAAACAAGGTGCGAATAGCCATGACGCGGGTGCCTTCTCCTGGTTGGAGGTCAGCGAGACCTGGATCGCGTTCACCGTACTCACGCGAGGACTGCGATGCTTCTGCCGGATCACCTTCTGCATCTTCATCACTCGGATGTGTCTGATCTGCGCCCAAGGAAGCTTCGCGGCTCGACGTCCTTTCTGGACTGTGATGCCGGTGGGATCCAGTGTGAGGGTGCACCTGGACCGCACCAGGAGTGAACAGCCGGTTAAACTCGCCAGCAGCAGGAGGTTGCAGAAGAGCCCTGCTGGCGCCCAAAGCGCACTGCTGTTCTGCGGGTGTTCCTGAAGGGGAAGCGCCCAAAGCAACGTCGCTGAGACGGCCGCAGCGAGCGCAGCGGCGACTGCGGTTCGCGCGGAAGCCGTTCTGCCTCCGAAGATCGTGCCGTTCTGGTCGCGGCGAACCTCAGTGTCCAGCCGGAAGCCGGGTTGCCACCGATCGCCCGCGGTGGTGGCGATCGCCTTGAAGATGGAGTCTTTAGAGGTGCACAACGAGAAGACGTCGCACAGCAGCTCGCCGCGGCCGTCGACCGATCCGCGTCGGCGCACGTAGAGAAACTTTGGACCGAAACCGGGTCCGAGGCGCCCGATCGCCGTGATCAGATCGACGTCGGCCCAGTTCAGTCGCAAGACGTGTGCGCCTCGGCGATATCGCAGGCCGGCTGTGCTTAGTTCCAGCGTGGCGGGTCGGTGTGCGGCGCGCAGTACCAGCACGCCGGGGAGACACCAGGGCAGTGAGATCAGTGAGAGCGGCACCGCGGCCCACGGGTTTGGGTGCGAGGCCAATGCTGCGAAGGGGGACAGACCGACCAGAAGCAGCAAGACCCCGAGCGCTGTCAAAAGGCGCGGTTTGGTCGCGAAGTGGGTTCGGCGCAACCTTACTGGTGTGGGAGTCGTGGGGATGTCCGGACAGCGGTGCCACACGGCGCCGCCGAAGCGTTGCAAGGCGGACTCGACATCTTCGACGCGAGCACGGAGACGGCGGATCTCGGCCATGTAGAACCCGTCTCCGTCGTCCGATGGTCGTGGGCCCGCCTTCCACCTGCTGGTGCGTACTGGGATCGCACTGCGTGACTGCCGTACACGCAGATCGAAGCTTCCGTTCGGTCTGCGTTCCAGCTCGACCTTGTCGATGTTCTCCCACTGCACCAGGTGTCGTTTTCGGCCCACTCTCAGGGACAGCACATCGCGGTTGACCGTCAACGAATACGGGGCTGGCATACGGATGTTGACGTAGAAGGCGCACAACGCCCACAGCGACACGCATGCCGCGAAGGTGCTGGCTGAGACCTGTTGTACAGGCGGCTGCACGCGGTCCAGCAGTTCGAGAAGCCCGCCAGCGGCAGCTGCTGCGGCGAGGTACGCAAGCAGACGCCCCGGCCCTTTCGCCTCCGGGAACACGACCTGCTCGGTGTCCACTGCCGGAGTTTGCTCCGGCAGCGGTGCGAGTTCAGTTCCGCCCGAACCCGCGGCGGCGTTGCGCACGAGGGCCATCCCGCCGACGGTGTCGACGGAACCGAGGCGGGGCCTCGGCAGCCCCTTGCTGGCCAGACGTCTTTGTACCTCGGTGAAAACGGTGTGCAGGGATAGCAGCGCGGGTTTCTCTGGTACGCCGGCGCGAAGGAGGTCGACGAGCTCCCCGGTGAAAACGGTGAAGCGCTCGTGTTCGGGCGCTGCCGCGGGGTCGTACTCGCCGGCGGACCCGACCACGTACACGCCGTCGAACAAGCTCGTGGCGCGCACGAGTGGTTCGGCGGGACCGAGCAGGCGTTTGACGGCTTGCCCGCTGTAACACGAGTCGAAGACCAGCGCCCTGCGCTTCGCCCTGGGACGAATGGCCTTCTTCACGTCGAGGAGGTCGACGGCAGTGCTTCGAAGGTACTCGCTGCGCGTCTCCCGCACGGCCAGGCGCAACACCGCGTCATCATCGAGAACGCCGTGTCCGACGAAGTACACGAGCAGGAAATCCTCGGCCTCGCTGGCTGCCCTTGTGATCGCTTCGAGCAGGTGGTGCACACGTTCGGGGTTCAGGAGGATCCTGCAGTGTTCGGGGAGCAAACCGCCGAGCATCGGATCGGTGAGGGCTCTTTTGAGCGCCTGGAGGTTGTTCGGCACCATCGGCAAGTCGTGCAGGTCGGCCTGGTCGTAGGTCGACATGCCGATGAGCAGGACGCGTGTGCGCTGTGGATCCGGTAACCGGAAAGCCTGTTCACGCGCCATGATTGTCGATCAGAAGAGATCGGATGATCATGGCTGGATCGTGGTCGGCGGGGACGACGACCGTCCTTGCCGAACCATCGGTGTCCCTGAGCGTCACCTCGACCTGGACCCTGCGACGTGCGACCCAGGTCGACAGCGCCCTCGCGAACACCCGAACAGCGAATCCGCCTGGAGCAACATCAAGAGCTGAAAGGGCGAAGACGAGGGCTTCCACCGCACCACCCAGATGACCGGACAGTGTGGGAGGTCGTACGAGCTTGACCTGTACATCGAGCTGGTCGTAGGCGTGTAGCCAGTTGCGGAGATTCACCAGCTCGTCCAGGTTGCCTTCGGCTCCTACCCGCACCTCGATCTCCGTCACCGCAGGATGGTTCGACGTCGTTCGAGGTGCTGACGCGTCGTGAATTCGAGCCTGGATCAGACGCTCCGCCTCAGCGAGCGCTGGATCGCTCGTCGCGAGACGCCACACGAGCTTCGACAGCGCGACTAGCGAGCTGGCAGGAACCCGCGTCAGCCGGATGTGCCGCAGGTTGTCCAGCAGTCCGGATGCGCCGAGCCGCGCGATGTGCTCGTCGCCGGTTCTCAGCCCGTGGTCGAGCTGCTCCAGCGGCCCTGTGAGACCGCGTACCGCTGGGGTGAGCCAGTGCCTCATCTCGACCAGTTCTCCCGGCGTCGCCGGATTGTCGAGCGTGATCAACAGCGATGCGAGAGCACGGTCGAGCAACTCCCACGGCAGCACTGCGAACGCTTCGTCCGGTGGTGAACCCTCTTCGTCGAGACGCTGAAGCAGCCAATAGCGCAGCGGAATGGATGCTTCAGCGAAGTCCACCGGATCTGGATGCACGTGCGGCCAGTTCTGTTCGACCCGTTCGACCGCGGCGGCGATGCTCGACGTGGCGAAGATGGGACGGCCGAAGTTGTCCAGTTCCACCACCGTCGCGGAGCCGTTGGTCAGCGCGAGCGCGTGAGCATGACCGCAGCGCACGATGGTGCGAGTCCATCCTTCATCGAAGTAGGTGAAAGCTCGGGCGTCGTGACGGTCGTCCCCGTCGTTCACAGGCTCAAGCGCCGATCCGTCGAGATGAGAGATCCAGGCGCTGAGCGGGCGGTGCACTGCGGTCATCGAGCACCACCGATCAGGTTCTCGAGCAGCTCCCTGCCTGGTGCCGCGAGACGTTCGGCGAACGCCCGCTGATCCTCCTTCGGCCCCGTCACAGACTTGCGATAACGCTCGTCGAGCGCACGCCACTGCTTGCTGGTGAGGGTTTCGCACAGCGCGGGATCGCCTTGCGAAAGCCAGGAGTTGATGCCGTCGACGTTCGAGGGCCTGTCCTGCATCCAGCGCATGGCGAACTTGAGAGCGCGGACGATCACCTCGGCACGTGCGAAGGAGTCACCAGTCTCCTTGAGGGCCACGAACTTCCGTTCAACGGCCAGAAGATCGTCGATGCCTCTGCCAGTCGGATCGAAGATCTCGTGATTGTAGATATCGTAAAACAAGGCGTTGAAGGTGAAGTCACGTGCTCGGACGTCCTGCCGGAGACTGCTGCCCACAGCGGGGAAGCGAAAACCTGCGGTAGACAGACCCCTGTACTCGATCAACCGCGTCCTCGAGCCTGGCGGTGTGACCGCACACACCAACGATCCCGGCGTCACGCTGGTCGGGAACTCCGCCATGCGTGACGCACGCAAAGACTGGTAGAGGATGTCGCTGAACCTCCCAGCCGGAACTGTGCCGGACAGGTCAAGGTCGTTGATCTGCCGTGCACCCGCGCCACTGACGACATCGCGCACCACACCGCCTGACAACCACACCCGGTGTCCAGTGGCGTGCACAGAGCCGAACAACGACCGGGCGACCGGTTGCCACGGCGCTCCAGGCAGGTCCAGCAACGCGTCCACTCGATGCGGCACAGTCGGGTCTACGGAAGCGGCGTCGCGGACACCTCCACCGCCCAGGTCAGCTGGTGGCATGGCAGCGCGTGCCACCGCTCCTTCCGAGGTCTGCGGTACGGGACGTTCCGGTGGTACGTCCAGGTTCTCGTCGCCTACCAGCAGCAACTTATCGTCCAGGTGTGTCGATGGCTCCCCGTTGCCGCAGGACTGCCAGGCGAAACCCGCTACCACGTCGTTGCCCAGAACATCGCCGGCCAGTAACGGGCGTACCGGTGAGAAGTGACCTCTGGGTCTGTCGCCGCTTGTCATCGTGCGCTCCGAAACGGATCCGCGGACGTCGGCACCACATGGACCTGCTTCGAGGAGGTGGTGACGGCGTTCGGGCGGTGGGCAGGTTGGCGCACCTGCTCTCACCACGCTGGGGTGAGCGGATCAACGTAGCAAAGCGGTGCGACGGGCATGTGTTTGATCGGGCGGTTGTCCGAAGCGTTACGGCTCACCTGCTGGTCCTCGCCGGGGGGAATAGTGCAGGCGACGCTCGGCTGCCTGCGCGCGGTCAAAGCCTGTCTTCGTGGCCACGGCCCTGCGAGCACTGTGTCCACCGAAGACGCTGTGGAGATGATTGCCCTGCGCCGAGCCGAGCGAACCAACGTCACATTCTTTGCGGGGGACAGGATTGGAGGCAGACCGATTAGTGTCGGCCGAACGCACTGGGATTCGAACTGCAGGTGTCGGCCGACGCCACCGAGGCGGCCTGGGTGAACCTCCTGTGGGTCTGCGGGGTTCGCCGCCACCTGCGAGTCGAAGGAGATCTAGCAGCAGGTCACCGTGTGCCGCCCGGAAAGTCGTCGCTGCAGCTCGCGCTGCTTGGCGTGGTCGCCGGGCGCGTGCTGATCATGGTCGTGGCGTTGCGCGGAACCAAGCCGTCCGAGCGACCCGCGATCATCCGTGCACTGAACGAGCGGACAGGCCGAACGCTGTCAAGGGGACCACGCAAGGAGGTCGCCAGGCAGTTAAGTGACTAGAATCACATAACCAGTTTAGAGCGGGATTGGTCTAGCGCGAGACTATGCAGATAGTGCTGCATAACGGGATAGCCCCAGTTAGACGGTTTTTGCTTTCAGGTAAGCCTGTCGCCTCAAACGGCAGTTGTACCCACACGACACGCGGTTTGGTCGTAAAAAACCTTACGCGCTGGGTTAATACCCGTAGAGTTTGGTGTGATGGGTGGTGTATACCCGCGATACTAGCTGGCGTGGATATGATTCTCAGTGCCATGACCTCATGGCCCCCTGTCACCGCACTCGCGGCGCTCCTCCTCTCGGCCGTCCTGATCACGGCCGTGGCGTCCCGGCCCGGTGGCAGGTTCCGCGTGAAGATCCTCGGCCGCTTCTTCGAGATCGAGCACGACGGCAGGCGCGACAACTCGAAGGACAACGAGCACTAGGTCATCCATGCCTGCAGGCGCAGAAGGTTTGCGTCCAGGCTGAACGCGAGGAACCTTCCGTCTACGGATTTCCGTTCAGCGCCGACGCTTTCTAGGGTTCACGCGGCCCGCGCGAAGCCCCGTTGAGCATCCTGTGCCGCCCGGAAAGTCATCGCAGCTCTGAACAGCGATGTTCTCCCGGCTGCGAGCATGTTCGGGTGATCGTTTCGCTGTTGTACAAGGTGGTCTGCAAGTTGCTGTCTGTTCCGGTGGTTCTGCTTCGCAGTGAGGCAGCCAAGGATGCGGAGCTTCTGGTGCTGCGGCACGAGAACGTTGTGCTTCGTCGGCAGTTGACCGGGCCGCGCCGTTACGAGACCCCCGACCGGTTCTGGTTCGCCGCGCTGTCGAGACTGGTGGACCGCTCGCGCTGGAAGGTGGTTTTCCCGGTTACTCCTGGGACGTTGCTCGGCTGGCATCGTAGGTTCGTGTCCTGGAAGTGGGACTACACCGCGCGTCGGCACACTGGGCGTCCTACCACTCAGACTGCGATCAGGGCGCTCGTGCTCCGGCTTGCCAGAGAGAATCCGCGGTGGGGACATCGGCGGATCCATGGCGAGCTGGTTCGGCTTGGTCATCGCCTGGGCGCCTCGACGGTCTGGGAGATATTGGACCGCGCGGGCATCGATCCGGCACCGCGGCGAGGCGGTCCGACCTGGCGGGAGTATCTGACCGCGCAGGCGGAGGGCATCATCGCGACGGACTTCTTCCACATCGACACCGTGTTCGGCCAACGTCTGTACGCGTTGGTGTTTCTCGAACACGGCACGAGGCGCATGCATGTCACCGGCGTCACCGCGCACCCGACGCGAGAGTGGACGGTGCAGCAGGCGAGGAATCTGGCCGGCGAGCTCGGAGCGCGCATGGAGTCACTGCGCTTCCTGCTTCGTGACCGCGACGGCAAATACGGCGACGCTTTCGACGCCGTATTTGAGGCAGAGGAACTGCATGTGATTGCGACTACGCCGCGAGCTCCCCGGATGAACGCGAACTGCGAACGGATCATCGGCAACATCCGCCGCGAAGTTCTCGACCACGTCCTCATCCTGGGAGAAGCTCACGCGCGTCAAGTTCTCGCGGCTTACCAAGCGCATTACAACGAGCACCGGCCTCACCAGGCACGGGACCAGCGACCACCAGGCATCCAACAGCACCTCGCAGCGACGCGTGACCTCGACAACCTTCGTCGTCGACCACTACGCACCCGGATCCTCGGTGGGGTGATCAACGAGTACAGGTACGCCGCGTGAGCTGCAGCGATGACTTTTCGAGCGGCACAGGCTTGATCAACGAGTACGAACCTGCAGCAGCTTGATCCGCAGTTCAGGCACGTTGAGCCATGTTTTGGCACCCCACAGCTCGGATTGAAGGACTCATCATAGGTCGACGGGACCGTCTCGGCGGAGTCATTCACGAGTATCGCTACGCGACTTAGTCTGCATGGACGCAGTTTTCGGTATGTGCAACGTCATAATGGTGATTAATGTCCCTCCTGCCAGCTTTGTGAAGAATCGCCTGCGGCAAAGAAGTTGGGAACTGCGGCATCAATTTCGCGCCGCCAATCAAGTGCAACCATCGGAGAGATTGACATCGGCGCAATCATCGATAGGGGATTTGCGGGGCACGAGCGCCCTGCGGCCTCCTCCTTCTCGAGATGCGTCAAAAACCTCCGCGCCTCTGTATGGTGATCAGTGATAGTCACTCCAGCGCGAGAGAAAGAGTGTAAAACGGCTCGAGCAAGTTCCACCAAAGCTCGATCTCGCCACAACGTGGCCTCTGACGACATATCAAGGGCCATGCGCTTGGCGATGTATGGCAAAAGATCGTATCGATCGGCGGCCGCTAGTGCTTTTGTGCTAATGCTGGCATCCATATGCCAAGCGCTGAATGGAGCCGCCGGATAGTCTACACCGCCGATGCGCATTCGCATGTTGCTGATCGAGGATACTGCGTGCCATCGTAGCCCAAGTCCCTTTATCCATTTCATCTCTGGATGGGTCAGGGATACTTCAAGTACGACGTCGGAAGGTAGATTAGTGACGGAAACATTATTGCTAGCTGTCTCAATAATGAGCGGTAGTACATCGAATGGAGATCGCGACGTTGGTGGCCGCCACCCATGCGATACAGCAAAATCTGTCAATGCTAAATTTCGTTGATCGCCTAGGACGCCGCCATCGGTGCCTCTGTAAGCGGCATAGCGAACGAGCTGGCTATTTCGTATTCGCGGCCCTGGGTTCATTGGCTCATCTGGCGCAAAAACGGTAATCAAGGGGCGAATCTTACCTGAGTTTGTTGCAATCCTAATATGCTGTATGCATTCGTCGGCCACCTTTCCTGGGTCGCTGATGTCCCGAAGGTCGCGAACTTTTAAACTTTTCCAGTATAAGCGCCCAAGGCAGTTTGCGCTATTTCTCCATGCTAAGCGGGCGCCGAAAGTGAGTTCCTGGCTGGTGTGTCGATAGGTGCCGGTGGCAGCGATCTCGGCGTTTACTTCTATCAGTCTTTCTTCCACTCTTCCAAGATCTGGACATTCCGCAAAGTGCTGTCGAATAAAATCTTCGGCTTCAGCGATGTCAACTTCGATTGCGGAGGAAGGATTGCGTGCTAAGTTATCGGGCGAACGAGATCCGGATTTGGTGCCACGCAGGGGCGAACCGCCGACTCGTTGTGTCTCAGCACCTTCTTGTTTGGAAAATTCGTGAATTTCGTGAATCCTTGCAGCCTGCAAGGCGATTATCGAGTCGGATAGTCCGGACTTCTTCAGTCTGGCGATCATTTTGCTGAAGTCCGTTGATGCATGGTAAAAGACTGCCATAGCGATTACGCACTGTAGAACTTCTGATGGGTGTTCTCTGGCAATGCGCGCAATAAATGCGTCGACTGGAATGGCGACGATTCCCCAGTCCGTGGTGACGGCAACTGGATATCGGTCAGGTTCTGCGCTGACGATCATATCGGCTCTGGCCTTTATTGCGGCGGCAAGCACGGAGCGCTCATACGGTTCGCCTAAAGGAAGAGTATCTGAGAGAAGTTCGTGGCCAGTTATGAGGTTGTCTGGAAGAGTGTTGCTTATTGCGGCGCGTAGGTCTCTTCTGTGGACCTCATTAATTCCACGATCGACTTTGAGGTGCCGATCGAGGTTATCTAGAACCTGGACTGGCCACTTAGCCTGAATTAGTCTGGCGGCGGATAGTCGAATCAGTAAATCTCGTACTGCGCCGTCGTGTAGGGCGGACGCATCGTATACTACGGTGGAGATCATCCCTCAGTCCAATTCTGTCTGGCTGAGGCGCGAGAGGTTAGCTAGGCTTTCTTTGCGCTTGAGGTCATCTTTATAGATGTATTCCATGAGCTTGTCTCGCTGGATGCGTCGATGCTTGCCGACTAGGCGGTACTCGATTTCTCCGCGTTCCAGGAGGCCGATCAAGTAGGGGCGAGATACGTTTAGTAGGTCGGCCGCCTGTTGGGTGGTCAACTCCATCTTGACTGGAACTATCTGCACGCCCTGACCGCTAGCCATCACCTCAAGGATCTGTGCAAGCAGCTCCAGTGCGGGCTTCGGGACGACGACCACATCAGTCGAGGCGACTGTGCTGGCCAAGCGGAGCTCCTCATCTCCTCCCACTGCCAAGTGGTCGTTTACCTGGCTTAGGGCTCTAGCTGCTACCTCCGGTTCGACGAGCCCAGGGTTCATCTTGCCTCCGGTCATTGACGGCATCACCTCACCTCTGCTTGCATTATCCGCAACAAACGAAGCAAACGCAACAGCTTGGCGCAGTCGTGGCCGTGGTATCGGCTTGGTCATGCAGCGCAACGCTCTGGTGTGGTGTCGTGAAGGGACTCTGACGTATGCAAGATCACCCTGTGCGGAGCGAGGACGGCTCCCGCAACTCAGATGAAGGCAGGACGCCGGATCGCCACCTGCTCGACCTCCGCTCGTTCGTGCTGATCAGCGCAGCATGTGCCATCGCTGTGCTCATATACTTCAAGCCAGCTGTTGGTTTGGCTGCCATGGGCGGGTTGACCGCGCTGGCAACACTGGTGCACCTGGTAGGACGCGCCCGATGAGCCGACATTCCGGGTCTGCTGCACGGATTGGTGACACACTGTCACCTACTCGTGCAGCAGACCCCCTACTGCTTCCACTCGTCGATCATCTCGATCTCGCTGGCCCAAGCCGTGGTGAGCGCTGCGTACAGGTCGGTGCCGTCAGCTCCGGGCTCTGGTTCAGGAAGATAGAGACGGACGAGGTCCGCGTAGCCGGGACGGAACCCGAACAGTTTTCCAGTGCTGGTGAGGATCGCCTCGGACAGGCGTTGGTTCGTGCTGTGCACGAACAGAACCGTCAGTCCATCATTCGACACGTGTTCTGTTGCCTTGTTGGTGACTACTACGGCTGCCCAGAGCGGCTCGGTGGGGATGTCGTAGACACCACCGATCAACAGTGGTCTCCTGGTGCGGTCCACTACGGCACTCAGGTGGGGAAGCAACTCGTCGAACGACTTGGGTGTCGGCTCGGTTTCGGTGAGAAGACGCGACGTTGGAAGCACGTCGGTGTAGAACAGCTGCCGGAGCCGCTCCAGTGCCTCAGGACCTCTGTAATCTCCCCTGTCCCACAGTTCCCGAAGCTCATTCAGCAGGTCCTCGTACTCGACCTGGGACAGGGCACCGGTGCCGACCATCATGAGATGCTGACTGAACTCTCTTGCCCCGCGCGCTGTGCGGTACAGCTTCATGGCGCCGGTCAGCACGAACATGTCGAGAGCCTCGTACAACCCCGGCGCCCCGGAGACCCTGCGGCGGACGAGAGTCCCTGCGTTCTCGGAACCCTCGCGACCGAACAGGTCCAAGGGGCCGAAGTAGCCGGGTGGTTGTTGTGGCGTGATGACGAAGTCGGCCGGTGCCAACGGGTCCCCAGGTGATCGCGCACCGCCTGCGATGAGCAACTGAGTCGAGAACGCGAGGTAGTCGGCCCTCGGCAGGGTGTCCAGCAGGAGACCCACCAACCTGTCAACGATTCCGCCGACCGCCGCGGTCTCGGAGTCGATCACCAGTGTCGGGACTTCGTGGAGCGCGGGCACGGCCTTTAGGTCATCCAGCAGCTTGCGGAGCACGGCAGAGTTCCGCTTGACGACTATGAGCCGCACGGGACTCGCGGCAAGGTTGTCGGGACTGTTGAAGGGCTGCTTCGGATCCTTCTTCTCGAAGTCGAGCTCGAACAAGCGTGCGCGGAGTCGGCGATAGTCCATCGTCTGATCGGTGAGCCTCGTGATTCCCGGCGTGCCAGGTGACGACGGCAAGCCTTCGTCGAGACTCGTCTGCATTTGCCGGCGGCTTGCGTCGACCGTCCCGGCGATCACGATGATCAACCGGTAGCCGGCGTCTGCGGCCTTAGCGACAGTCCCCACGACGTTCGTCGTCTTGCCGGCTTGAGGCAGCAGCTGAACCAGGCCTCGTGCCGGGCTGGGAGAGGGGAGCGACTGCGAGGGCAGTTGCTCCAGGATCGACGAGGTCGTGCGGTCGAGCAATGCGACCGACGAGGCGGTCCAGCCACGTTTCAGCAGCGTCGAGGCGTGGGAGTTCCAGTAGCTGTGGCTGGCCAGGTAGTCGTGGGGCCGCCAACCAGGGTGGGAGACCGTCTCTTCGCCCAGGAGAGCCGCGACCTTCGCCCGCAGCGAGGCGGACTCGAGTTCCAACGACGAGATTCGGTCCTGTGCGGCAGTCAGGACGTCAGACTGCACCATGGTGTGAAGTGCGAGGTCCAGGCGCTGCTGGAGCATCTGGTTCTCCATGTGGAGCTCCGTGTTCTGCTCCTGGAGAACTGCGGTCTTCTCGTCTGCTCGCCGTGCACGTTCCTGCAGACGCTTCAGGTGATTCCACGTGCCGGTCGACGTGTCCTGCGCTGCGTAGAGCAGCTTGCGCAGCCGGTCGAGTTCTTCGGGTAGAGACTGCCCCGTCTGCCGTTCCACGGCGTCGACCAAGTCCTCGATGAATTCCTCTGACGGCAGGACCTGCCCGCTGAGATATCGAGAGACCGAGCTGGGAGACAGACCGGCCATCTCCGCGTGGATGCGCATGGACTGTCCTTCGATCATCTCGAACGTCCCGCGCAGCGCAGCTGCCAACTCCGCACGCTGCCTCGACAGCTCGGAACTCAGGGGGCCGAACTGGCCCACGACGCGTGGCACAACCAAGTGTTGCACAACTACTGCAACGCGTTGCGCTCGATGCATCTACACCGCGGTCGGCATCGTGATCGGCGACAACAACCGCTGGAGATCGGAGATCACGATGGAGCACAAGTCGGCTGCGGCAGCCAAGAAGAAGACCTGGCGACGCTGGGCGAAGCGCGCAGGACAGGTGGTCGCGCTGGGGCTGCTGAACGGAATGGCGACCGCGACCGGCAAGCTCGTCGTCGCCGGCGTGATGATGTGGGCGGGTCAGTGGTGACCGGCCGGCGAAGACCTGACTGAACGCGATCCCGACCGACCTCCGCACACTGCCGAGGTCGGTCGCGGTCGTGCAGCACCGATGGGACGGACGGCTGCCACTCGCGCCCGAGGTCGACCTCGATGATCCTGTGCTGCCCGGAAAGTCATCGGTGCTCTGAGCGGTGAGGCTTCCCGGCTGCGAGCATGCCCAGGTGATCGGTTCGCTGTTGTACCAGGTGTTGTGCGAGTTGCTGTCTGCCCCGGCGGTCCTGCTTCGCAGTGAGGCGGCGAAGGATGCGGAGCTTTTGTACTGCGGCACGAACGTTGCGCTTCGTTGGCAGTTGACCGGGCCGGTTCGTTATGAGCCCGCAGACCGGTCCGATTCGCCGCGCCGCCGAGGCTGGTACTCGCCAATGTGAAGTCGTTCTCCGGTTCACGCGGCGTTGTAGCCGAGCACGTGATGGGCAGCTCACCGACCAAGCGCTTCAACTCGCTGTACGCGCTGATCAACGATCCGGTGGTACGGGACGCGGTCATCGACGGGGCAAGTCAGCGCTACGGATACCCGGTCGACCAGATCGAACTTCGGCTCTGCGCCGGCAAGTTCGCTGGCGGCAAGACGGCCGAGCACGAACGCCTCATACGAGAGTGGGCCGCAACGCAGATTGTCGGCGCAGACCTGATCCGGGTCTTCGGCCTGGAGGACATCGCTGCCATCGCGCGCCGGGATCCAACAGGAAGTGTGACCGAGTCGGAAACCCTCTGAACCTGTATAGCGAGGACACGATCGCCCGGACGTGGTCTCAAACACGGCGACACCCGCTCCACCAGCGACGAGGACTTCCGATAGGCGCAGGTTCAGGGCACAGCGGCGCAGCCGGACCATGGGCGGGGACCGAGCCGGAAGTCGGTCAGATCCGGGCGCTCGTTTCAGGCTGTCTACGACGAACCTGCAGCAGTCGATGACCAGGGAGCACACCCGGGAATCCATGCGCCGCGGTAGCACGGAGGCACGGAGGCACGTACGACTGTGCGGTGCGCATCTATAGCGCCATGACGTGCGTGTCCTTCCTCGATGTGTGGGTCACCGATCTCGGCGGCCGCGCCTGCGGTGTTCCGCGGTACCAGCATGATCAGCCAGGAAAGCGTGTCACGAACCGTTCATGCTCCCGGCCGCTGCACGCCCCGTGAGCGCCGTCCCGTGTCGGCGCGTTCAGAGCGGATCAGCTGATGAGCTTGTGAGCGCCGAGAAGCGCGGCGCCGAAGGTGACGGCAGTGGCGATGAGGGCGGCGAAGACGTTGCTGGTGTGGCCGTAGGTGAGAACGCCCAGGGCCATGCCGGCGATGACCGCGACCAGAAGAACCAGGGTGGTGCGTTGGCTCAGCAGCGGCCCCTCGCCGGAAGGCGGCGGAGGCGGGGTGTCGTGTGAGGGAGTCGTCGAAGTCATCGTCGGATCCGATCTCGATATGGCCGGCGTTGTTGTTCTGGCTCTACGCGAGAGGAGTTCTGCGAGTCGAGGGCTAGCTGCTCACGGTTCCGCAGGAAGGCGTCCGACGTGGCTGCCGCCTCCCGCAGCGCTAATGCTGTAGTTTGATGCAGCATAGCCGCTGTGCCAACACGGCGGTTGAGGGAGGAGTCCGCAGTGTCCTGGGAGCCTGTCGCGAACGGCATCCGTACCGACCACCCCGCCCCGAATCTGCCCTTCGTCGAAGACGCTCATATCCCGGTCGAGGATCCCGAGCAGGTTGAGGCCATCGGCCGGCACGCGGGGACCGGAATGTGGGGCCGCTACGACCTCGACGCGGCCACGGGGGAGTGGGCGGCGTTCACCACCGATCCGAAGTACAACTTGTTCGCCTGGCTGGTGCGCTACCACCCCGACCACGGCCGCTCCGTCACCGTCTACCGCGCGTCCGACGCGGCCTCGGCCTATCAGGACTGGTTCGGTGACCGGCCGCTGCTGCTGCGCGCCGGCGGCTACTGGTGGGACGGACAGACCTGGTATCGGCCGCGTCAGGTGCTCAGCTACGCCAGCGAGGAGTACATGCGTCGCCCGGTGCGCCAGCCCACGGCCCTCACCGCGGCCGACTTCCTCGATCCCAGCGCCCAGGCAGACCGCGGCCAGGTGCACCAGATCCTGCATCTGGAACCCGGACCGGTCCCGATGCAGCAGTGGCGCCACGACCTGGCCCTGTGGGCGCAGCGCCAGGGTCAGCGCCCAGGCGCCTTGCCGCTGAGGGAGTGCGTGATCACCCTCACCGCGCCCGAGCTGATGGACAGCGCGCTGCTCGGTGTCGACGAGTTCGCCCAGGAGGCGGGGATCGCCGCGTCCACCCTGCGCGCCTACCTCTCCCGCGAGGAGGGCGACATCCCGCTGCCCCAGGTCGTCGACGGCAGTCGCAAGCGCTGGTCGCGGCCGGTGGCGCAGGACTGGGCCGAACGACGCCGCCGCGATCCCGGCGCGCTGGCCTCGCTGCTGACCGGGGAGCAGGAGAACTCCCTGTCACCCGGCCTGCGGGCGTTGTGGAGGAAGCTGGCCGACAGCTTCTTCATGCACTGGTGGGACGCGGCGCCCATGCGTCGGCGTTGGTCGCGCCCGCACCGCAACGAGGTCGCAGTGCGGGACATGGCCGAGCACGCGGGCTGGATCGGCGCGCTGGGCCTGGAACAGGCGGTGCCCTTCACCGACCTGTCCTACGTTCTCGCGGACGCCGCGCTCGCCGAGTTGCGTGACGGCACCGAGGTCGGGCCCGCCATCGCCAGGGTCATCCCCTTCAACAGACCCATCGGTCACGTCCTGGGCTGGTTCATCTCCCACAAGCCCGCCAGCGCCCCGGCGTTGTTCGGCACCATCGTCCGCGAGGCCGAGCGTGGCCTCAAGATCCCTCCGGCGGTCACGCAACGCTCGCTGACCAGGGCCATCAACATGGACGGCGGTATCGAGAACAGCGAGGAGACGCTGCGCGAGTTCTTCGCCCTGGCGTTCCCGCCGGAGAAGTAGGGCGCCGGGCGCCTGGGAGCTGGTCCGGGAGCAGGGTCTCGCTGGGACGTCGACGGCCGCTCCCAGACCTGCACCCAGCAATCGGGTCACCGCGGCCAGGCGTTACCGATGCAACCCTGTGCGTGCCGAGCGGCAGTGCAGCGAGCACCGAGCCCGCTGATCGCACGCTGGGCACCACCCTTGCGGGACCGGCCTCAGCCTGGCGAACCCACTCAGACCAAACGCCTCATCATAGACCGGTGTGATCTTCTCGGTGAGGTATCCATGAGTATCACTACGCGCCTTGATCTGCATAAATGTAGTTTCGGCACGCACAACGCCCGAGTCGGACGAACGGCCGGGAACTCGCGCCGAATGGTCGCGTCGCGCCGCCTGTTGGTTCAGCGGGACTAAAGGCGGGTTTCATCTCGGCGGTCGTGGTCAATATGCCTCACGGCCGTACAGTTTCTGCTCACAACCTTGTCTTGTGGACAAATAGTGGTCATAAGCGCTTGAGTGATTCAAAAATTGGCTCCGAGCTCACGTTGTGTGCTCGGTTGACTTCACGCCGCAATGGCTGCGACGAGCCGCCGGTCGACCGTTCGTCGTAGGTGAGGAGCCTCTCGTGCTTCCCGGCCATGTCGTTGGCCGACAGTTGCGTGTTACATGGAGCCGGTAATGTGACGCGGATGTTCGACGTCTTCATTTGTTACAACTGGGACGACAAGCCGCTGGCTGACGAACTGCACGACGCGTTGGAGGAACGCGACGTGCGGGTATTCCAGGACGACAAGAAAATCGACTTCGGCGACACGTTGCTGCCGAAACTCCGCGACGCGCTTTTCGGGTCGCGAATGCTGGTCCCGCTGGTCACCCCGACGTTCCACGAGAGCGCCAGCTGCCGGAAGGAACTGCTGACCGCGCTGACGGCGGCCTATCGGCTCGAAAAGGGCTTCACCGAACGGATCATGCCGGTCGCCTGGCGGGTGCGGCCCAGCGAGCTGCGCCCGCGACAGCTCAAGCACCCCAAGCTGCTGCGCCGGGAGGAACACGACGTCGCGGAACTGGCGGACGCCATCGCGGCCAAGGTGACGCGCATCAGGGACAGCGACAATCGCAGGTTCGGCGATGCGCCCTGGTACCCGGAGCCGGAGTGGTGGCCCGTGCCGCTGCCGGCGAACAAGAGGTTCCAGGGCCGTGGCGAGCTGATGTGGGAGATCCACGAGGCGTTGCTCGTCAAGGACAAGCCGGGCAACCGGGCGCAGCCGGTCGTGGTGGTGCGGGGCGAGGGCGGCCAGGGCAAGACTGCGCTGTGCGAGAAGTACGCCCAGCTGTTCGCGGAGGACCACCCCGGCGGGGTGTTCGTGATCCGGCTCGAGGGCAGCGACCGGGGCAGGCCCTCGGACGTCACCACGGTGATGACGAGGTTGCACCAGCAGCTGGGGCAGATCGCCGAGAGGCTCGGTCCGCACGTCCGCGCAGACTCCACGGAAGGGCTCGCCGCCGTGATCGGCCACGAGCTTCGCGAGCGGAAGCCCTACCTCTGGCTCGTCGACGACGTTCCATCCACTGTGGATCAGGAGCTGTTGCGCCGGCTGTGGGCGCCGACCAGCAACGGAAAGACGCTCATCACCACCCGAGGGCGGTTCCACGGCGCTCTGTCGGGAGAGTTCGAACTGGAGCCGCTGACCGAGCGCGAGAGCGTCGCGGTGCTGACGGCCGCTCATCCTCTGGCGAAAGGCCGGTCGGACGAACGAACGGCCGCGGCTGGGATCGCCACCGACCTCGGTCACAACGCACTCGGCTTGACGATCGCGGCCGGCCTCACCAGGCTGCCGGACTTCACCGGATACCAGGCCCTGCGCGATGGCCTGCGGCTGGCCGTGCCGGACTCGCTCGAGATGGCTGCGCATCTCACCGAGATCCCGCTGGGTTTCCGCGAGGCGTTCAGCGCCACGATGCTGCGCAGCTTCCACGCTCTTTCCGATGCCGGACGGGATGTGCTCGCCGTGTGCAGCGTGCTCGGCAGCGCCCCGTTGCCGCTGGACCTGGTGGACGAGGTCCTGACCCGGCCTTCACTGCAGGGCTTCACGCGGATGGAGGAGCACGGGCTCGCGATGCAGCTGGGAGACGACTTCCGCAGCGTTCACGCGCTAGTCGCGAGGGCCGCGCGGTTCTTCTTCCCCGTCGAGCACCGGCGCAGGTTCCACGCCGCGGCGGCCGAGCTGATCGGCGACTCCCTGGAAGCCACCCGCGACCGGTACGACCGCGCGAGGGCGTTGGCGGCACGCTTGCCACACGTCATCGCGCTCGCGACGACCAGCGAATGGATGCCGGGCACGGACGAGTGGCACGGGCTGAACGAGGTCGTGCGCATGCAGACCGAGCTGGGCGACACGGCTGGAGCGCTGTACGCGGCGAAAATTCTCCACCGGTCCTGTCAGACTTCCCCGCACGCTGACGAGGACACGAAGTCGGTCGTGCTGGTGAGTCTGGGCGCCGCGCACTTCGGGCAGGGCGAATACACCGAGGCGAAGCAGGTCCAGCAGGAAGCCGTGCGCAGGTTCGAGGCGTTGTACGACGCGGATCACGAAAGCACCCTGCAGGCCCGAGAAAACCTGGCAAACACGCTGGGCAAACTCGGTGAGCACGCCGCCGCGAAGGCACAGCTGAGGCGGGTTTATCGGATCAGGTCCCGCACCAAAGGGCCGACCTCACGCCGTGCCTTGATCTCGCTCAACAACTTCGTGCTCGCTGTCGACCGGGCCGGTGCGTCGAAGCTCGGGCTCCGGCTCGGTCTCGGTGCGTGGGCGCGTTGGCATCGGACCGTGGGGCCGGACGCCCCCGAAACCCTGGAAGTCGTCGAGGCGATCGGCAACTGTCTCTTCCACCTCGGCTGGCTGCCGGAAGCCGAGGCGACCTACCTCTACGTCGCGGCGAAGCGAAAGGATGTGCTCGGCCCGAAACACCCCGACACGCTCGACGCGGAGGAGAACGCGCTGACGGCGCGCAGGCAGAGCCAGTGGCCGACGTACGTGGAACGGCTGAAGGTGCAAGGTCCTGGACACCTCGACACCCTGCAGACGTTGTCGCGGCTGCTGAAGACCAGTCTGCGGGAGGCACCGCGCTCCGCGGAGGAAGCGACGGGTGACGAGCCCGGCCTGCAGGACGACCTGGCGCCGCGGTTGGAAGGGGATCACACGGAACTGCTGGCCGACCTCATTGAAGCCGCTGTTGCGCTGGAGGACCAGGAGTCCGCGCACGGTGCGGATGATCCGCGAGCACTGCGAGCGAAGGTGTTGCTGGCACACGCGATGGCGGCAGCCGACCAACTGGACGGCCAGATCGAGACCGCGCGGGTCATCGTCGAGGACTCCCGTGACGGCCTGGAGGAGGTTGGCGCCCGCCGTCCGGACGACGTGGACCCGGCAGATCTGGAGGTCGCGAAGATCGTTCACCACTGGATCCTGGACCTCATGGGTGAGGAACCGGATTACTGATCATCCGGCAAAGCGTCCAGCGTCTCCTGGAGCACGTTGACATCTGGTGATCCCAGCAGCTGATAGACGCGCAGCGCTTCGAGCCACCACCGGCGGGCGTCCGCCGTCCGTCCGGTGGAGGCGGCGACGTCGCCGAGCAGGCGAAGAGCGCGGGCCTCCTCGTGGCGGCTTCCGCAACGCCGGCTGTGGTGGACGGCTCGATACAACGCCACGTCGGCTGCCGCGTGGTCACCTGCCCGCTGCTGGATACGGCCGAGGCGGCCGAATCCCTCGGCGGCGTCGAGGTCGAGCCCGAGCGTCAGCGCGACGTCCAGCGCTTCCTGGACGTGCCGAATGGCTTCGTCGTACTGCTCCAGCTCCATCATGGCCAACGCCATGCTGCGCAAGGTGATCCCGATGTTCCGGCTCGCTCCGGTGCTTCGATACCAGTCGAGTGCGAGTTGCTGGTTGCTCAACGCCTCGGTGAATCGTCCTCGCCGCCGCAGCACGGCGGCGAGGTTGGCCAGCGCGTTCGCCCGGCCGTGCCCGTCTCCGAGTTGCTCGAACAACCGAAGGGCTTCGCGGTAGTGGATCTCGGCGTCGTCCAGCAACCCTGCCTCGACGAGCGCCATGCCCAGGTTGTTTCGCGTCCTGGCAGCGGCGAGCGGATCACCGGCGCGGATGGCAGCCGCTAGCGCCTTCTCGTGGGTGCCGCGCCAGCCGTCGAGGAGCTTGTCCAGGAAGTAGTAGTCCCGCAACGTGTAGGCCAGCAACCAGATCCGCTCGTCGTACGCCGAGGCGTCCAGTCCGCACATGGCTTCGAGGTTCCGGCGTTCCACCTCGAACCAGTTCAGCGCCTGCTGCCTGTTGTCGAGTGCTGGGACTGCGCGGGGCTTGCCGGGCAAGGGAAGGCGGAGCCGGTGCGGCATTACGCGCCGGCCCGCGAGATCGGCGGAGTGGAGGTAGTGGTCGAACAGCATCCTCAGCGCGCAGGACTTGTCGTTGGTGCTCTCGTGCGACTCGCAGATCTCTGCGGCGTAGGTATGCAGCAAGTCGTGGACGCCGAATCGGCCACGGCCGAAGCTCAGCAGGAGATGCCTTTGCACCAACGAACGCAACGTTCGGGTAGCGGCGCTGCGATCCAAGCCGAGCAGGGCTGTGGCGGCATCGGTGCTGAACTCGTTGGTGGGGTGGAGACCGAGCACACGGAAGGCCCGAGCCTCTTGTGCCGGCAAACCTCGGTAGGACCACGAGAAGACGGTCCTGATGGCGGAACGGGCGTCGTCCTGTGTGTCCAGGGCGTCGAGCCTCGCGCGCTCGTCGGCCAGCTCGCTGACTACTTCGGTGATGTCGTCCGGCGCGTCAGCCAGGCGTTCCGCGACGATTCGCAACGCGAGCGGGAGCCCACCGCAGTAGCGGACAAGCTGCGCGGCCGCGTCCCCGTCCAGCTCGCTGCCCGCCGCCTTGTTGAGCAGGGCCAAGCCGTCCGCCTCAGCCAACGGCCCGACGGTGATGACAGAGGCGGGGTGGTGGATCACGAGGCCGCGCAGCTGGTGGCGACTGATCACGACGACGGAGCACGGTCCGGCGCCCGGCAACAGAGGCCGGACGTGCTCGACCGAGTGCGCGTTGTCCAGCACCAGCAGGACCTTGCGTTCGCTCATCAGCGTGCGGAACTGTGCCGCGCGCTCCTCGACGGACGTGAATTCCTCGGGCCGGGCGTGCCCGAGTGCCCGCATGAATCCCGCGAGGGCGTCATTCGGGCTCAGCGGCTCGTCGGTGCCGAACCCGCGGAGGTCCGCATATAGCTGGCCATCCGGGAACGCGGCGGAGTTGTGATCTGCCCAGTGAAGGACGAGTGCGGTCTTTCCCACACCTGCCATCCCCGTCAGCACGGCGACGCCTTGGGGTAGGAGGGAGGTGTCGAGCTGTTCTAGGAGGGTGGCGCGACCGGTGAGCAGGCCAGGTGCCGGCAACTGGTGAGGAATGACGGCAGGCGGTGCGTCGATAGCGGTGACGTGCACACCGCCATGGACGACGCCCGCCTGCACGACACCGGATGCGGATCCTGTGAACTCGTTGTGCACGTCTGCCATGGTTTGATTCTCGGACGTTGACGCACCCTGAGACGATGCTCTGCCCCGGTGACGTCTGCGGATCAGAACTCGGCGTCGACCTGCACCCTGAAACTGTCGTAGGCGGCGATGTGGGTTGTGGTCGTGAGCGTGAACGTCTTCGTGTCCCCAGGACTGATCTGGTTCACCGCCCCGGTCGCCGTACCGACGATTCGTCGTTCTGCGTCGTAGAACGTCGCTTTGAGGATCGCGCTCTTCACGCCGGGACCGGGGTTGTGAGCCTCCCCGTGGACGGTACGGTCCGCTGCGACGGTGTAGTTGTCCAGGGAGAGCCCGGACCCATTCCCGTTGCCATTGCCTTGCGTCGACGGGTTGATGCCGGTGTGTCCGTTCGCGAGCTCGGGTGTGCGGGTGACCGGTGGCGTCAGGTCGCCCGACTGCAGCCAGTCGGTGCCGACGCGCTTTACCGGGCACCCGATGCCCTCCAACCGTTGGGCTAGGAGCTGGCGTTTCTCGGCGCTGTTGTCGAGCCGCACCGCGTGGTAGCCGTCGATGTCGGTGAACCTGCGGACCTTGCCGAACTCGACGAGCAGAGTGCGGTCGGGTTCGAGCGCGAATGCCATACCCGCCTCGAAGATGACATTCGGTCGAGCCTGACCGGTCGGCCGCAGTTCGCGGTCGTCCTCGTCATCGGCGTGTTCTGGCTTCAGCTGTGTGATCTCATCCGGTGTCGACAGCACGATGATGGCGCGACCCTTGCTCATGACGTTGCGCAGGACTTCGCCGATGTGGGGGAGACCTTTGCCGGTCTCGCCGAGTACCTCGGTCCACTCGATGGGAGCCAGTCCGATTGCGCGGAGGAACGTGTAGAACTCGTGGCGCGCCTTCTTGTCCCGTCCGTGGATGACGAAGACGGAGTTGTCCAGCATCTTTGGCCTCACCTCGACACGTGGTGTCTTCGCCGGGCGCCTGGCGAGTCGCGCTTGCGCCTCCAGCAAGATCTGCTTCTGCTCACTGACGGGCTGCTGAAAGCCGCTCTCGTACGGGTGCTGCCAGTAGCTCAAGCGGCCGTTGTTCTGGCTTGGCGGCTTCTCCCACTTGCCGAAGAACTTAACCCGTGCGCGGCGAGGTTCGTTGAGGAAGTTCTTGATGCGCGGGAACACCAAGCTGCCCTCGTAGTGGCTGCGGAACTTCTGCCTCAGGTCGCCGGGCAGCAGTGACAGGCAGTCGGCGAACCACACCTCGTACCGGGCGGCGAGTTCTCGTGCTGTCCGCTCACCCACTTCGGCGTCATCGACTTGGGTCTCCTTGGCCAGTGCGTCGAACTCGGACACCTGCGAGATCAGTTCCTCGAGCCCCGTTGACGGGCCCCGTGCCTCCATGGGTGGGAGTTTATCGCCGCGCGCTGACAGAATTTCCGGGGTCTCGTCTTCGAGCGTGTCAGTCAGGCTCACCTATCCCTCGTCCGCGCTGCAGTCATCTCGTTGGGCGCCCGAGGGAACTTGAACTAGATCAACGCTTCGGTTTGGGCCGCCCGACCGCCAGATCGACGCGAAGGTCCTTCAACGCCGGGTGTGGCACCGTGACCCACGACGTCGCTGCCTCGGTACCGCGCGGACCCATCTGCGTGAGACCCCTCGTTGCCCATGGCCTCCGCGATCAGGACGTGAAACTGTTGGAGGGTGGTTGTGGAGCTTTCCTCACTCGCTACCTGGTCTGAGTGGCTCAGGTTTGCCGATGCTGTCGCTCATGCGCCGACATGCCCTGGTGTCTATCTGGCTCGGACTGGGGTGGTTGGCCCGCTTGTGTACGTGGGTATGGCTGGAGAACGCCATGGTCGAGGACTTCGAGGCCGCCTTGCCGTGTATGCCAGTGGCAAGGGCGCGGTGAGTGGCTTGGGTGAAGCTGCCTTCAACCGGGCGGTTGTGGACCCATGTTGGATACGTGATCGGCTCGCGGATCTTGAAGCGGGTAAGCCAAGTACGGCACGGAGTTGGGCTCGGTCGGCCATCGACGCGCTTGACCTGTATGTGAGATGGGCGTGCACAGCCGATCGCGCCTCAGCCGTGAACCTCGAGCGGCAAGCGCTGGAGCTGCTTGCCGCCGAACCGCTGTGGAACGTTCGGCGACCGGCAGTGCGGTGATGTCCGCGACGTCGATGCTCAGCCTGATCGCTCTCGTGGTGCTCGTAGCCATCGTAGGTACGTACCTGCTAGGTCGCCGGAGACGGCGTAGTGCGCGGTCAGTATGGACGTGACCGCCGCGATCGGGTGTGCCAGCAGCGCTGCTACGGGTAGGGGGAGTGCGACGAGAAGTAGGCGGTCGCCCGCGTGAAGGTTGAAGTGCGCTTGGGCACCTGCCGGGATGAGGACTTGTCGTCGTGGGTCGATCGGCGAGCTTGGCCGTTCGTCACGTGCTTTGCGGACGATGATGGCGTCGGCGGCTACCGACGTGTAGGTGTGGTCGCCGGTGTTCCAGCCCAGGACAGTGAGTAGGTCGGTAGCAGGAACTCGGCCGGAGTGGTCGATCTTCGCGATTGTCATGAGCAGTGAGGGCTCAGAGGTAGAGGCAGCGGGGACCTGCGAGGTGAGAGGGAGGGCCGCAGGTAGCGCTGGGTGTCGCGGTGAGCAGGGTGGGACGAACAGTGGGGTAGGGGAGTCGGACATGGTGCTCACCTCGTGCGGTCGGCAGGCGGGTGTGTGTCTGGTTATTCGAGCGTGAGTGGGTGGGGTTCGCCGGTGAGCGTGGCGAGTGCGGTGGCGAGTTCGGGGAGTTGTGCGCGGGTGTAGATGCTGGTGCTGTCGTCGGGGTGGTCGTTGTGGCCGGCGTAGGCGCGGGCTACGGCGTGTCCGAAGTGGCGTTCGACCCAGGTGAGGGTGGTGTGCCGGAGCCAGTGGGTGGACACGCCTTGTACGGCTGCCCATGGCAGGTGGTCGCCGATTCGGCGCCATAGTCCGTCGTAGCGGCGGCTGGTGATCGGTGTTCCGTCGTGGTAGCGAAGCAGTTGCCCAGGTGAGGGTCTGCCGGTGCCACGCTGATCGCGGTGGTGGAGCAGGGCCGTGATCAGGGTGGGGCTGGCGGGTTGCCAGCGGATCGTGTTGTTCTTTTCCCGCAGGCGAAGCAGACACCAGTGAGGATCGACGTCGTCCTCGCGGAGCGCCAGTGCTCCGCCGCGGCGGCAGGCGGTCTCTGTGTGCAGTCGCAGGATGAGTGTGTCGAGTGGAGTGTCGTTACCTGTCGTAGCGGCGATGTCATTGATCGCGGCCAGCTCCGGATTGGTGAGTGCTCTGCGCAGGGAGCGTTGCCGACTGGGTTTCGGTATGGCTGCGGCGGGGTTGCCCTGCAGCGGAAGGAGTTCGTCGCGAATCGCGTGCGTGTAGATGGTGCGCATCGCGGCGAGGAGATGTTCGCCTGTGCTGTGGCCGCCGCGGTCGGTGCGCCGGACGATGCGCGTATGCATGCTCTGGCGCATCAAGATTTCGACGTCGGTGGCGTCGCACTGATCGAGTCGCCTGTCTCCGAGGGCGGCGATGATCTGTGCCCAGTACGTGGAGTAGGTGCGGCGTGCTCCTGGGCCGGCAGCGAGGGCGACTTTGGGTATGTACTCGGCGAAGGTGGGGACTTGTGCGGGCTCTCGGAGAAGGTCTTCGGGTGAGAGGCCAAGACGAGTGAGAAGTAGTTGTGCTGCCTGGACTGTTTTGGTGTTGGTGCTCATTGTGCGCCTCGAGGCTTTGGCGTGCTGGCTACGAGACGTGACTGAGGCTCAGCCTCTGAAGGTTTCGGCTGGTAGGGGCGAGCCTGCTGTCTGTTCTCGCAGCATCAGCGAGAGATGGGAGCACTATCGTCCGGCTTACCCGGCTAGGACGCGCCTCGCGGCATGAGCGGACATCAGAGGCAAAGTGCTCGACAGCCGTCCAAGACCGCAAGCACACTGCGAGCGTGATCCGTTTTCGATTCCGTCTCAGACCGTTGGCCGATGTGGAGCCCTGGGGTGATCGCATCCTGCACTGGTTCGCCTTGACGGACGGCTGGTACTGGATCGAAGCGGACGGGCACCGGTTGTTCCACCACCCGGCGAACGCCGACAGGGAACAGCCCTCACCGGTCGACTACTACGTCGTCCGCTTGTGGGAGGACATCCAGGAAGTGCTGCCGTCTGTGCTGGAACCGGTGCCCGCGGATCTCGTCCACCTCATGACCAGTGATCAGGACGCGTGGTACGGGGCGCATGCCGAGGACGCGGAAACGGCTCTCGACTGGTACAGCAGCCATTTCATGTACACGAGTTACCTCGTCGCCTCCGCGTACATCCTGTGGTGGCGATCGGTCATCGACCGGGACACGATCACCGTCGACTGGCGGCATCACGCAGGGAACGGACTTGATTGCACCGTGCCGAGGCGGGGGCGGACAATTGTCGACACCGAGACGTTCCTGCGAGCCGTGGAGGAGTTCGACCGGGAACTGATTGCCGCTATGGACCAGCGCATCGCCGAGATCGAGGCCGGCGGGCTGGCTGCGGACATCCGAGTCGATCTCGAGCAACTCCGCCACGAACACCGGCATCGTTCAGGATCCCTGGCGGCTGCCAGGCGCCGCGTCCCCGACACGGACTGGCCAGCCGTTCGCGAGGGCGCCGCGCGTATCTTCTCGACGCGGACCCCGGACGTTCAGAAGCCGCCGGGATGGAGTGAGAGCCAGTCGGTGTGACGGTGTTTCATAGCGTCGCGGTCGACAGCCGTGGGCAAGAGGATGTCGGCGCCTCCGTCGTAGGGGTGGTGGATCCGGTCGAAGGTCAGGCTGGTGATCATCACTCCAGCGGTGAGATCGTCGGCCACGGCGCGGAGCAGGTCGTCCGCCAGACCACGTCGCCAGGACACGCGGCTTGCGTGTAGGTGGATGTAGGTGATGAAGTCCGGATCCGTTTCGTCCTCGTCGGTGCGCAAGGACGTCCAGTGACCCGCATCGGGATGCCAGCGTGAATGACGCTCGGGCAGCGCCGGAGGCTCGGGGCCGTCCGACCAGGTGGCTGTGACGATCCGGACCTCCTGCTCGCGGAACAGCTCGTCCAGGACCGTGTTGTAGCGGTGGAGCACGATGTCGTACTCGGAACTGTCATCGGGATAGCGCTTGGATTCCGGCAGGCTGTGGAAGCGCACCCAACGGTCCCGGTAGACGTGCTTCAAGTTGTCGGCCAGCGGAGGACAATGGGGCCACTGCTGTTGCCACAGCACCGACAGGTCGTCAGACACGTGGTTGTTTCTCCCATGGATCGTGGACCTGTCGGATTCAGTCGACGGGGCTTGCTGAGCCTAGGTACGGAGTCGTCTTCGTGCAGTCCATTTCCGCTGTCGTCGACGCACGCTCATCGGCATGTGCGGATGTGCCTCGGGAACCGAACGACGACTGCGAGCGTGACAGGAAGCCGACATGGCTTGTCCATAGGTACATCAAGTCGTGCTGGCGCCTGAACGTTGATCGTCGGGTGTGGGCAAGGTGGGTAGTGGTGGCATCGGTTCGCGCATGGAGCCGATGCCTGCGGCCACGATGTACCTCGCTGATGCGGTGTCCAGCTTCCAGGGGTGTTGCAGCAGCATCCGCCGTAGTGCGCTGGTGTTCTTGATCTCGGCTGGAGGTGCTGGCAGCCGGCTGAGCAACTGCTGGTCCCTTCCCCAGTGTGGAGCTGAGGGGTCGTCCAGTGCGGCGAGGAAGCGGTCGACCAGCCCTGGCCAGGTCGGTGTGCCCCACCAGTGGCGGCAGGCAAGCCCACCGTGTGCAGCGGTGCGCCAGAACGCGAAGTGGATGCCGCGTTCTTCTGCTAGTTCGGCCATGCCGCCGAGGGTTACGGCGGCATGATCGGCGTACTCGTCGAGTTCGTGGCCGGCGATGTCGGCGAGGGTGAGTCCGATGGGCAGTTTGCGTCGGGGGTCGATCAGCCAGCGGTAGATCTTGGCGATGAGCCAGTCGACGGCCTCGATGTCCAGGGTGTCCAGCGTGGAGGTGGGGGAGTGGGCGTCGATGCGGCAGTCGGTGCGCCAGCGCCGCACGATGTCGCGGACTCGGTTGGTGGTGTGGGAGTTGATGCGCAGCATGTCGCCGTCGCGCAGCGGGCCGCCGCGTGCATGCCAGTTCTCTACCGGGCTGTTGCGCCAGGCGCTGTTGACGAACCCGACCGCGGCCAGGTCCAGTACCTCGCCGACATGCGCGGGGTCGATGCCGACCTGGTGGCGCAGCATCGCCTCCACCAGAAGCTCTTCCTGCGCGGCAGGGAGTCCGCCCCGCCGACTCGTGCCTTCATCTGTCGACATGCTTCACCAACTCGCGATCCGGTCCCAAACGTTGTTGCAGACTGTAACCGCGCAGGCAGTGATCGGGTTGGATGACGCGGCGATCGGACAGCCGTTCAGCGCTGATCACACCGAATACGAGAGCGGGTGTGGTTCGCCCGTCAGCGTCGATAGTGCGGTGGCGACTTCGCGCGGCATGCCTTTGATGTAGGTGAGGGTGGAGCCGTTCTTAGTGTCGGTGTGGCCGGCGTAGGCGCGGGCAATGCCGTAGCTGTAGTTGCGTTCGACCCAGGTGAGCGTGGTGTGGCGCAGCCAGTGCGTTGATACGCCGAGTGTGGCGGCCCAGGGCAGCGCTGTCCGCACGCGGGTCCAGAGGTGGTCGTAGCGTCGGCTCGTCAGCGACGTGTGGTTGGCATAGCGCAGAAGTGCATCAGATGGTCCGGCGGCGCCCCGGTTGGCGGCGTGGACGAGCAAGGCCGCGCACAGGGTCGGGCTGATCGGTTGTATGCGCAGCGTTCCTCCTTTCTCCTGTAGCCGCACCGAGCACAAGGTGTCGTCAAGGTCGTTCAGGGTGAGCGCGAGGGCGCCGCCTCGGCGGCAGGCGGTCTCGAGGTGCAGGCGTAGCAGCAGGCTGTCGAGCGCGACGTCGTTGCCGCTGCTGTAGACGACGTCGTAGATCGCCGCCAGTTCGCGAGACGTCAGCGCTCGGCGCAGGTTGGGCAGTCGGCGGGGGAGCGGTATCGCCGCGGCGGGATTGGCGCTGCTGGAGATCAGGCCGTCGGCGACGGCGAGTCGGTACAGGAACCGCATCGCGCGGAGGCATCCTTCGCCGGCGTGCCGTCCGCGGCGGCTGTTGGATCGGCGGCGTGCCGAGTTGATCGCTTCTTGCTGTAGCGCGAGAAGATCGCTGACGCGGATGTCATCGAGAGGCCTCTCGCCGTACAACCGTTTCGCGCGGTTCCAGTACGTGCCGTACTTGGCTCGCTGCGTCGGGTTCGCCGCCGCGATGACCCGCGGCAGGTAGTCACTGAGGATGGGCGCCGTGTGCGGTGCTGCAAGATCAGTCCAGTGCAGGCCGAGTTGGGAAATGAGGCTCTGAGCGAGGCGGATCTTCTCGGCGTCACTCGGCATCGGAATCACCCGCTGATTGCCGATAGAGGTTCGCGAGTAGTGCGGTCACGATGCCGACAGGGTGAATGTGGAGTGTGCCTGTGCTCAGAGAGGCCACGAGTACAACGCGGTCACCTGAACGAAGTCCGAGTAGTTTCCGGGTTGGCGCTGGGACAAAAACGTTGCCGCGTGAGTCGATACGGAATCTGCCGGCAGGGGAGCGGTAGAGCTCGGCGCCGTGCGGAGCTCGACGGACATCGTGGCGATCACCGGGCAGCCAGCCCAATGCGGTGAGCAGGACGTGATCGCCGACGCGGCCAGAATGATCGAGTCTGGAGACGGCCAGCTGCAGGTCATCGTGCTCGGTGCCTGAGCCGGCTGGCGACGCGGCGTGCCTGGGGACCTGATGGTGGCGTGGTGTCGGTGGCAGCAACGGCGGTACTGGACGCTCACGCATGCCGGATCACCGCCGACGACTGGGATACCAGTGATAGCGGTGCCGACTGAGGCCGCGTAAGCCCGCGGTCACCGTACGAGCGTGGGTCCGCGCTAGGTGAAGGCTCCTGCGGGGAAGCTAAAGCAAGCAGAAATCCCACGCTCGGTAGCTGATCGCTGACCTTGCGTGGGATTCGGTTGCTGGAATTCCAGCCGTTCTGGTGTCCGAGGGGGGACTTGAACCCCCACCCCCTTTCGGGGACTAGCACCTCAAGCTAGCGCGTCTGCCATTCCGCCACCCGGACGTATTCAGTTCTGCCTCGGCTTGCGCCGTGGTGTGTGCCTAGATTACATGATCGTCAGCGCGGGCCAAAATCGGGGGGCCTTGGGTGCGTCTGTGCTGGTCGGGCGGGTGTGGTTGGTGCGCGTGCCGTGGGGTTAGGGTCCAGGTATGCGGGAGATCACTGGGTGGTTGCTCGACTCCGATCCGGCCCTGCGGTGGCAGGTCGAGCGGGATCTGCTGGGTAGGCCTGAGGAGGTTTGGGGTGCTACTCGGGCTCTGGTGGGGGTTGAGGGGTTCGGGGCTCGGCTTCGTGGCCTTCAGGGGGACGACGGGATGTGGGCCGGTGGGGCCTTCTTTCCCGCCGGGTTCGACGGGACTGAGGCCGGGCAGCCTTGGACGGCCACTACCTGGTCGTTGACTTCGTTGCGGGAGTGGGGGCTCGAGGCCTCTGCGTTGGCGGGGACCGTCGAGTTGCTTGCCGCCTCGTGTCGGTGGGAGTACGAGGACCTGCCCTATTGGGGTGGGGAGGTCGACTGCTGCATCAACTCGTGGACCTTGGCCAACGGGGTGTGGCTCGGGGCTGAGGTGCAGGGGATCGCCGATTGGTTCGTCGAGCATCAGCTCGAGGACGGCGGGTGGAACTGCGAGTGGGTCGAGGGGTCCAAGCGGTCCTCGTTCCACTCGACGCTCAACTCGGTGAAGGGGTTGCTCTTTCACGAGATGGCTACTGGTGGGACTGCTGCTACTCGGGCCGCTCGGGCTCGGGGGGAGGAGTACCTGCTCGAGCGGGACCTCTTTCGGCGGTTGTCCACCGGGGAGGTCGTGGGGGAGTGGGCTTTGCGGTTCCGGTCGCCTTTTCGGTGGGCGTACAGCGTGTTGAACGCCCTGGACCACTTCCGGGAGGCCGGTGTCAAGGATCCTCGGATGGCTGAGGCCGTGGAGATCGTTCGCGCTGCTCGGCAGGAGGACGGGACCTGGTTGCAGGGTGGGCGGCATCCTGGGCGGGTGTGGTTCGAGATCGACGTTGCTGAGGGGGAGCCGTCGAAGTGGCTGACGTTCTATGCCTTGCGGGTGCTTGAGTGGTGGGATCGTTAGATCCAGCCTTTGGCCCTGGCGAAGCGGGCTGCCTCGTGGCGGTTCGAGGCTCCGGTTTTGCCTACCGCTGAGCTCAGGTAGTTGCGGACTGTGCCTGGGGAGAGGGAGGCGCGTCTTGCTATCTCGTCGATGGGGGCGCCTTCCAGGGCCAGTTCCAGGACGTCTGCTTCTCTTGGGGTCAGGGGGCTGTCGCCTGCGCTGATTGCCTCTGCGGCCAAGGCCGGGTCTACGTAGCGGCCGCCTGTGTGGACGGTTCTCACCACCGTGGCGAGGACGTCGGACGAGACTGTTTTCGGCAGGAAGCCTCGTACTCCTGCTGCCAGGGCTCGTTTGAGGTGGCCTGGGCGGCCGTGGCTGGTGACGATCATCGTGGAGCAGCTGGGCAGTTCCACGGCCAGGGACTGGGCTACCGAGACGCCGTCGAGGTCTGGCATCTGCAGGTCGATCACGGCCACGTCTGGGCGGACCACCCGTGCTGTGGCCAGGGCTTCTGCGCCTGTGGCCGCTTGGGCCACCACCTCGAGGTCGTCCTCCAGGGAGAGGAGAGCGGCCATGGCTCCCCTGATGAGGTGTTCGTCGTCGGCCAGGAGGATGCGGATCACGGGAGCTCCACGGTCAGGACGAAGCGGTGGGGAGCTTCTGGGGTTGCGGTGACGGTGCCGCCCAGGGCCGCTATGCGTTCGTGCAGGCCCGTCAGGCCGCTGCCGAAGCGGAACGAGGACGAGGTGGCGCCGTCGTTGGTCATGGTGAGTACTTTGCCCCGCAACGTGATCGTGCACGTGCCGGCCTCGCTGTGGCGCAGGACGTTGGTGACGCCCTCTCTCACTGCCCAGCCCAGGGCTGCGGCCTGGTCGCCTTCGACGGTCACCTCGCCGATCACCCGGCAGTCGATGCCGGCCGAGGCCAGTAGCGAGCGGGCTCCGGCCAGTTCCGCGGCGAGGTCGGCGGTGCGGTAGCCGCTGACCACGGCGCGGAGCTCGTCCAGCGAGTCCTGGGCGATCTGGCGGACTTCCAGCATCTCGTCGATGGCGGCGGCGGAACGGTCCCGGCGTGCCAATTGCGCCGCAAGGTCTGCCTTGAGGGCTACGGCGGAGAGGTTGCGGCCCACCACGTCGTGCAGGTCCCTGGCGAAGCGGAGGCGTTCCTCGGCTACGGCGAGGTTGGCGCGCACTTCGCGGCTGCGGTCCAGTTCCCACACGATCCGCAGCATCCACAGGGTCGAGCGGAACGCGCCCACCAGGAACTGCAGCATCAGGCTGATGAACAGGGCGTGGCCCGGGGGTGCAGTGAGGAGCATCCAGGCACCGCCCGCCAGGGCCAGCAGGACGAGGGTGCGCGGGCGCAGCACGGCGGACAGGGTGGTGATCGCCAGGACCAGGAAGATCACCGAGATGCCGTCGCCCGGGCTGTCGGGCTTGCCGGGCAACGGGTCCGGGTAGAAGACCTGGCCGAAGGCCAGCACGACGCCGGTGGCGACGAGGTAGGTCGTCAGCAGGCGGCGGGGGAACGGGGCGCGGTCCAGGTGGTACTCGATGCCCAGGTGGACCAGGCGGATGCTCGCGACCACGTAGGTCAGCACCGTCGCGATCAGGACGATCAGCCCGACGGTGCCGACCTCGTTGGCGAAGCCGGTGATCAGCAGCGGTGGCAGGAACACGTAGCTGAGGTAGAACGTGTAGCGGACGAACAGGTCGAACCGCGCCGCGCTGCCACGCGACCGCCACCAGCCGAGCAAGTTCACCTCCGCGGGTCCCACCTGAACCATTGCCGCACAGCGTAGGTCCCCAGCACGATCCACACCGCCAGGACGGACGCCGGCTTCAGCACGGGGCCGTCTGCCCAGCCAGCGCGCAGCAGTTCGAGCACCGGCGTGAGGGGCAGGTACTGCAGGACGGTCGCGAGGCCCGAGGGCAGGACCGACAGCGGGAACACCAGGCCGGAGCCGAACAGGCACGCCATCAGCACGGGCAACGACGTCACCTGCGCCATCTCGACGGTCCGGGTGAACGCCGAGGACGCCGCCGCCAGCAGCACGAACACCGCGGTGCCACCGAGCACCCCGAGCAGGATGAACCACGGACGGGTCGGCAGCGCGATTCCGGTGATCACCCCGACGACCGCCGAGTAGAGCACCATCTGCCCCAGCGCCACCACGACGGACGGCAGGGCGGCGCCGGCCAGGATCTCCGGGTCGGTCAGCTCGCCGACGCGCAGCCGCTTGAGCACCAGCTCCTCGCGCCGAGCGACGAACGTCGTCACGAGGTTGTAGTACACCGCCATCAGCAGCGCGAACCCGACCAGGCCGACGACCAGCGGCACGCCGTCGGCGTCGACCGAGTACAGCACCGGCACCAGCAACAACGGCAGCAGCAGCGAGTTGAACAGCGCGGTCCTGTTGCGCCAGAACAACTTCAGCTCGGCCTGTCCAATGGCCACGGCCCTCATGCCGCCTCCTCCGCGATCGCCAGGAACGCCTCTTCCAGCGACGCCGAGCGGGCGTCCAAACCGGACAGTTCAACGTTGTTGTGTGCAGCCCACACCAGGAGCTCGTGCAGGGTCGCCTGCAGTTCGTTCGTCCGCACGGTCACGCGTCCCGACGACTCCACGTCGGCGACGACGGGCAGCGCGACCCCGTCAGGCGGCGTGAACGAGATGCGCGACGGGTACGCGTCCACGACCTCGGACACCGTTCCCTGCGCCACGATCCGGCCTCGGTGCATGATCGCCAGCCGGTCGGCCAGTGCCTGCGCCTCCTCCAGGTAGTGCGTCGTCAGCAGCACGGTCACGCCCTCGCGCAGCAGGGCGCGGATCAGTTCCCACGTGTTGCGGCGGCTCTCCGGGTCGAGCCCGGTGGTCGGCTCGTCGAGGAACAGCACCTCCGGCTTCCCCAGCAACGCGAGCGCCAGGTCCAGCCGCCGCCGCTCGCCCCCGGACAGCTGCTTGACCCGCACCGACGCGCGGTGTGCCAGGTCGACGAGCTCCAGCGCCTCGTCGACGGGCCGCGGCGACGTCAGGGTCCCCGCCCACATCTTCGCGGCCTCGCTCGCCGTCAGGTCGGGTGGGAAACCGCCTTCCTGCAACATCACGCCCATTCGCGGCCGCACGAGCGCACGCTCCGCGAACGGGTCGTGGCCCAGCACGCGCACGGACCCCTCGGCCGGACGCGAGAGCCCTTCCACCACCTCTACCGTCGAGGTCTTCCCCGCACCGTTCGTGCCGAGCAGCGCGAACATCTCGCCTTTCTCGACATCAAAGGACACGCCCCGCACAGCTTCGAAACCTCCGCTGTACCGGCGGGTCAGCCCCCGCACCTCGATCGCTGTCATGCACCAACGATCTCGGGACACGGCGTCGATCGGCAGTGCTGTCGTACATCAAAACCCCATGACAGATGTCACGGATGCGTGCCGCTGACGAGCGCGTCCACCACCACGGACGCCGGTTCGGACAGGTTCAGCCACGCCACGACGACGCGCTGACGTTCTCGTGAACGCACACGGATCACCTGCACCCCTTGCGGCACCAACGTCGCCAACGGCTCGGGCAACGTCGTGATGCCCGCACCGGACGCCACGAGCTGGAGCTTGGCCAGCCAGTCACGGGCCACGTGCGCGACGACGACCCGTTCGTCGAGGCCGGGCCAGACGCCGAACCCCGGCGGGCCCGCGATCCACGCCCAGCCACGCAGGTCGGCCACGTCGATGAAGTCCTTGTGCGCCAGCGGATGCGTCGACGGCACGGCCAGCAGCAGCTCGCGTTCGTCGAGCACCTTCGTGCGCAACGCGGGCGTCTCGTCGTCCAGCGGCGGGAACGGTGGCTCGGACGCGAGCACCGCGATGTCGACCGTGCGCGCCCGCAACGCCCGCACCAACGACGCCGTCGTGCCGTCGCGCGTGGTCACGGTCAACGCCGGATGACTGCGCCGCAACGACGCCAGCGCCGACGGCACCAGCGTTCCCCCGGCGCTGGTGAACCACCCGAGCCGCACGGTGCCCGCTGTGGCCGGCAGCCCGGACAGCTCACGGCTCGCCGCGTCGAGCTGCACGAGAACGAGGCCCGCGTGCCGCAGCAGCACATGTCCGGTGTCGGTCAGCTGCACGCCATCGCGCTGACGGTCGAGCAACGGCGCGCGCACGACCCGCTCGAGCGCCGCGATCTGCCGGGTGACCGCCGACTGCGTGTAGCCCAGAGCGGCGGCCGCGGCGCTCAGCGAGCCGCGTTCGGCCACCTCCTGGAACACCCGCAACGCCACCAGCGGAACCGCAGAGAGGTCCATGACCCTGATGTATACGGCCTACGGGTGGTATCGCCCCTGAATCTCGGTGATCTCGCCGTCGCCGTTGAACGTGAGGCGGGGCGCGTAGGGCGGGTCGGCCTGGGCGAGGAAGTCGGCGCGGGTGCACTCGGCCGCGCCCATCCCGGTCCACGTCAGCGAGATGCCCTGGAACTCCCGGCAGCCGAACGGCGTGTGGATGACCACGTCGTCGGCCAGCCGCGACACCCGTGTCTCGCCGGGCAGCTCGTGGACCACGGAGTTGTTCTCCTCGGCGGGCCGGATCTCCCCGTCCACCCAGTGCGCGGTGCTGTCCGGGTCGATCGCGGTGATCACCGCGACGTCCGTGGTGTCCGGCAGTGCCCACCAGATCGCGCCCGCGACGACCGGTACCGCGACCGCTGCCGCTCAGATCCAACGCTTCACGTCGTGTTCGACGCCTTGCACGACCGCGGGGTTGCCCAAGGCGGTTGCGATGATCAGATTAAGGTCGTAATCTAACGATCGTGCCAAAACATGCGGATCCCGTCGAACGGCGCCGGCAGGTGGCGGCCGCCCTGTACCGGGTGGTCGACGCCGAAGGGTTGGACGCGGCGAGCCTGCCCAGGATCGCAAGGGAGCTGAACGCCACCACGGGCCTGCTGCAGAAGTACTTCCGCAGCAAGGACGAGCTGCTGCTGTTCGCGCAGGACCAGCTCGTGGAGGAGCTCACTGCGGCCGTGCAGTCGGCTCTGGGGCAGGAGGGGAGTCTCCAGGAACGGCTGCACAACGCGCTGTGCGTCATCGCGCTCGTGGATGACGGAGCGCGCGCACGCGTGTGGCTGGCGTTCACCGCTCGCGCGGCGGCGAATCCCGTGTTGCTCCAACGGCACGTGGAGGGCGCACGTGAGATCCGGGAACTGTGCCGGCACGTGCTGGAGGCCGCGGGCCTGGACGGCGGGGAGGCCGTCGGGCTCGCGGCGCTGGTCGACGGGGTGACGGCGCAACGGGCGCTGGAACCCGAGGTGATGACAGGGGAGGTCGCGGCCGGAGTGATCGGCCGCCACCTCGAACGACTGTGGGGGAGTACGTGACAACAGGACTGGTCGCGGCGCTGGCGGGACTGGCGCTGCTCGACTCGACGAGCATCGGGACGTTGTTCATCCCGATCTGGCTGATGCTGACACCGGGGCGGCTGAGGCTGAGCAGGTTCGCCGTCTACCTCGGCGCGATCACCGTCTTCTACTTCGCCGTGGGCGTTCTGATCGTGCTCGGCGCGACGCGGCTGATCGGCCACCTCGACAACCCGGTGGCGTACTGGATCCAGCTGGTGATCGGCGTGTTCCTGTTCGCGGTCAGCTTCCGCTTCGACAGCAAGAAGAAGTCGGACACCGGGAAGTGGCGGAACCGGATCAACGCCAACGGGTCCGCGGCCGCGCTGGCCGGGGTCGCGGTGCTCGCGGGCGTCGTGGAGCTCGCGACGATGCTGCCCTACCTGGGCGCGATCGGGATGATGAGCGCCGCCGACCTGCGTCCGGCCCAGATCGGGCTGCTGCTCGCCGGGTACTGCCTGGTCATGATCGTGCCCGCGCTGGTGCTGCTCGGCGCGAGACTCGCCCTGCGCACGAGGATCGAGCCGTTCCTGAACCGGGTCAGCACGTGGTTCGCGGAGAAGGGGGCGGGCGCGACGGGCTGGATTCTCGGCATCGCCGGGTTCCTGGTGGCGCGCGATGCCGTCGCCCGGCTGTTCTTCCTGTGAACCATTTGGTCCAGTTGGCTGAACGACCCGGTTTCGTTTTCCTCCTACACTCCCAGGATGACTGGGCTGGACGATCCGCGCAGATCGGTCCCCCGTGAGCTGGCGCCCTTGCTCCGAATGGAAGTGGCGCCCGTTTCGGTGAGCATTTTCGAGGCGATCGAGAAATCGATCCCCGAATACAGCTCGTTCCGGGAGAACGTCGTCGACGGAATCCGGCAGGCGTTGGTGAAGTTCGTCGACCGCATCGCCGCGCCGGATTCCGAGGCCGACCCGCACGACGACATCCACCGCAAGCTCGGGGCGTGGGAGTTCAAGTCCGGCCGCAGCCTCGACAGCCTGCAGGCCGCCTACCGGATCGGCGCGCGCGTCGCGTGGCGGCACGTCTGCGGGTTCGCCGAGCAGCGCTCGCTGTCGCTGCGCGCGATGTCGGTGCTGGGCGAGGCGATGATCGCCCACGTCGACGAGCTGGTGAGCCTGTCGGTCGAGGGGTACGCGGCCGCCCAGGCCAGTGCGGCGGGCACGCTCGAACGCCGGAGGCGCAAGCTGCTGGAACTGCTGGTCGCGGACTCCGCGGGTAACTGGCAGGCGGTGATCGACGCGGCGCAGGCGGCGGCGTGGCCGATCCCGGACCGGCTGGTGGCGGTGGCGCTGGAGCCGTCCGCCGCGGCCGCGGACGACCTGCCGGCCGAGGTCCTGGTCAACCTCGAGGACGCCACGCCGTACCTCCTGGTGCCGAACCCGGCCGCGGTGACCCGCTGGATCCACCGGGCTCTGCCGGGATGGCGTGCGGCGGTCGGCCTGCCGGTCGCTCCGCAGGACGCACGCAGGTCGCTGGCCTGCGCACGCCGCGTGCTGGCGTTGTCGAGGGAGGGGGTGCTGCCCGACCGCCCGGTCCTCGACTGCGCCGACCACGTCGTCGAGCTGACCGTGCTCGCGGACGAGTTCCTGGCCCGGCAGCTGGCCGAACGGGCGCTCGCGCCGCTGGCACCGCTGACCGACCGGCAGCGCACCAAGCTCGCCGAGACGCTGCTGGTGTGGCTGTCGGCCCGGGGTGGCGCGCCCGAGGTGGCCGCACGGCTGCAGGTGCACGCGCAGACCGTTCGCTACCGCGTGAACCAGTTGGAGGAACTGTTCGGCGACCGAATGCACGACGCCGGACAGCGGTTCTCCCTCGAACTCGCCCTGCGCGCCCACTATTTGTTGCAGCGCGACTGACAAAAGGCGTTCGCACATTTCGTACGCGGATGACAAAAGCGTGTTTTCGCTTGCCTCCCGGAATGCGGGGTGGTTACTTTACTGGCGAGTAAAGCAACACCGCCTTCTTGCAGTTCAATGTCGTACTCAGGAGGTCCCTGCAGATGAAGACCGGACTTTTCGCGCGCGCCGCCGCAGTCCTGATGGTCGCCGGAGCGCTGAGCGTGGCAACGGCCGGCACGAGTTCCGCCGCGACCGCCTCGCTGGACATCACGTACTCGTGCCAGTTCTCGATCGCGGGCACGCACGACGTGCCGTCCGTGGTCAGCTCACCGGACCTGCCGGACTCGGCCGCCGTCGGAGTGCCGACCGCACCGTCCTCGGCGACGGTGACGTCCACGGTGTCGGACGACGTCCGCAACACCCTGTGGTGGATCGGCGGGCGTTCCGTCGACGGCACGCTCACCACGAACATCGCCGTGGACAACGCCGGCAGCGTCCAGAACCTGTCCTCGACGCTGACCATCCCGAACACGCCGGTTCCCTCCTCCGGCACGTTCCAGGTCGTCGCCAGCGGCACCCTGCCCGCGCTGACGCTGGCCAACGCCGGCACGACGTCGATCAACCTGGGCACCGCCGACCTCGCCCTGACGCCGCGCTACCAGAACGGCGAGCCGACCTGGATCGGCGTCGTGCACGTCCCGTGCGTCGTGAAGGCGGGCCAGGCCACGAAGTTCTACGAGTTCCAGGTGGCGTAAGGCTCATCCCGTGATGGGATGACGGCATGGAGCTCCAGCAACTGGTGGACCGCATCGCGTCCGAGGTCACGCCAGGTGGCGCCGCAGCCGACTACATCCCGGCACTGGCCAGGATCGACCCGCACGCCTTCGGCCTCGCCGTCGCCACACTGGACGGCGAGGTCTTCGGCGCGGGGCAGTTCGACCGGCCGTTCTCGATCCAGAGCATCTCCAAGGTGTTCACGCTCGCCCTGGCCCTCGCCGAGAGCGACGACGTGTGGACCCGGGTCGGCCGAGAGCCGTCCGGGTCGCCGTTCAACTCGCTCGTCCAGCTGGAGACCGAGCAGGGCATCCCGCGCAACCCGTTCATCAACGCGGGCGCCGTCGTCGTCACCGACCACCTCGGGCTCGGCGCGGCCGACCGGCTCCTCGACTTCCTGCGGCGCGAGAGCGGCAACCCGGCGCTGGGCGCCGACCCCGAGATCGTGAAGTCCGAGTCCGACAACAGCGACCGCAACCGCGCCCTCGCGCACTTCATGGCCTCCTACGGCAACATGCGCAACCCCGTAGACGTGGTGCTGCACGAGTACGTACGGCAGTGCTCGATCGCAATGAGCTGCGCCGACCTCGCCCGCGCCACCCTCTTCCTCGCCCGCCACGGCGTCCGCAACGACGGCACACGGCTCCTCGGCGTGAGTGGCGCCAAGCGCGTCAACGCCGTGATGCTCACGTGCGGCACCTACGACGCCGCCGGCCAGTTCGCCTACCGCGTCGGCCTGCCCGGCAAGAGCGGCGTCGGCGGCGGGATCATCGCCGTCGTCCCCGGGAAGTGCGCGATCTGCGTGTGGAGTCCAGGATTGGACGCACGCGGGAACTCCGTCGCCGGCGTCGACGCGCTGGACCGCTTCACCACTCTCACAGGGTGGAGCGTGTTCTGACGGATGGTAGGAAGACGGGGTGAGCACAACGGGGAACGCACTGGCACTGGCTGAAGAAGAGGCCGTCACGCTCGTCAGCGAGCTGATCAGGATCGACACCACGAACACGGGTGATCCGGCGACGGTCGTGGGGGAGCGCGAGGCCGCCGAGTGGGTGGCCGAGAAGCTGTCCGAGGTCGGCTACGAGACCACGTACGTCGAGTCCGGCGCCAAGGGCCGCGGCAACGTCGTCGCGCGGTTGGAGGGCTCCGACCCCAGCCGCGGCGCGCTGCTCGTGCACGGACACCTCGACGTCGTGCCCGCCGACGCCTCCGAGTGGTCGGTTCACCCGTTCTCCGGAGCCGTGCAGGACGGGTACGTGTGGGGCCGCGGCGCGGTCGACATGAAGGACATGGTCGGCATGACGCTGGCCCTCGCCCGGCACTTCAAGCGCGAGAACATCGTGCCGCCGCGCGACATCGTGTTCGCGTTCCTCGCCGACGAGGAGGCGGGCGGCCTCTACGGCGCGAAGTGGCTGGTGGAGAACCGGCCCGAGCTGTTCGAGGGCGTCACCGAGGCGATCAGCGAGGTCGGCGGCTTCTCCATCACGCTCAAGGACGACGTCCGCGCGTACCTCGTCGAGACCGCGGAGAAGGGCATCCGCTGGCTCAAGCTGCGCGTCAAGGGCACCGCCGGGCACGGCAGCATGATCCACCGCGACAACGCCGTGGCGAAGCTCGCCGCCGCCGTCACCAAGCTCGACCAGCACCAGTGGCCGCTGATCATCCGCCCGTCCGTGCGCGAGTTCCTCGACGGCGTCACCGAGATCACCGGGCTCGAGTTCCCCGAGGACGACGTCGAGGGCTCGATCGGCAAGCTCGGCGCCTTGTCGCGGATGATCGGCGCGACCCTGCGCGACACCGCGAACCCGACGATGCTCTCCGCCGGGTACAAGGCGAACGTCATCCCGTCGACCGCCGAGGCCACTGTGGACTGCCGCATCCTGCCGGGCCGCGAGGAGGCGTTCGACCGCGAGCTCGCCGAGCTCCTCGGGCCGGACGTGGAACGTGAGTGGGTCGGCCTGCCGCCGGTCGAGACGACGTTCGACGGCGCCCTGGTGGACGCGATGACGGCGTCGCTCATCGCCGAGGACCCCGGTGCCCGCGTGCTGCCGTACATGCTCTCCGGCGGCACGGACGCCAAGTCGTTCCAGCAGCTCGGCATCCGCAACTTCGGCTTCGCGCCGCTGCGGTTGCCCGCGGACCTCGACTTCTCCGGGCTCTTCCACGGCGTGGACGAGCGCGTACCGGTGGACGCCCTGAAGTTCGGCGTCCGGGTCCTCGACCGATTCCTGCGCAACAGCTAGGGGAGTGGTGTCGTGTCCACCGTGGACCTGACCGGCCGGGTCGCCCTGGTCACCGGCGGCGCGGGAGGCATCGGCAGCGCCGTGGTGCGCCGCCTCGCGAAGCTGGGTGCCCGCGTCGCCGCGCTCGACCTCGACGCGGCCGGGGCGCAGCGGGTCGCGTCCGCGGTGGACGGCATCGCCCTCACCGGTGACGTCGCCGATCCCGCCACCATGCCCGCCGTGGTGGAGCAGGTCGAGAAGGAGCTCGGACGCCTCGACGTCGTGCACCTCAACGCCGGGATCGGGGGCGGCCAGGCCGGTGTGGACGCCTTGGACGTCGCCCGGTACCGCAAGCTCGTCGGCGTCAACGTCGACCACGTCGTGTACGGGCTCTGCGCGGCCGTTCCGGCGCTGCGGCGGCAGGGCGGCGGGAAGATCGTGATCACGGCGTCGCTCGCGGGCATCGCCGCCATGCCGTCGGATCCGCTGTACACGCTGACCAAGCACGCGGTCGTCGGGTACGCGCGGGCGGCCGGGAAGGCGTTGGCGGGGGAGGACATCACGGTGTCCGCGCTGTGCCCCGGGTTCGTCGACACGTTGCTGCTGGGCGCGGCGAAGGAGGAGTTCGCGGCGGCCTCGTTCCCGTTGCTGACGCCCTCGGACGTCGCCGAGGCCGTGCAGTCGGTGCTGTCCGACGGCGGGCCGGGGGAGGCCTGGATCATCCAGCCCGGCGGCAAGGCCACGGCGTACGACTTCCGCGGTGTGCCGGGCGTCGGTGGCGGCCAGATGCCGCCCGATGTGGTGCTCGGCCGGATTTAGAGCGTGTCCTGGAACCGGGTTGTCTCGTTAGGACGAAGAGACGACACGGCGAAAGGACAACCGCATGGTGCGGCTGGAGGACGGGACCGAGCTCAACGTGGTGCGCGCGGGCGACCCCGAGGCGCCGGTGACGGTCGTGCTGGCCCACGGGTACGCGCTCGACCACCGCACCTGGCACAAGGTCGTCGAGCAGCTGAGCCCCGAGTTCCAGGTCATCGCCTACGACCACCGCGGCCACGGCGAGTCCGGCGCCGCGTCGAAGGAGACGGCCACGATCGACCAGCTCGGCGACGACCTGGGTGAGCTGATCGAACGCGCCGTGCCGCAGGGCCAGGTCGTGATCGCCGGGCACTCGATGGGCGGCATGGCGGCGCTCGCGATGGCCGAGCGCCGGCCGCGGCTGTTCCGGCAACGGGTGCTGGGCAACGTGTTCGTGTCGACCGCGGCGAGCGGCATGTCCGAGACGACGCTGGCGTGGCCCAAGGCCGTCGGCAAGCTCGTGCGGGAGCTCGAACGGGCCTTCGGGCCGATCGTGCGCGCGGTGCGGGAGAAGATCGAGCCGGCCAAGACCGCCGGGCTGCGCTGGTGGCTGTTCGGCGACGAGCCCTCCGACGCCGACGTGGACCTGACCGCGGACATGGTGTGGGGGCACTGGCCCGAGACGGTCGCGCTGTTCCGGCCCGCCGTGGACCGCTACGACCGCGAGGCCGGGCTGACCGTGGCGAAGGAGAAGGCCGTCGTCGCCGTGGTGGGGGACGAGGACCGGCTCGTGCCCGAGACGGACGCTGTGAGGTTCGGCGGAACTTCGGTCATCTTGGCCGATGCCGGACATATGCTCCCCCTGGAGCGGCCCACCGAACTCGCGAACCTCATCCGGGAGGTGGCCGCCAAGGCATAGCTGGGGGGCTGATGCTGCCGTTGCTGGAACCGCGGACGGACGTGCCCGCGAAGGAGGACTGGTCCACCAGGCTCGCGTTCACCGACATCCTCATCAGCACGAGGCACGGCGTCGAGACGTTCATCGTGACGGCCACGTTCGTCGCCACGTTCTTCCTGCCCGGCTCACCGGGCAACACGGCCGCACGGATCGTGCTGGGCGTGTTGACGGTGATGTCCCTGGGCGTGTACCTGCCCAATCGGCACATCCGGCGTGCGCTGCGGCTCGGGGTGTTCGACGCACCGTGGCGGCGCGTCACGGCGGCGGTCGCCGAGAAGCAGGAGAACGATCCGCGCGATCGGCTGCTGACGGACGGCCTCGTGCTCGTGGGCTCGTTCGGTGACCTGCCGGACAGGGTGGCCGAACGGCAGGAGGTCTTCCTCCTCGGGCCGGACGGCGACGGCCTGGCACTGCTCCGGGCCGCGGGGTCGACGTCGATCCACGTGGCGGCGCCGGTCGACGAGGACGGGCACCGCGCGGAGGAACGCGTGGAGCGTGTGCTCGGCCGTCCCGCGGACGACCAGGGGCTCCAGGACGCCCTCGACACGATGCGCGTGGCCACGTACTTCTTCTGGGGACTTGCGGCGCTGATGATCGTGGTCGCGGGCGTTCTGCTCGTGCTGAGCGTGTCCCCGCTCGCGCCGGCGGGGCTGGTCGCGGTCGCGGTGATGGTGCTGCAGCTGTTGTTCCTGCCCGCGGTGATCGAGGCGTTCCTCCACCGCCGCGACAACGCCGAGGCCGTCAAAGGTTCGGGCGAGTGGACTCCGGTGCCGGTCACGCTGTTCCCCTGGCAGCGCGGTCACCACGTCGCCGGGATCGCGGAACTGCCCGGTGGCCCGGCGCTGGTGCGGTTCCCCAGGCCGAACCTCGACCTGGTCGCGAACGTGGCCGGCACCGGGGTCATGTGGGTCGCGGGCACGCACCGGGGACGGCTCGCCGTGGGCCTGCCCGGTGCCGACGAACTGATGACCGCGGTCGTGCGGCCGGTGGCGACGAGCGACCCGATGGCCTGGTGGCGGAGGATCGGGCAGGTCGACTTCAGCGTGTTGCCGCGCTGACCGGGGAGGGACTGGAATGCAGTACCTGGAGCCGCGGACCGACGTGCCGGCGAAGGACGACTGGTCGACCGGCCTGATCCTGCAGGACCTGCGCTGGGGCGCGCGGACCCTCGGTGTTCTCGCGCTCGCGACGGGTGCCGGAGCGGTGACGTGCTGGCTGTTGCCGGCCTCGCCGGGCCACATCGGCGCGTTCGTGGTCCTGGCGCTGGTCACGCTCCTGTTCGGGCTGGCGCCGCTGATGTACCGGGCGGAGACGAAGGCACAGCGGCGTGGCCTGCTGGAACAGCCGTGGCGCCGGGTCCCGGCCGAGGTGCTGGAGAAGCACGCCGACGGGACCGACCGGCTGGTCGTGGACGACGTCGTGCTCCGCGGCTGGTTCCAGGACCTGCCGGACATGGTGCTGGAACGGCAGGAGGTCTTCGTCTGCGGACCGGACGCCGACGGCAGGGCGGTGGTGCGGGCCGCGGGGTTCGCCAAGTGGGAGAACGCCAAGGTCGATCACAGTGAGGACGGGCGTGCTCAACCCGTTCGCGAACGCGTGGAGCGGCCACTCGGGAAGCCGCTGGACGACGAGGCGACCGCGAGGGCGTTCAAGGGCATGCGGTGGGGTGTGCGGGCGTGGTTGTGGGCCGCCGTGCCCGCGGTGTCCGGGGGAGTGCTGGTGCTGCTGAGCCTGTTCCCGCTCGCGCCGGCCGGTCTGGTCGTCGGCGGGCTCGTGCTGGCGCTGGGGCTGCTCGGCATCCCGACGGCGGTCGAGATCAGCCGCTGGTACCGCGACGCGGTGAGGGCGGTGGAGAACTCGGCGCAGTGGACGCCGGTGGCGATCACGCTGTTCCCGTGGCAGCCCAGCCAGCACGTCGCCGGGCTCGCGGAGATGCCGGGCGGGCTCGCGCTGGTGCAGTTCGTGCTACCGGAGCTGAGCGTGGTCGCGAACATCGCCGACACCGGCGTCATGTGGATCGCCGGGACGCACGGCGACGTGATCGCGGTGGGCGTGCCGAGGGTGCCGGTGCTGACGTTCGCCGCGGTCCAGCCGGACCGGGACACCCCGAAGGAGGACCCGATCCCGCCGATCCTGCGGTTCCACCGGCCCGACTTCAGCGGCCTGCCGCGCTAGACCTGCGCCGTCCCGGCGGACGGCCGAAGAGCCGCACGTGCTCGTCGACCAGCCAGTCCTTGAGCGGCGCCCATTCCGGGTGGTGGTTGAGGACGAGCAGCCGGTGCATCCACCAGTTCGGGTCGTCGTGGCGGGGGAACGCGGCGAGCCACGCGGCCCGCTCGTCCGCCGTGAGTCCCCAGAGGTGCTGCAGCTGGCCCTCCGCGTCCGTGTCGAGCCGGGCGGTGACCCGGCCGTCCTCGGTCTCCCATTCCGCGCGTAGTTCGCGCAGCACGGCTATCGCGCGTTCGTCACCTTCCTCGGCGGTGACGACAACTGTGTGCAGGCCCTGCGCCGCGGCTTGCGCGAGCAGGGCACGGGCGGACGTTTCGTCGTGCGGCAGTGCGCTGTGAGCGACCCCGACTTCGTGCGGCACGAGCTCCATGACCCAGAATCTGATCATATCGACAACCACTTCGGTGAATTTTATTCCTTCAGTGTTGACTGAAGGCTCACCTTCCCCCGTTCGGCGCCACGAGTTGCACGAACGTTGTTGTAAGGCGCCCGGACATCGACACCACACAACGTTTTTGCACTACAAAGGCGGTGGAGAGGAAAGGTGGGGGGATTGGTCAGCAGAGTGGCCTCGGCTCGACGCCGGGGAAGTATTGCTCCCAATGACGAGTGGACAGGTGCGCCGTCGTAGTCGCACACACGCGGGCCGCTGTGGCTTCCACGTCGATGTCCCAGACGCGGACGGTGCGGTCCGCGCCGGCGGTCGCCAAGGTGCGGTTGTCCGGCGCGAAGGCCACACCCCACACCCGTTCGGTGTGACCGTGCAGCACTGCCCGGAGCTGGGGGTTCCGGGGATCGCTCACGTTCCACACGCGAACCACGTCGTCGGTCGTGCCGGCGGCGAGGTGGGTGCCGTCGGGGGAGAAGGCGAGGCGCTGCAGCGGTCCACCGTCGTTGGGCAGCGTTCCCAGCGCGCGCGGCCGCGCGGGATCGCTGATGTCGTACAACGCGCCGCTGTTGTCCATGTTGGCGAAAGCCATGACGTTGCCGTGGATCACCACGCTCATGACCTCCTGCCGCCCGGCCTGGCCGCCGCGGCGGATCGGGTCGGGGTTGTCGTCCGTGCGCAACGCCGGGTACGCGCGGGGTGAGGCGGGGTCGCTGACGTTCCAGAGCTGGAGCTCACGGGTGCCGCTCGCGATGACGAGCGTCCGGTCGTCCTGGGAGAACTCGATCTGCCACACGTGGTCCGCGGCGGGCACCGCGAAGGTGCCCGCTTTCACCGGGTTGGCGGGATCGCTGATCCTCCACAACCCCACCACGCCGTTCTTCTCGGCGACGGCGAGCGTGGTGCCGTCGTGGCTGAAAGCCGCCGCCTCGATGGCCTGAGCGCCGGTGACAGGCCTGCTGAGCTCACGCGGCCGGGCGGGGTCGCTGACGTCCCACAGGACGCCGGCGGTGCTGGTCGAGCCGAACAGCACCTTGCCGCCGGGGTGGATGTCGACGGTCGCCGACTCCTCGGTCGCGGGCAGTCTCGGCAGCGCGGAGACGAGCTCGACGTGGCGGTCGTCCTGGCGCCACAGTCTGATGTCGCCATCGGAGGAGACTGTGGTCAGGAACTTCCCGGCCGGGTCGTGGTCGAGCTTCCAGACCGTCTCGCGGTGGCGCACCGGGTTGAGGTTCGCGACGTCGAGCACGCGGACGTCGGCGTCGGAGGTGGCGGCGACCATCTGCCGGGAGTCGGCGCTGAAGGCGACCGACCAGACCCCGTCCGTGTGGCCCGAGATGGACGAGGCGGGGCGCACGTCGCGCGGGTCCGTGACGTCCCACAGGCGTGCGGTCTTGTCGCCTCCTCCGGTGGCGAGGAACCTGCCGTCGGGGGAGAACGCCATCGTGTGCACGGTGAAGATGTGCCCGGTGGCGGCGCCGAGCAGCACGGGGTTGCGCGGGTCGCGTGCGTCCCAGATCTGCACGCCGCCGTTGTCGCCACCGGTGGCGAGCAGGCCGGTGGGGGAGAAGGCGACGGCGTCGGAGGAGAGGTCACTCCGCGCCAACGTGATCTTGGACAGGTTCTCCCCGGTCGCCAGGTCCCAGAGCCGGGCGGTGCCGTCCCAGGACACCGACGCGACGGTGGTCCCGGCGGCGTTGAGCGCGATGGCGTGCACGAGCTCGTCGTGGGCCTTGACCGTGCGGACGGGGGTGGCGCGGCCGGACACGTCCCAGACCCGGATGGTGCCGTCCTCGCCGCTGCTGATGAGCGTGCGGCCGTCCGGGGTGAACTGGACTGCCTCCACCTGGCCCTCGTGGCCGCTGATGCGGGCCTTCTCGACGGGCTCGCGGGGGTTCGACACGTCGAACAGGCGGATGAACCCGTCCCAGCCCGCCGCGGCGAGGGTGCGGCTGTCCGGGCTGAACGCCATGCCGTGGGTGGCGTCGTCACCGGCGTGCACGCGGCCGAGCTCGGCCGGGTGGTAGCGGTCGGTGACGTCCCAGATGATCACTGCCTTGTCGTCGGCGGCCGAGGCCATGAGCTTGCCGTCCGGGCTGAACAGCGCGTACGCCACGGCTTCCGAGTGGCCTCTGGCGATGGTGACCTGGGGAGCGGCGAACGTGCTGAGCAGGCTGTCGCGGGCGGCGGACAGCCCGGTCAGGCGGTAGGCGGCGAGGCGGAGCTGGCTCGCCAGACCGGGGTCGCGGGCCTGCACGCCGTTGGCCTCGGCGATGGCCTTCTGCGCCAGTGCGATGGTGCGTTGCTCGGTGGTCTGGCGTTGGGCGCGCACGGCGAACACGGTCGCACTGGTGGCCACGAGCAGCAGGGCGGCGAGCAACGCGACGACGCGGCGCAGGTTGGTGGTGCGGCGCTTGACGGCGGCCTGCTCGTGTTCGACGGCGGCCCTGCTGGCGTCGAGGAACGCCTGTTCGCCGGCATTGAGGGCGGTCGGTTCGCGCTGGGCCCAGTCGGCGGCCTGGGCGAAGGGCACGCCCCGGTACAGCGAACCGGGGTCGCGGTCGTGGGCCTCCCAGTCGACCGCGGCGGCGGTGAGCCTGCGGTGCACGCGCAGGTCGTCGCGCGCCTCGGCGAGCCAGTCCCGCAGGCGCGGCCAGCTGCGGATGACGGCTTCGTGGCTGATCTCGACGCTGTCGTCGTCGACGGTGAGGATGCGTGCGCTCGCGAGATGTTCGACAACGTCGTCAGCCGCCAGCTCGGAGCGTGTGACGCGGCGTTTGGTGTCCTCGGTGCCGTCGCCGGGGTTCACGAGACGCAGGAACACCTGGCGCGCCCTGGCCTGCTGGTGCTCGTCGAGCCCGGTGAACGCGTGCTCGGCCGTGTTCGCGATGGCGCGGGCGATGCCGCCGCTCTCGTGGTAGCTGCTGAGCGTGAGGGTGTTGCCGCGCTTGCGTTGCCACGTCTCGAGCAGGGCGTGGCTGACGTGGGGGAGCACACCCGGTTCGCCGGTGGCGTCGGCGATGAGCCGTGCGACGAGTCCGGTCTCGAGCGCGCAGCCGACCTCGACGGCGGGCTGGGTGATGGCCTTGCGCAGCTCGTCGGTGGTCATGGGGCCGACGAGCACTTGAGCGTCCTCGACGGCCTTCGCCAGGGCGGGGTAGCGGGCGCAGTGGCCGTAGAAGTCGGCGCGCAGGCCGATGACGGTCTGACCTGTGCGCCGGGTGAGCGCGGCGATGAACTCGTCGCGGTGCGGGAGGGTGAAGATCTCCTCGAACTGGTCGACGACCAGCAGACCGTCGGTCTGGGGGAGAGCAGCGGTGCCCGGGGTGGTCAGCTCGCCCTGGGTGCGGGCGAGGAGACCGGCTCTGAGCAGTGAGGACTTGCCGGATCCCGAGGCGCCGACGACCAGCACGGTGTCGTGGTGCTCGAGCTTGCCGAGCAGTTTGCCGACGAGCCGTTCCCTGCCGAAGAAGCGGTCGGCGTCGTGTTCGGTGAACGCCTTGAGGCCGACGTAGGGGGAGACCCCGTTCTCGGGCTGTGCGTCGTTCTCGCCGATCTCACGCCAACGCTGTTCCCACAGCTCCTCGTCACCGCCGCAGGCGCGGACGAACGCGAGTGCCACGGCGAGGCTGGGGAGCCGCTGGCCGCGGGCTGCGTCGGCGAGGGTGCTGGCGGAGTAGTGGCTGAGTTTTCCGAGCTCGCGGTAACCGGGGGAGCCGGCCTTCTCGCGGAGCTTGCGCAGGTCGAAGGCGAACTGTTCGACAGGCCCGGCGAACGGGTCGAGCGGTTTTTCCGGGCGGGGCATGGCGCGGATTCTGTCATTCGTCCGAACATCGTTCTACTCTATAGCTTCAGTGTTGACCAAAATAAACCGTTAGTCGTTGATCACCTTCACCTGCCAGGTACAGCGTCTCGAACGCCAAGAGGTAGGAGCCCCAGCGCTCGGTGCCAGTGGCGGGAGGCAGGGACGCCGCGGCGTCGTAGCGGTCGGTGAAGGCCGCGCCCGCGGTGATCGAGAGCTCGAAGGCGAGCGTCGCCGCCGGGTGATCGCCCAGGTCAGCGGCTGCGCGCAGGGCCGCGGCCCGGTCGTTCGCGATCTGCTCCCAGTCGGGGTAGTGGGCCTTGGCCTCGGGGCCGAACGCGAAGCGGACGAGGTTCGGCTCGTCGCCCAGACCGGAGATCTCGCGGAAGCGCGCCGTGCTCGCGAGGACGTCGCCGGCGGGGGAGAGCACGGCCGCGGCGGCGGGCTCGAGGGTGTCCAACATCGCGTGCACGGTTGGCCGCAGCGGCGGTGGCGGGACAGGGGAGCAGGTCGAGCCGGCCTTGATGAGGCGGTAGAGGTGCACGCGCTCGTCCGCGGTCATCGCCAGCGCGTCGGCGAGGGCCGAGAGGATCTGGCCGGAGGGGGAGCGGTCGGTGCCTCGTTCGAGGCGGGTGAGGTACTCGACGCTGACGCCGGCGCGGTCGGCGAGCTCGCCGCGGCGCAGTCCGGGGGTGCGGCGGCGGCCGGTGGTCGGGGGAGCGGTGGCTTCGCGGCGGGCGCGCAGGAAGCGGCCCAGTGCGTTGTCGGCCATGACGGCTGAGCTTAGAGGGGCCCTGAGCGGGTCTCCCTGGTTTCCGCGCGCCCGGTGATGCTGTGGATCATGCGATACCGACTGTTCGGCAGGACCGGCCTGCGTGTCTCGGAGTTGTTGCTGGGCACCATGACGTTGCGTTCGGAGGACCTCGCCCGGCGGGTGGTCGACGCCTACGCGGACGCGGGCGGGAACTTCCTCGATACCGCCTCGGCCTACGGCGAGAGCGAGGAGGTGCTGGGGGCGGTGCTGCGGAGGCGGGACCGGTTCGTGGTGGCGACGAAGTACGCGTTGTCGCGGGACGCGGGGGATCCGAACGCGGGCGGGAACCACCGCAAGAACCTGGTGCTGTCGCTGGAGCAGTCGTTGCGGCGGCTGCGGACGGACTACGTGGACGTGCTGTGGGTGCATCTGTGGGACCGGCACACGCCGGTCGAGGAGACGATGCGGGCGCTCGACGACGTGGTGCGGGCGGGGAAGGTGCTCTACGTCGGGGTGTCGGACGCGCCGGCGTGGTTCGTGGCGCGGGCGAACGCGCTGGCGGAGTGGCGGGACTGGACGGCGTTCGCGGGGTTGCAGGTGCCGTACAACCTGCTGAAGCGGGACGTGGAGCGGGAGCTGCTGCCGATGGCGGAGGCCTTGGGGCTGACCGTGGCGGCCTGGGCGCCGTTGGCGGCGGGGAAGCTCTCCGGAGGGACGCAGCGGTCCGGCCGGTTGTCCGAACGGGAGCAGGGCGTGGCCCGCGTCGTGCGCGCTGTCGCCGAGGAGCTGGGGGCGACGGCGGCTCAGGTGGCGTTGGCGTGGGTGCGTGGTTCCGGGGCGCTGCCGCTGGTGGGCGCGCGGACTCCGGAGCAGGTGCTGGACTGTCTGGGCGAGGTCGTGCTGCCGCCGGAAGCGGTCGCGCGCCTGGAGGCGGCGGCCCCGTTCGAGCGGGGCTTTCCGGCGGACTTCATCGCCGAGTGCGAGCCTGTCGCGTTCGGCGAGGGTCTGGTGGTCAGGTGATGAGGCCTGGCACCAGGGCGGGCTGGACCTTGCGGCGCAGCCACATCTTGCGGGAGCCGTCGCTGTAGAGCAGCGTGCGGGACAGTTCCCAGCCCGCGAACTCGGCCTGGATGGCCAGCTGCGTGGTCGCGGTGCGGCGGGAGACGCCGGGCGGCAGACGCAGCGGCCTGTACTCCCAGTCTCCGTCGATCACCCCTTCGGTCATGGCGAGATCACCTGTACCCCTCCGTTGTCGCCGGACGTGACGGTGACGCGTCCGGACTCCTGGTCGACGCTGACGGTGTTGGGTTGACGCACGGTGGGGAACCGGTACTTCTCGGCCGGTTCTCCGGCGGCGACGTTGAGCCCGACGACCTCGTTGCGCTCGGTGAGCGTGATCCACGCGATGTCGCGCTTGCCGTCGTAGGCGATGCCGTAGGGCGTGCCGGGCACGGGGTAGCGCTGGCGCATGATCAGCGGGTTGATCGAGAAGGCGATGAACTCGCCGCCGCGGGTGTCGACGACGAGCAGGCGGCCGAATCGGTCGGGGACGGCGTTGGTGGCGCCGTCGCCCGCGCGCAGGCCGGCGCCCCTGGTCTCGCTGCCCTTGTCGTCCTTCGTCATCTCGAAGACGGCGCTGCGGAGCCGGTCGAGCTCGACGTCGCGGCCGTTGACCTGGAACTTCAGGGTGGTGCCGCTGTCGGTGAACGTGCCGCCGGGGGTGATCTCGCCGGGCGGGGTGGCGTTCTGGGCGGGGGAGCGGGCCGGGGCGGCGGCTTCGAGGACCTCCGCGACCTGCAGCGGATCCTGACCACCGCCACGCTGGCCGCACGCTGCCAGCGTGGCGGTGGTCAGGATCAGAGCAGCGAGCCGGCGCAAGATCGGTTCCTCCTGTGAAACGTCGTGGTCTTCCAGGATCCACGACGTTCGGGCGGAGGTCACGCAAGGGGTGGGGTGAAACCCCGTTCGGCTGCTTGTGCAGTTATCTCTATAGCTTCAGTGTTGACTAAATTCAGCCCTCATCGGGAATCCGACTCGGCTGCGACCACAGTCCAACTACAGCAAAAGACGGCAGAGGGTCAGGGCATCGGGCGCTCGGGATAGCCCAGCTCGATGGCGCTGACGTCGTCGAGGGCGGCGCGGATCGCCGGAGGCAGGGTGAGCGCTTCGGCTTCGAGGGAGGCGAGGAGCTGGTTGGTGTCGCGGGCGCCGACGACGGGGGCGACGACGCCGGGGCGGTCGCGGACCCAGGCGAGGGCGACGCACAGCGCGGAGGTGCCGAGGCCTTCGGCGGCGGTGGCGACGGCCTGGACGATGCGGGCGGCGCGGTCGTTGCGGTGTTGTTCGACGTAGCCGGCGAAGTGGGCGGAGGCGCCGCGGGAGTCGGGTGGGGTGCCGTTGCGGTACTTGCCGGTGAGGACTCCGCGGCCCAGCGGTGCCCAGGGCAGGAGGCCGAGGCCGTGGTGGCGGGCGGCGGGGGCGACTTCGCGTTCGATGCCGCGTTCGAGCAGGGAGTACTCGACCTGGGTGGAGATCAGCGGGTAGGTGGTGGGGGTCATGGCGGCGGTGGCGAGTTGCCAGCCGCTGTAGTTGGAGATGCCGGCGTAGCGGACCTTGCCGCTGGAGATGGCGTGGTCGAGGGCGGAGAGGGATTCCTCGACGGGGACGCCGGCGTCCCAGGCGTGGAGTTGCCAGAGGTCGACGTGGTCGACGCCGATGCGGCGCAGTGATCCGTCCAATGCGGACAGGAGGGCTCCGCGGGAGGCGCCTCCGCCGAAGGGGCCTTCGGTGCGGCGGGCGACGGCTTTGGTGGCGAGGACGAGTTCGTCGCGGGGGACGACCTCGTGCAGGAGGGTGCCGAGGATGCGTTCGGCTTCGCCTTCGGAGTAGACGTCGGCGGTGTCGACGAGGGTGCCTCCGGCGTCGGCGAAGGCCATGAGCTGGGTGGCGGCCTCGTCCGGGTCGGTGTCGCGTCCCCACGTCATGGTGCCCAGTGCGGTCCTGGAGACGCGGAGGCCGCTGCGGCCGAGGTATCGCTGTTCCACGTGCGCGATGCTAAGGGGTGATCATCGTGTGAGCCTGGCAATCGGTGTTACTGACCGGTAGGGTCTCGCTTCGTGAAGCTCGGATTGAACCTCGGATACTGGGGCGCCGGCAACGACGCCGCGAACCTTGAGCTGGCCAAAGAGGCCGACCGTCTCGGCTTTTCGGTGGTGTGGGCCGCGGAGGCCTACGGTTCCGACGCGCCGACGGTGCTCGCGTGGGTGGCCGCGCAGACCGAACGCATCGACGTCGGTAGCGCGATCTTCCAGATTCCGGCGCGGACGCCTGCGATGGCCGCGATGACCGGGGCTACTTTGGACACTCTGTCGGGTGGCCGGTTCCGGATGGGGCTGGGTGTGTCGGGTCCGCAGGTGTCGGAGGGTTGGCACGGTGTGCGGTTCGACAAGCCTCTTGCGCGCACCCGCGAGTACGTGGAGATCGTGAAGAAGGCGTTGTCGCGGGAGAAGCTGCGGTACGAGGGTGAGCACTACACCCTGCCGTTGCCGGACGGTCCTGGTAAGGCGTTGCAGCTCACCGTCCACCCGGTGCGGGAGCAGATCCCGATCTACCTCGCCGCTGTGGGTCCGAAGAACCTGGAGCTGACGGGTGAGATCGCGGACGGGTGGCTGGCGATCTTCTTCTCGCCGGAGTACTCGGCGGAGTCGCTGGCGTCGGTGAAGGCGGGCCGGGAGAAGGCCGGGCTGACGATGGAGGGGTTCGACGTCGTCCCGACGGTGCCTCTGGTCGTGGGTGATGACTGGAAGACCTGTGCGGATCCGGTTCGCGCGTACACGGCGCTCTATGTGGGCGGTATGGGTTCGCGCAAGCAGAACTTCTACAACAACCTGATGGTGCGCATGGGTTTCCCGGATCAGGCGGAGGAGATCCAGGAGAAGTACCTGTCGCGTGACTACGCGGGGGCGATGGCGGCGATCCCGCTGGAGTTCCTGGACGCGACGTCGTTGCTGGGCCCGAAGGAGCGCATAGCAGACAGGATGAAGGCGCTCGCCGCGGCGGGGGTCACCACGCTGTCCGTTTCGCCGATGCTGCAAGATCTGGAGCAGGGGATCGCGGGTCTTCGGACCGCGGCCGAGGCTTTGGATCTGGCAGGAGTGGGTAGTTGAGCTGGTTGCAGGCTCTGGTCCTCGGACTGGTCCAAGGACTGACGGAATTCCTGCCGATTTCCAGCAGTGCGCACCTGCGCATCACGTCGACGCTGTTCTTCGGCAACGACGCGGGCGCTTCGTTCACCGCGGTGATCCAGTTGGGTACCGAGGTGGCGGTGTTGATCTACTTCGCCAAGGACATCGGGCGCTTCATCAGCGCCTGGTTCCGCGGCCTCTTCTCCGCGGAGGCGCGCAAGGAGAAGGACTACAAGCTCGCCTGGTACGTGATCATCGGTTCCGTGCCGATCTCGGTTCTCGGGTACCTGCTCAAGGACGAGATCCGGACGTCGGCGCGGAACCTGTGGATCACGGCGACGATGCTGGTGGTGTTCGGTCTGCTGCTGGGTCTGGCGGACCAGCTGGCCAAGCAGCAGCGTGACGAGCTGCGGATGAAGGACGCGATCGGGATGGGTCTGGCACAGGCGCTGGCGCTCATCCCGGGCGTTTCTCGTTCGGGTGGGACGTTGACGGCGGGGTTGTTCCTGGGGCTGACGCGGGAGGCGGCGGCGCGGTACTCGTTCCTGCTGGCGATTCCGGCGGTGTTCGGGGCGGGGTTGTTCTCGATTCCGGACGTGCTGGAGCGTTCGGGTTCGGGTGTGCAGGCGTCGATTCCGCAGATGATCGTGGCGACGCTGATCTCGTTCGTGGTGGGGTACGCGACGATCGCGTGGTTGTTGAAGTACGTGTCGAAGCATTCGTACTCGGCGTTCGTGTGGTACCGGTTGATGCTGGGTCTGGTGCTGATGGGGCTGCTGTCGATGGGGTTGTTGCAGCCGCTCTAAGGTGGGTGTCGTGGCCACGGTGATCCTGCTTCGACATGCGCGTTCGACCGCCAACGGTTCCGGTGTGCTCGCCGGGCGTTCGCCGGGTGTGGGTTTGGACGAGCGCGGGCGGGCTCAGGCGGCGGCTCTCGTGGGTCGTTTGAAGGACGTTCCGGTCAGCGCGGTGGTGTCGTCTCCTCTGCAGAGGTGTGAGGAGACGTTGGCGCCGTTGCTGGCCGATCGGTCTCTGGAGGCCGTGGCGGAGCCGGAACTGTCCGAAGTGGATTACGGGGCGTGGACCGGTAAGGCGTTGAAGGACCTGTACGACGAGCCGTTGTGGGCGGTTGTGCAGCAGCATCCTTCCGCTGCGGTGTTCCCGGAGGGTGAGGGTCTGGCTCGTGTGCAGGCTCGTGCTGTTGCGGCGGTGCGGGCGCATGACGCGCGGATCTCGGAGGAGCACGGTCCGGGTGCGGTGTGGGTGTTGTGCTCGCACGGTGACGTGATCAAGGCTGTGCTGGCGGATGCGTTGGGTGTGCATCTGGACGGGTTCCAGCGGATCGTGGTGGATCCGTGTTCGATCTCGGTGGTGCAGTACACGCAGACGCGGCCTTTTGTGTTGCGCACCAACGACAACGGTGGGGATCTTTCGGGTGTGGTGCCGGTGGCGCCGCCGCAGGAGGCTCCGTCGTCGGACGCTACCGTGGGTGGCGCGACCGGAGCGTGAGGTAGCGCTGTTCGGGGACGCTCAGCGTGCGTTTCGCGGCTTTCTCGTACTCGGTCCTGGCTTGGTCGTGGTGGCCTTGCAGGTCGAGGAGATGTGCTTTGACGGCGTGGACGCGGTAGTGGTCGAGTTCCAGCGTGGACAGTTCTCGTAGTGCCTGGTCCGGGCCGTGGACCATGGCGACGGCGACGATGCGGTTGAGCGAGACCATGGGGCCGGGTGCGGTGACGGTGAGCAGGTCGTAGAGGCCGAGGATCTCGTGCCAGTCGGTGTCCTGCGCGGTCTTGGCTTCGGCGTGGACGGCGGCGATGGCGGCTTGGAGCTGGTAGGGACCGATCTGGGCGGTCTCGAGCGCGGTGCTGATGAGCTCGGTGCCTTCTGTGATGGCGTCGGCGTTCCACTTGCCGCGGTCCTGTTCGGCGAGGGGGACGAGGGCGCCGTGGGGGTCGGTGCGGGCGGGGCGGCGTGCGTCGGTGAGCAGCATGAGTGCGAGCAGGCCGGTGAGCTCGCCGTCGTTCGGCCTGCGTTTGTGCAGTTGCCGGGTGAGGCGGAGGGCTTCGGCGGTGAGGTCGACGCGGACGAGGTCGTCGCCGGAGCTGGCGGTGGAGCCTTCGGTGAAGATCAGGTAGAGGACGTGCAGGACGGCGGTGAGGTCGCGGGGTGGCCGGAACCGGGCGCCGGACTGTTTGATCTTCTGTTTGGCGCGGCTGATGCGCTGGGCGACGGTGGCTTCGGGGACGAGGAACGCGCGGGCGATCTCGGCGGTGGTGAGCCCGCCGACGGCGCGCAGCGTGAGGGCGATCTGTGAGGCCGTGGTGAGGGACTCGTGGCAGCACAGGGCGAGGATCGTGAGGGTGTCGTCCTGTGCCGGGACCGGGTCGGGTGGTGCCGGGGTGAGGGCGACGACCTTGTCCTCGCGCTGGCGGCGTGCGGTGTCGGAGCGGTACTGCTCGATCCACCGGCGGCTGGCGGCGGTGATGAGCCAGCCCTGGGGGTTGTCCGGGACTCCGTCGGCCGGCCACTGCTGGGCGGCGCCGAGCAGTGCTTCCTGCACGGCGTCCTCGCAGACGTCGAACTGGCCGTGGCGGCGTACGAGGACGCCGAGGACCTGCGGCGCGAGGGTGCGCAGCAGGCCCTCGATGTCTGGGGTCACGCGTCGTCCAGCATGGACATGTCCCAGACGGGCCTGACCTCGATGCCGTCGTTGTAGGCGTCGGGCAGGGTGGCGGCGTGGGCGATGACGTCGTCGATCGAGTCGGCTTCGACGAGGTAGAAGCCGGCGAGGTACTCCTTGGCCTCGGCGTAGGGGCCGTCGGTGACGACGACCTCGCCGTCGCGGATGCTGACGCCCTTGCCGGTCTCGGGTCCGGGCAGGCCTTCGCTGACGATGAGCTCGCCGGAGGCGCGGAGCTTGGCGGACAGGTCGTAGTGGTCCTGGCCGAACTTCATCTGCTGCTCGTCGGTGAGCTTGTCCCACGCTGCCCGTGACTTCGGGTTGCTGTAGATGAGGATGAGGTACTTCACGTCGTCTCCGCTCGTGGCTGCCGAAAGATCTTCTCACCGCCATGTCGAGACCGCGGGCCGTGTCTCGACACCGGAGTGTCACTTCGAGATGGAGGTTCTGAGATGACCCGGACGCTGACGCAGGACGAGGCCGCGATCCGTGCGACGTTCACGGAGCAGGAGGAGGGCATGCGGTTGAGGGATCCGGCGCGGGTCGTGGCCCGGTACGCGCCGGACGTGGTGACGGCGACGTTGGCGCCGCCGTTGCGCAACGAGGGGCCGGCGGCGCGGGACGTGGAGTCGCTGGCGGGGTGGATGGCGGGGTTCTCCGGGCCGATCACGCTGGAGCACCGGGACCTGGCGGTGGTGGTGTCGGGGGACGTGGCGTTCGCGCACGGGCTGGCGCGGCTGGCGGCGGTGCCGGTCGGGTATCCGGAGGGGTTCTCGATGTGGATGCGGACGACCGTGGGGTTGCAGCGGCGTGAGGGGCGGTGGCTGGTGACGCACGTGCACGATTCGGTGCCGTTCCACATGGACGGGTCGTTCCTGGCGGCGACCGATCTGGAGCCGTGAGCGGGCGGGGTCACTGTGCCGAGGTCCGGACCGTGCAGGGGGTCGGTCCGGACCTCGGCGCTCCTGCGGCGGATCTCGCAAGGTGTGGGGGCCGTCCGGGCGTCGTCGATGACCGGGTGTGGTGATCGTATTGCTCTCGGTGCATGCTTCCACCCACTCCCAGAATGCGAGATCGATTCATGAATTGGGTCGAACCGCTGGTCAAGGGGCCGGATTTTCGCCGGATGGCGGACCATAAGAGCAGCTCAAACGGTGTGGAAACACGCCGGAAACTTCCCGGTACGAGCCTGCTTCCGGCGCAGTGGACTGCCCTGTTCGGCGCACTCCTACCGGAGGGGATCTTGTTTACAGTTAACTACGCAGAGTGAGAGCTGAGTCACAGATTCACAGGCCGAGGCGGGTCACGGCGTTGTCTTCCAGGGGGTTCGCGGTCCGGATGTAGCGGTGCACCGTGCGCGGGTTGGTCCACCGGCCCTGCCGCATGATCTCCCGGTCGCTCGCCCCGCCCAGCGCCGCCTGCGTCGCGAACCCCGCCCGCAGCGAGTGCCCGCCGAACAGCGCCGGGTCCAGGCCCGCCCGCACCGCGTAGCGCTTCACGAGCTCGGCCACCGCGCGCCCGGACATCGCCTTGCCGCTGACGCCGCCGTGGCGGTTGATGATCGGGAACACCGCGCCCTGCCGGCCGCTCTGCCGGAAGCCGTGGCAGCGGTGCAGGCCGGTCTCGGAGATCTCCCTGCCGTCGAGCACGTCGGTCCAGTCCGCGAACGCGCACACCGGGCACGTCGGGCGCCTGCTGCCGCGCGGCAGCACGACCGACTGCTGGTGCTTGCCCGTCTGGTCGGTCTTGGTCGTGCCGAGCCGGATCAGCAGCAGCGGCTCGTGCGTGCGCGGATCGACGTCGACGGTGATGTCGGAGAACTCGATGCCCGCCAGTTCGCTGCGCCGCAACGCGCCCGCGAACCCGACCAGCAGCAGCAGTGCGTCGCGCGTGCGGGCCGGGCCCTGCGGCGGGCGTTCGTTCAGCAGCGCTTCCAGGGTGTCGAGCAGCACCGGCCGTTTGCGCTGGGGCTGGGCCTTGCGGGTGCGGCGGATACCGCGCAGCGTCAGCCGCACGACGTCGCTGCGGGTCGGGCTGGGCAGGCCGTTGGCCGCGTGCACCGCGGAGATCGCCGCCGACTTGCGTTCCAGCGTAGAGGGCCCGAACGCCGGTGAGCCGTCCGGTTTCACCGTGTCCGCCGCGACCGCCAGGTACACCGCCACGTCCAGCGGGTCCGCGGGCAGCGCCTGACGGCCCTCCGCCTGGCACCACCCGGCCCACGCGATCCAGTCCGACCGGTAGGCGCGCACCGTGTTCGGGGACTGGGCGCTGCGCAGGTAGCCGCTCAGCGACGCGGCCTGCTCGTCGTCGAACCTCTCGCGCACGCTCGCGAGCGCGTCGACGTCGATCAGGACCGAGTGCGAGACCCTGACCAGCGCGTGCTGGACGGGTTCGGGCAGGCTCACACCCGCGATGGTAGTCCTCTGATCAACTCCACCACCTCGCGCGGCGTGAACTCCAGGCCGCTGATGCCCACGCTCACCTCGAACGAGCAGCGGCCCGGGTCGGGATTGGACCGCGCGTACAGGAACAGCCGGATCCCGGTCTCCTCCAGCAGGTGCCGCGCGGCCTTCTGCGCGTCGTGCCGCGACATCGGCAGGTGGACGTGGAACAGGGGAGTGGCCGGTGTGTGAGGCGTGGTGTGGGCGAACCCGTCCGCGTTGATCGCCTCCGCGAGCTGTCGGGCGTGGTGCGCGAACTCGGCCATCCTCGGCAGGTTCACGTCCATGCCCATCAACGCGATCGCGGCCAGCGGCCACGCGTCGACGATCGCCCCGCCCATCCGGCGCCGCCACACCGCCGCGTGCCCGATCGTCTCCTCGTCGCCGGCGAGCACCGCGCCCCGCACGCCTTCGAGTCCTTTGTAGAGCGACACGTACACCGTGTCGAACAGGGCCGCGATCTGGGCGAACGAGGCGTCGTAGCCGGTCTGCGCCTCCCACAGCCGTGCGCCGTCGCAGTGCGCGGCCGCGCCGGACTCCCGCACCCAGCCCGTCTGGGCGGCGAGGTCGTCGAAGGACGGCAGCAGGCCGCCGATGTCGCGTTGCGGCAGCTCGAACACCACGGCCGCGAGCGGTTCGTGCACCGCCGTCAGGTCGTCGAGGCCGAACAGCTCGTTGCGGTCACCGGTGGGGTGGAACGACAGGCCGTGCAGGGCGTTGTAGCCCTGGTTCTCCCACACGTGCAGATGCGACTGCGGGTGCCCCGCGAAAGCGCGCCGGCCCGTCCGGTCGGCGTGCACCCGCAACGCCACCTGCTGCGCCATCGTCCCGGACGGGAAGAACAGGGCGCGGGGCTTGCCCAGCAGGCCCACGACCCGTTCCTCCAGCTCCCGCACGGGATCCTCGGGTCTCGTGCCGGGGGCGAGCCACTCGGCGAGACGGCCGAGGAGCTCGTGCGGTGACCTGCGCGGGCCACTGTGCTGCGACAGGGAACGGCGGATGTCCATGCCCCGACACTACCTATTGCAACTTATATGCAATAGAGCCGTTCGGCGTGGTCAGGCCGCCGCACTCAAGCGGTCATCCAGCTCCGCCTCGTCCGCGACGAACCACAGCTGCCGGCCCCGGTTGGACTCGTAGACGAAGTCCCGCAACGCCGTGCTCGCCGCCACCTGCTCGGTGATGTCGCCGAGCACCACGAGCCGGAACCCGTACTGCTGGAACTTCTGCACCACCGCGCCCGCGACCCGTGTGCGCAACACCAGGAAGTCCTCGGACAGCCGGGCGAGCGGCAGCACCAGCCACTGCACGTCCTGACCCCACAACGTGCCCATCAAGTCCACAGCGGACTGCTCATCGGTGATCGCGGGACCGTCCTCGGCGCACATCAGCACCGTCGCGCCGTGGCGCGTCTGCACAACATCAGGCATGGCACCGGAACCTAGTAGCGGCCCGCACCCGATGTCGCGCGCAATACCCGCGCGCCCGCCGGCCACCGCTTGCTACGGTCACCGCACGCGATCGGCCAGAGGAGGTGAGTCCCATCAACGCGGTGATCCCAGATGGGCGCTCCCTCCCGTACCCGGCCTGACGCCACGGGAGCGCTCCGCGCAGCCCCCGAAAGGCGATCAACCTTGCACTTCACCTCGACGACCCCCTCCGCCGACGGCACCACCCGGCGCGACTTCGTCCACGACGGCGTCCCCGGAGCGTTCTGGACCCCCGCCGGCGAACCCACCGGCCTCGTGCTCGGCGCGCACGGCGGCGGCCAGCACACACACGCCCCCGGCGTGCTCGCCCGCGCCCACCGCTGCACCGCCGCCGGGCTCGCCGTCGTCACCCTCGACGCCCCCGGCCACGGCGACAGGCCCCGTACCGCCGACGACGAGCGGTTCACCACCGAGATCCGGGCCCGCATGACCGCCGGCCAGGACGCGACCGAGCTCATCTCCGAGTACAACGCCCTGCAGGCCGGGCGCGCGATCCCGGAATGGCGCTCCATGCTCGACGCGCTGCCGTTCACCGGCGAGCACGTCGGGTTCTGGGGCGTGTCGATGGGCAGCGCCCTGGGCATCCCGCTCGTCGCCGCCGAACCCCGCGTCCGCGCCGCCGTGTTCGGGCTCATCGGCGCCACCGAGGCGTTGGTGCGCGCCGCCAGGCGGATCACCGTGCCCGTGCGGTTCCTGCTGCAGTGCGACGACAGGCTCGTCGCCCGTGACGCCGGCCTCGCGTTGTTCGACGCCTTCGCCACACCGCACAAGTCGTTGCACGCCAACCCCGGCGGGCACGGCGACGTCCCCGAACACGAGATCGACAGCGCCGCCGAGTTCCTCGTCGAGTTCCTCGCCGGGTAACGGGCCGAAAATGCCGGGCGCTCGCTGACGGGCCTGGGTAGCGTCGAGCCCCATGCGTGACCTCGCGGCGTTGCCCAAAGCCCACCTGCACGTGCACCTCGAGAGCACCATGCGCGCGGACACCCTCGCGGAGCTCGCCGAGCACCACGGCGTCGACGTCCCCGCCGCACAGGCAGGGGCGTTCGACGGGTTCGCGCTGTTCGCCGCCCACAACGGGGCGGTGCGGGACTGCCTGCGGCGAGCCGAGGACTTCCACCGGATCGCGTACGAGTTCTGCGCCGAGGAAGCAGCGCAGGGGACCCGGTACGCCGAGGTCACGTTCACCGCGGCAGCGCACGGAGAACGACTCGGTGATCCGGACATGCCGCTCGAGGCGGTGTTGTCCGGGCTCGCCGCAGGACAGGCCGCCCACGGCATCGAATGCCGTGTGATCGTGGACCACCCCAGAAAGCGATCGGTAGCGCGATTTCAGGACTCACTGCGGCTCGCGGTGACACACCCGCAGGTCGTGGCGATCGGCATGGCCGGCGCCGAAGACCACCCGCTCACCCCGTTCACCGCCGTGTTCCGCGCCGCGCGAGACGCCGGCATCGGGCTCGTGCACCACGCCGGAGAGTGCTGCGGGGCACCGAGCGTCGCCGAGGCCCTGACCGTCGGGCTCGCCGACCGGATCGGCCACGGGTTCCGCGCCCTCGAAGACCCTGAGGTCGTCGCGATGCTGCGCGACCGCGCCACCCCGCTCGAAGCCTGCCCCTCGTCCAACGTCGCGCTGGGACTGGTCGACTCGCTCTCCTCTCATCCGCTGCCACACCTGCTCGACGCCGGCCTGACCGTCACGCTCAGCACCGACATCCCCGCCTCCACCGGCGTCACGCTCACCGACGAGTACCGGCTGCTGCGCGACCACCTCGGCTTCGACGACGACACCCTCGCCCGCCTGGCCACCAACGCCGTCGACGCCTCCTACGCACCCGAGACGACGAAGACCGCGCTACGTCACGACATCGCCGCCTGGCGCGCGGGCTCGAAACACACCAGCCCGTGCCGCGCCGCCAGCAACGCCACCAGCTCCAGCACCTGACGCCGCCCCGGCCACACCACGTGCACGATCACCGCGTCCGTCCCCACCGTCAGCGCCTCGTCCCACGACACCGGCGACGACGGATCCGGCGAAGTCCGGCGTAACTCCCGCACGAACGCCGCCACGGAGGGTTCGAACGCCCCCAACGGCGACGACCGCAACTCCGCGTACCGGGCCGCCGCCTCCGGGAACGACGCCGGACCAGGAGCCCGCCACACCACCACATCGACCGGCACGTCCATCACGCCACCTTCCCGAACAACACACCCAACCGCGGAATCCGAGCGGAGATCTCCGCCGGATCAGCGAAATCCCACGACACACCCACCGGCTCCGGAGACACCAGCACCCCGCCCACCGCCGGCTGCTCCTCCAGATCACCGTCGAACGCCTCGGCCGCCACGTAGTCGAGACCCTCCCAGTCGGGCCACTCCTCATCCGCCCACGCGTGCACACCGCCACGAGACGCCAGCACCCGCACGTGCGGCAGATCGGCCAACGCGTCCGGGTCCGCGGCCACCGCCTCGAACACCGCCCGCCCCTGACCCACCAGCCACGCCTGGAAGTAGAAGAACCCGTCGTCAGAACACAACCCGCCGCAGATCAGGTGCGCCGCGTGCCAATGCCCCCACGTGTCGACCCGCCGGCGCACCTCGTCGAGCCGGACCGCGAACTCCACCACCTCGGCAGGAGGCAGCGCGGCCAGGGCGGCGGTCAGCCGCTCCAGCCGGTCGTCCTGATCCGAGGCGGCCACCGCGGACTCCTCGATCAGGCCCCAGAACGCGTTCAGGTCCATGCCCCGAACGCTAGCGAGGGGGTCTGACAATTTTCGGACGCCCCGACATCCGCGCAGGTCAGCGGTGGTTGGAGCGTGGGCGTGGGCGCTGGGGCGGGGATGAAGTCGCTACGGGAGACGGGTGGGTGTCCACCTGGGAGACAGGGCGGACGCCGGTGAGATCAGGGGTGAGGGGCGGGCGCGGCAGCCAGGTACCGGGGGCAGGTACGAGGGGCGGCGAGCGATTGGTCCTGAGGTAACCCGAAGAGATGGGCGGCGTGCGGGGACGGCGGTAGGAGTGCGCGAGGAGGTGGACAGGCTGGCGAGTGGAGTCGCGGAAAGGCAGGTTCGCAGGGAGGACGGGCGGTGGGGGTGCACGGTGAGGCACGAGACCCAGCGGATCAGGCAGCCTCCGCCGCCCCTCCGGCCAGCCCCTCGCGGCTCAGCCCGAGGACTTTCCGAACAACGCCCACAACAAGGGAATGCGGCGTGCGATGTCCGCCGGGTCCTCCATCTCCACGTCCTCGCCGCCCGGATCCACGTCGAACGCGCGCGACTCACCCCGCGCGGACAGCAGCGCGTCCACGTCGCCCGACGGGAACGCCTCGTCCGCCACCCGGTACAGCGCCTCCCACTCCGGCCAGTCCTCGTCCGCCCACGCGTCCACCGACCCCAGTGACGCCAGGTGCCGCACCGACGGGAGCGAGGCCAGCGCGTCCGGCGACTCCGCCACCGACGCGAACACCTCCGAGCCCTGGCCGACGAGCCAGGCCTGGAAGTAGAAGAACGAGTCCATCCCGCACAGGCCCGAACAGATCAGCGTCGCCGCCTGCCAGTGCGCCCACGTGTCCACGCGCACCCGCGCCTCGTCGAGCCGCACCGCGAAGTCGGCGATCTCACCCGCCGGCAGCGCGGCCAGGCGGGCTGTGAGCCACTCCGCGCGTTGTTCCAGGTCAGGCGTGGCGGCGACCGCGTCGTCGACCAGGTTCCAGAAGGCCACCGAGTCCATGGCGTCACGCTAACGGCGGGGTCTGACAGTTATTGACGCGAGCGAACCGCGGGGGCCTGACTATCCTTGAGCGCAAATGGACACCCCGCACGCTGAACTGCACAAACGCCTGCCCGAGCTCATGCCGCGTGATCAACGCCGGCTCGCCAGGCGCCTCGACGGCGCACGCAAGGTCAAGGACCCTCTGGCGCGCAAGAAGATCACCGAGGAGATCGCCGCCCAGATCGACGAGGCCGCGCTCAAGGTCGCGCTGCGCCGGGAGTCCGTCCCCAAGATCAGCTATCCGGCCGAGCTGCCCGTCAGCCAGCGCAAGGACGACATCAAAGAGCTGATCGCGAACAACCAGGTCGTGATCGTCGCGGGCGAGACCGGGTCCGGCAAGACCACGCAGCTGCCCAAGATCTGCCTGGAGCTCGGGCGCGGCATCACCGGTCAGATCGGGCACACCCAGCCCCGCCGCATCGCCGCGCGCACCGTCGCCGAACGCGTCGCGGAGGAGCTGGGCACCAAGCTCGGTGACACGATCGGCTACAAGGTCCGGTTCACCGACCAGTCCGGCGACGAGACGCTCGTCAAGCTCATGACCGACGGCATCCTGCTCGCCGAGATCCAGACCGACCGCGACCTGTCCCGCTACGACACGATCATCATCGACGAGGCCCACGAACGCAGCCTCAACGTCGACTTCCTGCTCGGCTACCTCAAGCAGCTGCTGCCGCGCCGCCCCGACCTCAAGATCGTCATCACCAGCGCGACGATCGACCCGCAACGCTTCAGCGCGCACTTCGACAACGCCCCGGTCATCGAGGTCTCCGGCCGCACCTACCCCGTCGAGACCCGCTACCGGCCGCTCGAGGAGGACGACGACCAGACCCAGGGCATCATCAACGCCGTCCACGAGCTGCAGGCCGAAGGGCCCGGCGACGTGCTCGTGTTCCTGTCCGGCGAACGCGAGATCCGCGACACCGCCGACGCACTCAAAGCCGAAGACCTCCGCAACACCGAGATCCTCCCGCTCTACGCCCGGCTCAGCGTCGGCGAGCAGCACCGGGTCTTCCAGCGCCACACCGGCCGGCGGATCGTGCTCGCCACCAACGTCGCCGAGACCAGCCTCACCGTGCCGGGCATCAAGTACGTCGTGGACCCCGGCAACGCCCGCATCTCCCGCTACAGCCACCGCCTCAAGGTCCAGCGCCTGCCGATCGAACCCATCAGCCAGGCGTCGGCGAACCAGCGCAAAGGCCGGTGCGGCCGCGTCAGCGAAGGCATCTGCATCCGCCTGTACTCCGAGGACGACTTCGAGGCGCGGCCGGAGTTCACCGACGCGGAGATCCTGCGCACCAACCTCGCCAGCGTCATCCTGCAGATGACCAACATCGGCCTCGGCGACGTCGCGCGGTTCCCGTTCATCGACCCGCCGGACTCCCGCAACATCAACGACGGCATCGGCCTGCTGCAGGAGCTCGGCGCCATCAACGCCGCCGAGAAGAAGCTCACCCCCACCGGCCGCAAGCTCGCCGCGCTGCCCGTGGACCCGCGCCTGGGCCGCATGGTGCTCGAAGCCGACAAGACCGGCTGCCTCAAAGAGGTCATGATCATCGCCGCGGCACTGTCCATCCAGGACCCCCGCGAACGGCCCGCGGACCAGCAGGAGGCCGCGACCCAGCAGCACGCGCGGTTCGTGGACAAGGAATCCGACTTCGTCACGTTCCTCAACCTCTGGCAGTACCTCAAGGAACAGCAGAAGGAACTGAGCGGCAACCAGTTCCGCAAGCGCTGCAAGGCCGAGTTCCTCAACTACCTGCGCGTGCGCGAATGGCAGGATATCTACCTGCAGCTGCGCCAGGTCGCCAAGCAGATCGGCATGCACCTCGACGACGCCCCCGGCGACCCGCGCAACATCCACATCGCCCTGCTGTCCGGGCTGCTCAGCCACATCGGCGTCAAGGACGTCCTCAAGAAGCAGGCCCCCAACGAGAAACGCCGCCCCATGACGGAGTTCCTCGGCGCCCGCAACGCGAAGTTCGCGATCTTCCCCGGCAGCGCGCTGGCGAAGAAACCACCGCAGTGGGTGATGGCCGCCGAGCTGGTCGAGACCAGCCGCCTGTGGGGCCGCATCGTCGCCAAGATCGAACCCGAATGGGCCGAACGGCTCGGCGAGCACGTCGTCAAACGCCAGTACAGCGAACCGCACTGGGAGACCAAACGCGGCAGCGTCGTCGCGCTGGAGAAGGTCACGCTCTACGGGGTGCCGATCGTCGCGGGCCGCAAGGTCAGCTACGGCCGCATCGACCCCGAACTGTCCCGTGAGCTGTTCATCCGGCACGCGCTCGTGCAGGGGGAGTGGACCACCCACCACCGGTTCTTCCACGCCAACCGGGCGATGCTCGAGGAGGTCGGCGAACTGGAGAACCGCGCCCGGCGCCGCGACATCGTCGTCGACGAGGAGACCCTCTACGAGTTCTACGACAAGCGCGTCGCCGCCGAGGTCGTCTCGGCACGGCACTTCGACTCGTGGTGGAAGAAGCAGAAGGACAAGAACCAGCTCACTTTCACCAAGGAGATGCTGGTCAACGACCGCGCCGACGTCACCCCCGACGCCTACCCCGACCAGTGGCGCCAGGGCGAGCTCACGCTGCCGCTGAGCTACCACTTCGAACCCGGCACCAAGAACGACGGCGTCACCGTCCAGCTGCCGCTGCCGGCGCTCACGACGCTCGACGACGACGCGTTCTCCTGGCAGATCCCCGGCCTGCGCCACGACCTCGTCGTCGCGCTCATCCGGTCGCTGCCCAAGCAGATCCGCCGCAACTTCGTGCCCGTCCCCGACGTCGCCACCGCCGTGCTCGCCCGCATCAAGCCCGGCGAGACCAGCCTGCTCGGCGGCGTCGAACGCGAACTGAAGGCCCTCACCGGCGTCACCGTGCACCGCGAGGACTGGCAGTTCGACACCGTCCCCGACCACCTCAAGCTCACCTTCCAGGTCGTCGACGAGCACAACCGCACCCTCGCCGAGGGCAAGGACATCGCCGCGCTCAAGGAGAAACTGCGCGACGAGGTCCGCGAGTCGCTCAGCCAGGCCGCCGGGCACCTCGAACGCACCGGCCTCACGACCTGGGACCTCGACGCGCTGCCGAAGACCATCGAGCAACGGCAGTCTGGCATCACCGTCACCGCCTACCCGTCACTGGTCGACCAGGGCGAGACCGCCGCGATCAAGGTTCTCGACACCCCGGGCCGCCAGGCCTACGCCCACCGCCGCGGCGTGCGCCGGCTCCTGCTGCTCGGCATCAACTCACCCGTCAAACACCTGCAGCGCCACCTCGACAACGCCGCCAAGCTCGCGCTCACCCGCAACCCCCACGGCAGCGTCGCCGCCCTGCTCGCCGACTGCATCATGGCCGCCGTCGACCGGCTCATGGGCGAACCCGCCTGGGAAGCCAAGTCCTACGCCGCCCAGCTCAAGAAGGTCCAGGCCGCGCTCAACGACACCACCTGGGTCGTCGTGCAGGAGGTCCGCAAGGTCCTCGAAGCCCACCACGAAGCCGAACTGAGACTGTCCGGCCTCAAGGGCGCGCCGGACTCCGCGAACGACATCCGCGCACACCTCAACTCACTGGTGTACAAGGGGTTCGTCACCCGCACCGGCTACGACCGGCTGCCGGACCTCGTGCGCTACCTCAAGGGCGTCGCGCGGCGCATCGAGAAACTGCCCGAGAACCCGCGCCGCGACCTGGAGTGGACCGCCACGGTGCACCAGGTCCACGCCGAGTACCGGGAACTGCGCGCCCAGACCCCGGCCGACGAGCCCGCGCCCGAGCTCGACGAGATCCGGTGGATGATCGAGGAACTGCGGCTGTCCTACTTCGCGCAGACCATCAAGACCCGCTACACGATCAGCGACAAACGCATCTACAAAGCACTCGACGCGGTCCCGTTGTGAGACGCGGCCGCCAGTAGCGCCTCACCCGTGCGGTACAGCTCCACCAGCAAGGGCCGCAGCAGCATCCCGGCGGACGTCAGCTCGTACGACGTCCGCACCGGGAAGCCGGGGGAGCGCGAACACGACACCACCCCGTGCGCCACCAGCGAGTCGAGGCGTTCGGTCAGCACCTTCGCGCTCAGCGCCGGCAACCCGGCGCGCAGCTGCGAGAACGACCTCGGCCCGTGCATCAGGTCCCGCACCACCAGAGTCGCCCACCGGCCGCTGATCGCCGCCAGCGCGACCTCCACCGGGCAGTCCGCGCTCGGCCGCGTCGTGCGCCCGGACTCCGACGGCACCAGCTCGGCGTCCCAGGTCACCGTTTGGTGACCCACGCCGGCGCCCGCGACGCTCACCCCATGACCATCCACCCCGCCAGTGTCGCCCACGACTTCGCCGCCGCGTTCAACACCCGCGACGCGCACGCCGTCGACGCCGTCTACGAACCCGGCGCCCTGTTCGTCCCCGAACCCGGCCACACCGTCAGCGGGCAGGCCCGCCGTGAGGCCAACGGCCGGTTCCTCGGCCTGGGCCTGCCCATCGACGTGCGGCCCCGGCACGTCTACGAACACGACGGCCTCGCGCTGCTCATCGTCGACTGGACCATCGGGGACGTGACCGGTACCGCCACCGACGTCGCACGCCAAGGCGCGGTCGGCCGGTGGCGGTACGTGATCGACAACCCCTTCGGCACCGCCTGAGCGGTACCGGCGCTAGGCGGCCTGCTCCGGTGGTTCGAGAGCGCCGGTCATGATCGCCACCGCGTCCGACATCGACACGGACTTCGGGTCCACCACCGCCTTGCGCCGGCCCAGCCGCTGGATGTGGATGCGGTCGGCGACCTCGAACACGTGCGGCATGTTGTGGCTGATCAGGATCACCGGCAGGCCGCGGTCGCGGACCTGCAGGATCAGGTCCAGCACCGCGCGGGACTCCCGCACCCCGAGCGCCGCCGTCGGCTCGTCCATGATCACCACCCGGCTGCCGAACGCCGCCGCCCGCGCCACCGCCACGGCCTGGCGCTGCCCGCCCGACAGGGTCTCCACCGCCTGGCCGGGGTGCTGGATCGTCATGATCCCCAGCGCGTCGAGCTGGCGGCGCGCCTCCTCCCGCATGCCCGCGCGGTCGAGCATCCGGAACACCGACCCCAGCACGCCCTTGCGTCGCAGCTCACGGCCCAGGAACAGGTTCGCCGCGATGTCGAGAGACGGCGCCACCGCCAGCGACTGGTGCACCGTCTCGATCCCCGCCCGCCGCGCGTCCAGCGGCGACGGGAACGACACGGGGGAGCCGTCGAGGAAGATCTCGCCCTCGTCCGGCACCACCGCCCCCGACAGGGCCTTGATCAGCGACGACTTGCCCGCGCCGTTGTCGCCGATCACCGCCAGGATCTCGCCCGGCAGCAGCTCCAGGTCCGAGCCCGCCAGCGCCGTCACCTTCCCGTACCGCTTGACCAGGCCCGCGGCCCGCAGGATCGGCGTGGTCATGCCTTCACCTTCCTGATCCACTGGTCCAGCGACACCGCCACGATGATCAGCACACCGACCGCCATCGTCTGCCACAGCACGTCCACCCCGGCCAGTGCCAGACCGTTGCGGAACACACCGACGATCAACGCCCCGATCAGCGACCCCACGACCGCGCCCCGGCCACCGAACAGCGACGTCCCGCCGATCACCACCGCCGTGATCGAGTCCAGGTTGTCGGTCTGCCCCGCCTGCGGGCTCGCCGACGCGATCCGGCCGATCAACGTCCACGCCGCCACCGCGTAGATCAGGCCCGCCGTCGCGTACACCGACAGCAGCACCCGCGCCGTGCGGATCCCCGACAGCCGCGACGCCTCCAGGTCGTCCCCGGTCGAGTAGACGTGCCGGCCCCACGCGGTGTTCTTCAGCACGAACGCCATCGCCGCCACGAGCAGCACCAGCAGGATCGAGCCGTAGGTGATGCGCGTCCCGCCGACGTTGACGGTCTGCCCCGTCCACAGCAGCAACGACGGCATGTCCGTGCCGCGGATCGTGGCACTGCCCGAGTACCAGAGGTTCAGCGCGAAGAACACGTTCAACGTGCCCAGCGTGACGATGAACGGCGGCAGCTTCAGCCGCGTCACCAGCACCCCGTTGAGCAGCCCGCACAACGTGCCCACCGCGAACCCCAGCAGCAGCGCCGGCAGCCCGGGCAGGCCCGTCTCCGCCGCGACCTTCGCCATCACGATCGAGGTCAGCACCATGATCGCCCCGCACGACAGGTCGATCCCGGCGGTCAGGATCACGATCGTCTGCCCCACCGCGAGCGTCCCGACCACCGCCACCTGCTGCAGGATCAGCGAGATGTTGCCCGGCGTCAGGAACCGCTCCGACAGCAACGCGAACACGACCACCGACACCAGCAGCACCACGGCCGGGCCGATCGTGGCCTGCGCGTGCAGCAGGTGCTGCACGCGCGTGAGCACGGAACGATCCCGTTCCTCCACCACCGCGGTCATCGCTCAGCCCCAGCAGTTCTGCAGGCCGAACGCCGAGTCCTTCGACTCCACGCCGTCCGCGGGCTGGTCGGTGATCAGCGTGACCCCGGTGTCGGTGTTCTGCGGCTTCGAGCCGTCCTTCGCGAACTTCGCCACCGCCTCCACGCCCAGCTGCGCCATCTTCAGCGGGTACTGCTGCGAGGTCGCGCCGATCACGCCGGCCTTGACGTTGTTCACGCCGGGACAGCCGCCGTCGACCGACACGATCACGACGTCCTTCTCCTTGCCCGCCGCCTTCAACGCCTCGTACGCGCCGGCGGCCGCGGGCTCGTTGATCGTGTAGACCAGGTTGATCGACGGGTCCTTCTGCAGCAGGTTCTCCATCGCCGTGCGGCCACCGGAGGGGTCACCGTCGGTCACGTCGTGGCCCACGATCCGCGGGTCGGACTCGTCCCCGATGCGGGTCTTGTCCTTCACGTCGACACCGAACCCCTCCAGGAACCCCTGGTCGCGCTGCACGTCGACCGACACCTGGTTCGGGTTGAGGTCCAGCAGCGCGATCTTGGCCTGCTTGCCCTCCTTCGCGAACTTCGACTTCGCCCACTGCCCGATCAGCAGCCCGGCCTTGTAGTTGTCCGTCGCGAACGTCGCGTCCGCGGCGTCGGCCGGTTCCAGCTGCGTGTCCAGCGCGATCACCAGCAGGCCCGCCGCGCGCGCCTTGTCCACCGACGGCACGATCGCCTTCGAGTCGCTCGGCGTGATCAGGATGCCCTTCGCGCCCGACGCGATCAGGTTCTCGATCGCGTCGACCTGCGACTGGTTGTCGCCGTCCTGCTTGCCCGCGAACGACTGCACCGTCGCCCCCGAAGAGCCCGCCGACTGCTGCGCGCCCTCCTTCATCTTCACGAAGAACGGGTTCGTGTCCGTCTTCGTCACCAAACCCACCAGCGTCGCACCGCCCGACGAGCCACCACCTCCGCACGCGGTGAGCACGAGCAACGCCGCTGCGCCGACAACCCCGACCGTTCTGCGCATGACAACTCCTACGTCAACGTTGACGTAACCAAGCCTCCGCGGTCCTACCGTGAGTAACGGAAGAGCGGCTACGCGTGATATCGATCGGGTATACCCTTTGCGTCATCGTTGACGCAAGAGGCCAAGGGACGTGGGTATGGAGCCGACCGGCAGACGCGAAGCCACCATGCGCGACGTCGCCGCGCTCGCGAAGGTCAGCACCAAGACCGTCTCGCGCGTCATCAACGGCCTGCCCGGCGCCGGCGCCGAGGTCACCGACCGGGTCCGCGACGCCGCCCGCACCCTGGGCTACCGGCCCAACCTCACCGCCAGCAGCCTGCGCCGCTCCGACCGGCGCAGCGCCACCATCGGCGTGCTGTTCGAGGACCTGTCCAACCCCTTCGACGCCGCCCTGCTGCGCGCCGTGGAGGACCGGGCCCGCCACAGCGGCGTCCTCGTCCTCGCGGGCAGCAGCGAGGACGACCACACACTGCAACGAGAACTGCTCGTGTCGCTGTCCGCGCGCCGCGTCGACGGCGTCGTCGTCATGGCCGCCGGCGGCCACCAGGACGCGCTGCAGCACGAACGCGAACGCGGCACGCCGATGGTGCTCGTCGACCGGCCGCCCACCTTCGGCGGCACCGACTGCGTCACCACCACCAACCGCGAGAGCTCCCGCGACGCGGTGCTGCGCCTGGCCGCCCTCGGGCACCGCGACATCGCGTTCCTCGGCGACCGCCGCACCCTGTGGACCAGCCAGGAGCGCTACGCAGGCTACGTCGAAGGCCTCGCCCAGGCCGGCGTGGCGCTGCGCGACGAGCTCGTGCGCACCGACCTGCACGGCGTCGACCTCGCCGAGACCGCCACCGCCGGCCTGCTCGCACTCGACCGGCCCCCGACGGCGTTGTTCACCGCCCAGAACCTCGTCACCGTCGGCGCCATGCGCGTCCTGCGGGCCCGGGACCTGCACCGCGGCGTCGCCGTCATCGGGTTCGACGACTTCCCGCTCGCCGACATGCTCGACCCCGGCATCACCGTCGTGCGCCAGGACGTCCCCGGCATCGGCCGCAAGGCCGCCGAGCTCGTCCTGGCCCGCATCGACGGCGACACCTCACCGCCCGTGCACGCCGTCGTCCCCGCCGCCCTCGTCGCCCGCGGCTCCGGCGAGATCACCCCGCTCAGCTGACCGACAGCACCGCGTCGATCACCTGCGGACCGGAGTTGAGCACCGGGTCGTTGTGGTCGGCGCCGTCGATCTCGACGAGCCTCGCCCGCGCCGCGCCCGCCACCTCACGGCTCTGCGCGGGCGGCACCACCGAGTCCCGCGTCCCCAGCAGCACCACCGTCGGAACGTCCACAGCGGACACCCGCTCCACCACCGGGTACTTGTCCTGCAACAACATCTTCACCGGCAGCCACGGGTAGTGGTGCGACCCCACCGCCGCCAGCGACGTGAACGGCGAACGCAGCACCATCGCCTTCGGCGCGCGGAACGTCGCGAGCTCCGCGGCCACCGCCGCGCCCAGCGACTCGCCGAAGTACACGACCGGGCCGTCGATCAGGTCCAGCGCCGCCCGCGCGTCGAAACCCAGCCCCTCCTCCGACGGCTTGCCCGGGTTGCCGCCGTAGCCGCGGTAGTCGAACAGCAGCACCGACAGCCCGCGCGCGGTCAGCTCCCGCGCCAGCGTCACCCGGCCCTCGCGGTTGCCCGCGTTGCCGGGGAACACGATGACCGTCGCGGGCGCCTCGGGCAGCTCGAAGTGCCAGCCGTCGAGCAGCAGACCGTCCGCCGTCACCAGCCGGACGTCACGGCCACCGGGCAGCACCTCGTCCGCTGAGGGCAGCGGGCCGGGGGAGGGGAAGTACACGAGCTTGCGCTGGAAGGTGAAGACCACGGCGACGATGGTGACAACCACCGCGACCGCGATCAACACCGCCCTCCTCATCGGACCATTCTGTCCGCTCGGCAGCGCCTGCCGGTGAACTCCCGGAAACCGGAGCCCGGGTCACCGGCCAGGTCGACGAACGTCCCCGACGCCCGGCCCTGCACGATCCACGAGGACACCCCCGCCCACACGAAAGCGGCCACCGCCGCAACAGTGGCCGCCCCCGGTCGGTCAGCGGTAAATCACCACATGGAGTGAACCTCTACGGCTCCTCCGGCGCGAACGGCACCAGCACCACGGTGATGTTGTCGTGCCCGCCCGCCTCCAGCGCCACCTTCACGAACTCCTCCGGCCCGCACGGCAGCAGCGGCTGCAGGTCCTCGGGCTCGGGCCGGTAGTTGTGCAGGCCGTCCGAACACAGCAGGAACACCCCCGGCGACGTCGGCTGCAGCGTCACCACCTGCGGCTCCACCACACCGGCGTCCGCGCCGATCCAGCGCGACAGCACGTGCGCGCGGCGGTCCGTGCGGGCCTGCTCCTCGGTCAGCACGCCCTCCGCGACGAGCTGCGCCGCCCACGTGTCGTCCGCCGTGAGCTGCTTGGAGCCCTCGTCCGACAGCCAGTACGCGCGCGAGTCGCCCACCCAGCCGATCGTCACCGACGACCCCGTGACCAGGGCGGAGACGAACGTGCACGACGGCGCCACGCCCCGCGCACCCGGCTCCATCGGCTCGTCCTCGACCAGCTTCTCCACCGCGGAGCACGACGCGGCGACCGCGTCGACCATCGCCTGCTCGGCGTCGGCGGTGTCGATCAGGGCGTTGAGCAGCACGTCCACCGCGGCGTCGGCGGCGGCCTGCGACGCCTGCTCCGCGCGCTCGGACGACGCCACGCCGTCGCAGACCACGGCGGCGACACCCTTGCCCGCGACGTGGCCGAACGCCATCGAGTCCTCGTTGCGCGCCCGCCTCTTGCCGCGGTCGGACACCCCCGAGACCGGACCCAGGGTGTACTCGACCCGGTCACGCGCCGAGGGCTGGTGACGGCCGCACTGGGTGCAGTAGTCCTCGTCATCGATGTCCGGCGACCCGCACAGGATGCACGAGGCCTGCGCGGGACCGGTCGGTCCGCCCAGCGGCGTGCGGCGGACCAGCAGGTTGCGTCCGCACGCCTCGCAGAACCGGTCCTCCGCCGCGACGGGCGCGAAGCACTCCGGGCACTTCAGGGTGTCCATCAAACCAACGTCCTAGGCCTTACCGCGTTCGCGCGGTCCACCAATGCGATCCGTTCCTCCGGCGTGGCCGCGAACCGGGCAAGCGTGCGGTAGCGCGCCTCTAGACCCAGCCGAAGCTCGTGTTCGGAGAGTGCACAGTCCAGCACCTTGCCCTCGGCGGCCTGATTGCGGGTCACGTAGTCGTACGCCGCCTCCAGCACCTCCGCCGACAGCTGCGTGTGCGAGTGGACGTCGATGTCCAAGGCGCGCAACCGTTCCCCGGCCGCGACGAGGTCCTCCGCCGCGCAGTCACCGAGCTGCGCGCGCACCGCCGCGATCTGCGCCGGCAAGTGTTGTGAAGATGTGTCCGGGACCGCCAGCAGCACCTCGACCGCTCGCGCACGGTCACCGGACGCCAGCAGCACCCGCGCCAGCCCGAACGCCGCTGACACGTACGAGTGATCCGTGTGCCACACGAGCTCGTACCAGCCGACCGCGGCCTTCAGGTCGCCGAGGGCCTCGCGGCACACGCCCAGCGCCAGCTTCGGCGCCGCCTCACCCGGCACCGCCGCGCACACCGCGTCGAAGAACCGCGTCGCGTCCTCCGCACGCCCGTCCACCAGCGCCGCGAGCCCCCGGTACCAGTCGGGCCGCCAGTCCTCGGCGGGGTCGAGCTCCGGCTCGTCGAACATCGACGGCGCCGTCAGCGACTCGAGCTCCCGCAACGCCGCCGCGGTGTCCCCGGACTCGATGAGCACCCGCACGATCCGCAGCCGCACCTCCACCGTGACCTCCGGGGCCTTGCGCAGGCCCTCCGGGTCCGACGTGGTCGCCGTCGCGAGCCACGAGGCCGCGGCGTCCGTGGTGCTCACGCTCGGCGCGGGCAACGCCAGCGCCACCTCCGCGAGGTCGAGCACGCCCTCCACGCCGAAGCGGCGGCGTTCCGGCGTGAACTGCCGCGACGGGCCCGGCCGCGGCACGCCGTCCTCGATCGCGAGCACCTCGCGCAGCACGCCGGTGAGCTGCTCGGCCATGTCCTGCGCGGAGGAGAACCGCAGCTCCGGGTTCGGGTTCGTGGCGCGCAGCAGCAGCCGGTGGAACGAGGTGAACCGGCCCAGCAGCGGCTCCTCCTCGACCGTGGGCAGGCGGTCCTTGGCGCGGCCGCGGAAGTCGAACGGGAAGCTCATCACCGCCAGCGCCCGCCCGACGGTGTAGATGTCGGAGAACACCGACGGGCCGATCGCGCGGATCTCCGGCGCCTGGTAGCCGATCGTGCCGTAGATGGGGGAGTGGTGGTCGTCGATGCGGCGCACCGCGCCCAGGTCGATCAGCTTGAGCTGCTCCTCGGTGTGGATCATGTTGTCCGGCTTGAAGTCGCAGTACAGCAGGCCCACGCCGTGCAGGTAGCCGACCGCGGGCAGGATCTCCAGCACGTACGCGATGGCCTGCGCCAGCGGCAGCGCCTCGTCACCGCGGCCGTCCCGGCGCCGGTTCGTGATCATGTCCTTGATCGACTCGCCGCCGACGTACTCCATCACGATGTACTCGACGAGCTTGCCGCTGGCCTTGTTCTCGTGACGGATGAAGTTGTGGATCTTCACGATGTTCGGGTGCTCGACCTCCGCGAGGAACCGGCGTTCGGCCAGCGCGGCCGCCATCGCGTCCGCGTCACCCGAGTCGAGCAGGCCCTTGAGCACCACCCACCGGTCGCTCACCGCGTGGTCGAGCGCCAGGTACAGCCAGCCCAGTCCGCCGTGCGCCAGGCACCCCAGCACCTCGTACTGGTCGTGCAGCACCTCACCGGGCGCCAGCTTCGGCGTGAACGAGTACGCGTGCCCGCAGTGCGGGCAGAACCCCTCCACCCGGCCCGGCTTGTGCTCCGAGGTGCGCCCGACCTTCTTGCCGCACTTCGAGCAGAACCGCTTCGCCTCGGGCACCTCGGGGTTCTCGAGCACCGCCGTCTTCGGGTCCCGGTAGGGCACCCGCGGCACCTCGACCAGGCCCGCGCCCAGCCGGCCGCGGCTCATCGACCGGGCGCTGCCGCGGCGGGTGCGGCCCGAGCTCGACCGCGACACCTCCTGCGACACCGACCAGGGCGCGGTCCCCGGTGCCGTCGACGGCCCGGTCTCGGGCAGCTCTTCACTCATCGGCGGGCCCCTCCTAGTCCCGATAACGCGCGACCGGCGGCGAAGGTGCCGGGCCCAGCGGCGTCAGCCACCGCCCGTAGATCGCGGCCCACGTGCCGTCCGCGCGCATCCGCTCCAGCACGCCGTTGACGAACCGGACCAGGTCGTCCTGCCCCTTCGGGATCCCCACCCCGTACGACTCGTCGGTGAACCGCGCCCCCACGACCTCGGTGTACGGGTCCTGCGCCGCCAGCCCCGCGAGGATCGTGTCGTCGGTCGAGATCGCGTCGGTCTGCCCCTGCTGCAGCATCACCAGGCAGTCCGTCCAGTTCGGCACGCTCACCGTCGTCTTCGCCCGGTTGACCACGTTGCCCAGCGACGTCGACCCCGACGCCACGCACACCCGCTTGTCCTTCAGGCCGTCCACGCCGGTGATCCCGGAGTTGCGGCGCACCAGCACCCGCTGCCCGGCCTGGTAGTAGACCTGCGAGAACGCGACGTTCTCCAGCCGTTCGCACGTGATCGTCATCGTGCGGACCACGACGTCGACCGCGCCGCTCTGCAGCATCGGGATGCGCTCCGCGGCCGTCACGACCTTGAACTGCACCTTCTTCTCGTCGCCGAACACGGCCTTCGCGATCTGGCGTGCCACGTCGACGTCGAAACCCTCGATCTCGCCGGTGAAGGAGTTGCGGAACCCCATCAGGTACGAGTTCTGGTCCACCCCGGCGATCAACCGGCCGCGTTGCTGGATCTTCGCCATCGTCGACCCGCCCGGCATCTGACCCGCCGCGGGCACCGGGCCGGGCCGCAGGCTCGCCGTCGCGTCGCACGACGGAGGCGCGCCCGCCGAGCTGCTGGGCGCCGCCGACACCGTGCTCGCGCCCGCCGGCTGCGGGGCCGCGGCGCTGCGCGGCACGACCTCGCTCGGCGGCGGCCCGGCCGAACATGCCCCGAGCAGCAGCAACCCCGCCAGTGCCAGTCGCCTCATCGGTACTCCTTGAGTCGCTGCCACAGTCCCGTCGTCGAGCCCGCCGCGCTGATCGCCGCGAGCACCAGCACCCCGACCACCGTGCCCGCCAGCGACGCCCGCGCCACCGCCACCTCGTCGCTGAAGTCCTGCCGCGCCTGCCCGATCGCCCGCACCAGCGCCTGGTCCAGCGAGTCGAAGTACGGGTTGCCGATCAACGCCACCGCGTCGTTGTACTGCCCGGCGTCGTCGGCCTCGCGGATGCGCTGGTGCACCTCCTGCCACTGCCGGAAGTGCCGCGTCGCCTGCTCCACCGCCTCGGTGTCCTCCAGCGCCTTCGCCTGGTTCAGCAGCCCTTCCAGGCGCGCGGAGACCTCGACGAAGTTCTTCTCGTAGGACTGGCCCGCACCCCGCGCGACCAGCGTCAGCGTCTCCTCGCCGCGCGCGGTCAGCGTCGCGATCCGCGCCTGCGCCAGCACGTCGACCTTCTCCGAGGCCGTCCGAGAGTCCGCCACGTCGTTCATGACCAGCACCGACACCGTCGTCACCCACAACAACGACAGCACCGCCGCACCCGTGGCCACCAGCAGCCCGACGTTGAGCAGCCGGTTCGTCTTGCGCGTCAGGTACCGCTGGATCAGCACCAGGCCGATCACGAACGCCAGCGCCACCAGCACCGGCACCACCGGGAAGCTCGCCTCGTCCTGCGCGCGGGCCACCCGGTCCGTCTCCGCCCGGTACAGCTCCTGCGCCGCGGGCAGCAGCTGCGTGCGCATCAGCCCCGACGCCTCGCGCAGATAGGCCGCGCCCACCGGGAAACCCTGCCTGTTGTTCGAGCGCGCCGTCTCGATCAGCCCCGTGTAGACCGGCAGCTGCGCCGAGAGCGTCGCCGTGAGATCGGGGGAGGAGGCCGTCGCGACCGAGAGCGCCGCCTGCGCCTGCGCGATGTCCGCCTCGTAGCGTTGCCGCAGCTCAGAGGGCTCCAGTCCGCCGGAGAGGAACGCGCTCGCCGCCGTCGCGTCGGCGTCCTGCAGCGCCCGGTAGACCTCCTGCGCCGCGTGCGCGAGCGGTTCGGACCGCGTCGCCAGGTCCTCCAGCGCCCGCTCCTGGCGGTTCACGCTCCACGTCGAGAGCCACCCGCTCGCGAGACTCGCCACGACCAGCACCACGACGATCAGGCCCAGCCGGCCCGGGGTCGACCGCGCCAGACCGGTGACGCGGCGCACCAGCGCCTGCCGCGGCTGCGAGTCGATCACCACGAGCGGGCCTCCCGAACGACGAAGTTGATCGGCGTCGCGTAACTGTAGGCACCTCGGTGACCCCGCGTGGGAACTAACGACGCATCGCGGCAAGCGTCACTCAGGTGTTACAGCGCTCGCGAGTCGATCAGCCGGCCGACGCCGTCAGGTCTCTTTCACACCCGGCAGGACACCACGCCGCACCCACCTGGGCGCGAAAGAAGCCGGCGAGGTGCGGCGGACCCACCACTATCGCGAGTCGATCAGCCGGCCGACGCCGTCCAGGAGCATCTCCAGCCCGAACTCGAACGAGTGCTCCGGGCTGAACGCGCTCTGGTGCGCCTCGCCGACCGCGGCACCCACACGCGCGGCCACCGGGTAGCGGGCCGGGTCGAACACCGTCATCAGCACCGGCGCCGCCGCGTCCCACCACTGCTGGTCGGTCAGCCCTGTCTCCTGCTCGGTCACCGCGGCCGCCGTCAGCCCCCGCGCCGAGTTCTGCACGTGCCCGAGCACCAGCTCGAGCACCGAGTCCATCTCCACGTCCGACAGGCCGATGCCGTCCAGGCCGCGCAGCTCGAAGTCGTACTTCGCCGCCACCTGCGGGCCCAGCACCGTGCGCGACGGCGCCACCTGCAGCAACCACGGGTGCCGCCGGTACAGCGCCAGGTTCTCCCGCGCCACGTACGTCAGGTGCGCCCGCCAGCCCTGCGCCGCCTCACGCCCGGTCGCGGCCTGCACCGTGTCGACCATGACGTCGATCAGCTCGCCCTTGCCCGGCACGTAGGTGTAGAGCGACATCGTGCCGACACCCAGCGACTCGGCCACGCGCCGCATCGACAGCGCCTTGAGGCCGTCGGAGTCGGCCAGGTCGATGCCCGCCCGCACGATCCGGTCCACGCTCAGGTCCGGCTTGCCCTTGCGCGACACGCGTTCCTGGGTGCGCCACAGCAACGCCAGCGTCCGCGCCGGGTCACCGCTGCCCGTGTGTTCGATCACGAGCACGACACTACCGTACCGTATGGTGTACGGTACAGAGTATGTTCGTGCCTGCCGACCCGCCCAGATTCGGCCAGTTCGACGGAAAACCCCTGCTCGAAGCCTTACCCGAGGTGCTGTCCGGCGACGGCTACTGGTCGGTGGCCGCCGCCACCGCGCTCAGCCTCGTCGCCCGCGGCCGCATCGTGCCGGGCGTGACGGCCGCCGGGCACGACACGTGGCGGATCGGGCCGTTCGACCACGCCGACGAGCTGCACCTGCGCCGCCTCGCCGCCCACGGCGACTACGACTCGCTGCGCGCGTTCCTCGACGCCGTCGCCGACACGCTGCCCCGCACCGGCGCCGGACCGTTCGCCGGCACGCAGGCCTGCGACGTCTCCGGGCTCAAGACGTGGGCCGACGAGCAGATCACGCTGTCGCTGCGCATCGAGACGACCGACGACCAGCGGTTCCGGGCGATCGTGCAGGTCCGCGCCGTCACCGACCCCTACCCGCGCGACGTGCGGGGCTCCGGCCGCGAGCTCGACGCCATCAGGGCGATGGCCCGCGCCGGCTGGGCGCCGCTGGAGCGCCTGCTCGACGAGTCCGAGCTCACCGACGCCGAGGTCGGCGAACTGCTCACCACCGGCATCGAGGTCCACTGGCCCCGCGACCTCGCCACGAACCTGTCCGCCAAGGCCGTCATCGGCGAGCACAGCGGCCGGTTCGAGGCAGGCGACCTGCTCACGTTCGACTGGCGGCTCGCCCTGGGCGACCAGGAGCTCACCGAGGCCGAGATGGACCTCGTTGCCGAGGCGTCCCGGCCGGTCGTGAAGCTGCGCGACCAGTGGGTGCTCGTCGACCCCGCCCTGCGCCGCAAAGCACGGCAGCACCTCAAGCCGATCACCGCGGCCCAGGCCGTCACCGCCGCGCTCACCGGCGCCACGGTCATCGACGGCGAGCACGTCGAGGTCGCCCCGCACCACCTCGCCACGACGATCACCACCGTCCCCGAGTTCGACCAGCCGCAGGCGTTGCGGGCACGGCTGCGCGACTACCAGCTGCACGGACTGCGCTGGCTCGCCCACATGACCGGCCTCGGGCTCGGCGCCTGCCTCGCCGACGACATGGGCCTGGGAAAGACCATCACCCTCATCGCCCTGCACCTGCACCGCGGCCACGAGCACCCGACGCTCGTGGTGTGCCCGGCGTCGCTGCTCGGCAACTGGGAACGCGAGATCCACCGCTTCGCCCCCGGCACCCCCGTCAGCCGCTACCACGGTCCACAACGGACCCTCGCCACCGACGGCGTCGTCCTCACCACCTACGGCACGATGCGCCTGGACGCCGAGGCGTTGCGCGAGCACGCGTGGGGCATGGTCGTCGCCGACGAGGCCCAGCACGTCAAGAACCCGCACTCCGGCACCGCCAAGGCACTGCGCTCCATCCCCGCCGCCGCCCGCGTCGCGCTGTCCGGCACGCCCGTCGAGAACTCGCTGTCGGAACTGTGGTCCGTCCTGGACTGGACGACACCGGGCCTGCTCGGCACCCACCGCGCCTTCCGCACCCGCTGGCCCGAACCCGACGACACCCTCACCAAGGTCGTCCGCCCGTTCCTGCTGCGCCGCCGCAAGTCCGACCCCGGCGTCGCCCCCGAACTGCCCGCCAAGACCGAGACCGACCGCTACGTCTCGCTCTCGACCGAACAGGCAGCGCTCTACGAGGCGCTCACCCGCGAGACCCTCGACCAGATCGCGTCGAGCGACGGCATGGCCCGGCGCGGACTCGTGCTCAAACTCCTGACCGGGCTCAAGCAGATCTGCAACCACCCGTCGCACTACCTCGGCCACTCCGCGCTGCAGGGCCCCTCCGGCAAGCTCGACCTGCTCGACGAACTGCTCGTCACCATCGTCGCCGAGGACGGCTCCGCGCTGATCTTCACCCAGTACGTCGGCATGGCCCGGCTGCTGGAGCGGCACATCGAGCAGCCCACCCGGTTCCTGCACGGCGGCACCCCCGTGGCGCGGCGCGAGGAGATGGTCGACGACTTCCAGAACGGCCGCGCGCCCGTGTTCCTGCTCTCGCTCAAGGCCGCCGGCACCGGGCTCAACCTCACCCGCGCCGACCACGTCATCCACTTCGACCGCTGGTGGAACCCCGCCGTCGAGGACCAGGCCACCGACCGCGCCTACCGCATCGGCCAGACCCGGCCCGTCCAAGTGCACAAGCTCGTCACCGAGGGCACCGTCGAGGAACGCATCGCCGCGCTCCTGCAGGACAAGCGCGACCTCGCCGACGCCGTCCTGCACGGGGGAGAGGCCGCGTTCACCGAACTCACCGACGCCGAACTCGCCGACCTCGTCGCACTGAGGAGCTCGTAGTGACCGCACGCGGATTCGCCGCGTTCCCGAAGGTCGGCCGTCGCGTCGCCACCACGTGGTGGGGCAAGGCGTGGGTGAAGGCGCTCGCCGACACCGCGCTCGACACCGGCCTGATCCGCCTCGGCCGCCGCTACGCCCACGCCGGCGTCGTCGGCCCCATCACCGTGAGCCCCGGCCGCCTGCACGCCCAGGTCCACGACGACGGCACCGTCCACAACACCACCGTCAGCGTCCCCGTGCTGTCGGAGGTCCAATGGGGACGGTTCCTCGACCGCGTCGCCGAACACCCCGGCCACATCGCCGCCCTGCTGGACAACGACGTTCCGCGCGACCTCGTCCTGGCCGCCGAGGAGTCCGGAGTGGACCTGCTGCCCGGCATCGGCGACCTCGAACCCGACTGCGACTGCGACGGCTGGGAGCTGCCGTGCCGGCACGCGGCCGCCCTGGCGCTGCAGGTCGGCTGGCTGCTCGACGCCGACCCGTTCGTCCTCCTGCTGCTCAAGGGAAAACCGGAACAGGAACTCCTCGACGCCCTGCGCCAGCGCGTCGCCGGCCCCGTCGGGACCAGAACACCTGTGGTGGTTTCCGCTGAACCCGCAGGTCAGCTCCCTGCACGTCCCCCACTTCCGGCCACCACACCTGTGGTGCTCGCGGTCGAACCGCCACCCGGTTTCGAGGCCGCGGACATCGTCGCCCTGATGGAGATCGCCGCATCCCGCGCACGCGCGCTGCTGCGTTCGGGCACTCTCGACGAGTGATCACCGAGAAGCAGAAGATGATGACCGGCGAGCTCTACAAGGACTCCGACCCCGAGCTCGTCGCCGAACGCCTGCGGTGCCAGGCCCTGGTCGACGAGTTCAACGCCACCCGCTCCGGCGAGGTCATCACGAAGCTCTTCGGCTCGATCGGCGAGGGCTCGTGGGTCATGCCGCGGTTCCAGTGCGACTACGGCTATCAGATCCACATGGGCTCCAACAGCTTCCTCAACTACGACGCCATCCTCATGGACTGCGCCACCATCACCATCGGCGACGACGTCTCCATCGGCCCCCGCGCCCAGCTCCTCACCGCCCTGCACCCGATCGAGGACCACCAGGCCCGCCGGCAGCGCTTCGAGACCGCCGCCCCCATCACCATCGGGAACAACGTGTGGCTCGGCGGCGGCGTCATCGTCTGCGCCGGCGTCACGATCGGCGACGACGCGGTCATCGGAGCCGGTAGCGTCGTCACGCGCGACATCCCGCCGCGCGTGCTCGCCGTCGGCAACCCCTGCAAGGTGATCCGTGAGCTGTGACAGGCGCGTCGTCGAACCGCTGGTCCTGCTGGGCCTGACCGTCGTCGCGCTGGTCGCGTCCGGGATCGGGCCCCACTCGCGCTCGACCTGGTACCTCGAGGTGGCGCCCGTCCTCATCGGCGCAGTGCTGCTGGCCGCGACCTACCGGCGGTTCCCGTTGACGCCGCTGCTCTACCGGCTGATCTTCCTGCACGCGCTGGTGCTCGTCCTGGGCGGCCACTACACCTACGCTCGGGTGCCCGCGGGGTTCTGGGTGCAGGACTGGTTCGACCTGGCGCGCAACCACTACGACCGCTTCGCCCACTTCGTGCAGGGGTTCGTGCCCGCCGTGCTCGCCCGCGAGATCCTCGTGCGCCGCGGCGTCGTGCGGCCGGGCGGCTGGCTGTTCTTCCTGGTGGTCTGCGTGTGCCTCGCGTTCAGCGCGACCTACGAGCTGGGTGAGTGGCTGGCCGCGGTGATCGGCGGCGAAGCGGCGGGCGACTTTCTCGGGACACAGGGCGACGTGTGGGACACCCAGTGGGACATGTTCATGGCACTGCTGGGAGCGATGACCGCGCAGCTGCTGCTCAGGCGGGTGCACGACCGGGAGCTCGCGCGTGTCTGAGCGCGCGGTGGCGTACGTGGATGCCCGCTCGTCGGGTGAGCCGCTGCCGCGCGACCTGCGCGTCACGCTGAACTTCCACCCCGGACGCGGCGTGCTGGCGAAGCTCGTGGCCGACGGCGTGTACCGCTCCCAGTTCGAGACCGGCACCAGCAACGGCGGCCTGACCGCGCACCCCGGCGGCGCCCGCTGGGAGTGGGAGAGCCGGTTGTTCGGCGGCGCCTACGACGACGCGGCCCCCGCGGACCGGCCGAAGTACGGCGCGCTCAACCACCGCCGCCGCGAGCACGGCGCCGCACCCAGGTTCGGCTCCGCCCACCTGCGCCTCAAGGAACACGTGCTCGACCGCACGACGTTCTGCTACCCCGACAGCGTCTTCGACCCGGTCGACTTCGGCACCGCGCGGCGCTTCGACCTGATCAGGCGGATCGACGACCGCGACGAGCTCGACGACTACGTCGAGGCCCACGTCCACGGCCCGGTCACCCTCCACGACGTCGAAGCCGTGGTGCTGGACCCGACCTTCCCCGACGTCGACCTGCCGTGCCCGGTCGAACGGCACCCCGGTTTCCGGCTGTCCACACAGGACCTGCTGCGCCACGCGGACTACCGCACCCCCGAGTCCGTCGCACTGGGACTCGCCCTCGCCCGGGACGGGCTGCTCACCCCGCACCTCCTCGACGAGGCCGACGCGCCACCTCAGGTCGTCAAACACCTCTGGCACCACCTGGCCCGCTACGGCAGGTAGATCGACGCCAGCCGCCGCACCGACTCCACCACCCGCTCGCGCAGCTCCGCCGGCTCCAGCACCTCGACCTCGCCGCCCAGCCGCAGCAACATCCCGGCCGCGTGCCCGACCGACTCGATCGGGATCGTCACCGTGAAGCCGGCGTCATCCTCCACAACGGACTCCCCGGCCGCCTTCGCCACGACCGGCAGCACGTGGTCGGCGAACATCTCCCAGCCGCGCGCGGACAACCTGACCACCGCCGACCCCGTGTACTGCCGCGACTGGAACTCCTCCAGCGACGCCGTCCAGTGCGCCGCCAGGTCGAAACCCTCCGGCCGCGCGAACGACTCGTCCAGCACGGCGACCGACTGCATCTGCGACACCCGGTAGGTCGAGATCCGCGACGACCCCAGCGCCACCAGGTACCAGCGCCCTGCCTTGAGCACGAGCCCCAGCGGCCGCAGCACCCGCGTCACGTCCTCGGGTGAACGCCACCGCCGGTAGCTCACCTCCAGCAGCCGCTCGCGCCACACCGCGTCCGCCACGACCTCCAGGAACGGCGAGCGCTCCGGGTCGTAGTACCAGGCGGGCGCGTCGAGGTGGAACCGCGTGGCCATCCGCGACGCCCGGTCCCGCATCGACGAGGGCAACGCGGCCATCAGCTTCAGCTGCGCCGCCGACACGGCGTCCCCCAGCCCCAGGTCCGCCGCCGGGCCCGGCATGCCCGCGAGGAACAGCGACTCCGCCTCCTGCTCGGTCAGGCCCGTCAGCCGGGTGCGGTAGCCGTCGAGCAGCTGGTAGCCGCCGGACGGGCCCGCGTCGCCGTACAGCGGCACCCCCGCGGCGTGCAGGGAGTCCACGTCGCGGTAGATCGTGCGGACCGAGACCTCCAGCTCGTCGGCCAGCGCCTGGGCCGTCATCCGGCCCTTGGCCTGCAGCAGGAGCAGCAACGACACCAGTCGACTCGCACGCACGCGGAACACACTGACACACCCTGTCAGGGTTAGCTCATACGTTCGACGCATGGCTTTCTACGAGAAGCAGCTGGCGGTCAGGGAACCGCTGGTCGTCGCGGGCAGACACGTCAAGCGCTACGAGGTGGTCACCCCGGGGCTGGAGATCACCGACGACGTCCGCGACGCCGCCTACGCGTTCCTGCCGCGGATCTACCCGGACTTCGAGGACCCGACCCCGCCCGCCACCGTGACGGTCCTGCACCGCAGCGCGGCCGGCATGTACCTCAACGCCTACAACTGGGTCTGGGACAACGTCCTGCACTGCCGCACCGCCGTGTCCGGCGACCAGCCGTTCCTCGGCTCCACCGACCCGGACCTCACGCACTTCACCGTCATCCCCAAGGACCTCATCGGCTGCGTCTGGGAGCTTCCGCCACTGGCCCACGAACGCACCGCGTGGGTGCGGCACGTGCTCGAGTCCGACACCCCGGACTTCGAGGGCTACCTCGCCGACGTCATGGCCGAGGGCCTGGTGGGCAGGTGAGGCGGGACTGGCAGGGCTCACCCGCCCGCTGAGTCCCCGAAAACGGATGGACGGCGGCGTTAGGTTCGCAGACATGACCACACCGGAATCCGTCGTGCGCGCCCTGGCCGAACCCACGAGGCTGCGGGCGTTCGCCGCCGTCGTCCTCGGTGCGGGCACGCTGGCCGACATCGCCGCCGCCTCCGGACTGAAGGTCAAGGACGCCGGCACCGCGCTGGTCAAGCTGCGCGAGGCCGGGCTGGTCGAGGGGGACCCGGTCCGGCCGGCCGACCTCAAGCCGCTCGCCGCGACGCTCACCGACGCGATGCCCGCCGACGGGCTCGCGCCGTTCGTCCGGGGCGACAAGCTCCTGTCCCTGCCCGTCGCCCACGAACGCCGCCGCAAGATCCTCGAGCACGTCGCCGCCCACGCGTTCGTCGCGCGGACGTACTACGACGAGACCGAGATCAACGAACTGCTCAAGGCGTGGTGCGACGGGGGAGAGGTCGACCACGTCACCATCCGCCGCTACCTCGTCGACCTCGGTCTGCTCGAGCGCGGCGGCGGCATGTACCAGGCTCAGCCTCTGCCTATGTAGGGCATCGCCGTCGCCATCACGGTCATGAACTGCACGTTGGCGTCGAGCGGCAGCCGAGCCTGGTACAGCACGGCGTCGGCCACGTGCTGCACGTCGAACGTCGGCTCTGCCTTCGTCTCGAAGTTCGCCTGCAGCACACCGGCGCCCATCCGCTCGGTCATCTCCGTGGCGGCGTTGCCGATGTCGATCTGCCCGCACGCGATGTCGAAGGCACGGCCCTCCAGCGACAACGACTTCGTCAGCCCGGTCATCGCGTGCTTGGTCGCGTTGTACGCCACGGCGTGCGGGCGCGGTACGGACGCCGAGATGGAGCCGTTGTTGATGATCCGGCCGCCGCCGTGGGTCTTCATCACCTTGAAAGCCTCGCGGGCGCACAGGAACGCGCCCGTGAGGTTCACCCCGACGACCTTCTCCCACGCGCTGAGGGAGAACTCCTCGATCGGCGTCGCGCGCACGTTCATCCCGGCGTTGTTGAACAACACGTCGACACGGCCGAAGCGCGCGACGACCGCCTCGAACAACGCGACGACCGAGTCCTCACGCGACACATCCGTCGGCACGACGAGAGCGGACTCGGGAAAGCCCTCTCCGGTCTCGGTCAGCGCGTCCTCGCGCCGACCCGCCAGCGCCACCTGGAACCCCGCCGCCAGCAGGGTTCGCGCCGCCGCGCGCCCCACCCCGGAACCGGCTCCCGTCACGACCGCGACCGCCATCGGTGATCTCCCCTCGATCCAGCGATTGCCCGAAGTGTCCCGTGTGGAGTACTTACAGGTGTGGAGTGCGAAGAGGACACCTGCCTGCTCTGCGCAGGGTCCGGAACCATGTCGTGGCAGCAACCCGTTCCCGGTCCGGAAGGGCTTGTGCTGCACGAGATGTCGCACCCGTGCCCGCGCGGCTGCTCCGGCTGGTGGAGGCTCCCGCACGGGGAGAGCAGAGGCATCGTCGCAGGCAATGTCGCACGTGCCAACGAGATTCCAGCCCGACCGTCCACCCAGGCCTGATCACCGAGCGTGAACGATGGGGGTCACCCATTATCGCCGGGACGGTCCCTGCTTGGTGGATGCCCCCACTCGGAGTAGAAGCGGACACTGTTCTTCTGTGAAGGAGTGCAGCCGTTGCCTTGGTTCTGGGCTCAACGAGGACCGGACCGCCTGCCGGGTCTGCGGAGGCCTGGGTCAGGTTCCCGATCGATAGTCGTCGCAGGGCCTATTTCTTCGTCATCAAGGTCGGGCCGAGGATCCGGCGGGCCAACCGCCGGGTCAGCGACTTCGACTTCTGCGCTGATTTCTGGGCGGACGCCGCGGTGGTGGCCGCCGCGGGAGTCACCGGAGGCGGAACCGCCGCGGGAGCGGGCGTCACCGGCGGCACACCGGGAATCGTCGCCGCGTCCGGGAGCGGGGTCGTGATCTTCGCGAACACCTGGGTCTCCGCCTCGACATTGCCGGGCTGCTTCTGCTCGATCGGCACACCACGATCTTGCCATCGGTGTCATTCACGCCTCGAATGAGGGGCTGCTCCCCCTGGAGGAGTGACACAGGTCACGCAGCACACTGGGCCGTGACGGCCCCAGGCGGAGTGTGATGACTGAGACGACCGAGCGCGCGAACGTCGGGCCGCCCGACACGCGCCTCTGGGAACAGATCGCGAAAGGCGACCACGCCGCGTTCACCGAGCTCTTCGAACGCCACGCCGAAGCGGTCTGGAACTACGCCTACCGCCTCACGGCCTCCTGGTCGCAGGCCGAGGACCTGCTCTCCGCGACCTTCCTGACCGCGTGGAGAAAACGCGGCGACGCCCAGCTGGTGCGCGACTCGGCCCTGCCGTGGCTCTACACGGTGACCGCGAACCGCGCCCGCACCGAGTGGCGGGCCTCGCGCAGAGCCCTGCGGCTGGTCGGGAAGCTGACCCCGCAGGACGAACGCGACCACGCCGACGAGGTCGCCGCCCGCACCGACGCGCAACGCCGCCTCGCCGAGGTCGTGGCCGCCATCGCGAAGCTGCCCGCGTCCGAACGCGAGATCGCCCAGCTCTGCCTGCTGGGCGACGTGTCCACCGCCGACGCCGCCGCGCTCCTCGGGATCACCGAGTCGAGCGTGCGCGCCCGCGTCTCCCGCACCCGCGCCCGGCTGCGCGACCTGACCTCCGAGGACACCCCGTGATCGACCAGCTGCCCGAACACCGCGCACTGCCCGACGACGTCCGCATGCGCGCCCGGCAGAGGCTCTCCGAAGGCATGCGTCCGGCCGCCCGCAACGGCAGGCCGGTCCTGATCGCCGCCGGCGTCGCCGTGCTCGCCGCGGGCGCCGTCTTCGCGAGCCAGGCCCTGCTCGGAGCCCCGGCGGACCCCGCGGCCCCGCCGATCCAGCACAACGGCGAGTTCGTCGGCAAGGACCGCAAGATCGTCAACCACGTCGAGACCGGCAAGGTCGCGCCGGAGGCGCTGGCCCGTTGTGCCGCCGCCGCGAAGGAGCACCCGCCCGCCGCCGAGTGGACGCCGATGGCGACCAGCAACAAGAACGGCACCGTGCTCACGGCGTTCCGCGTACCCGCGGGCGTGTTCTTCTGCGCGAACACCGCGACCACGACCACGATCTCCGTGCCGAACCCGGCCGTGCTCGAGGGCGCCGACCGGGTGGAGATCCTGTTCACCACGCCGAGCGGCACGATGGCGGGCCTCGTCGCCTCGGACATCGAGTTCCTCAGCCTGTCCCAGATCGCCGACTCCGGGCAGGGCAACACGATGCCCGCGCTCGTGGACGGCCTCTTCCTCGCGCCCAGCGGGTTCCCGAGTGCGGAGAACGGCACCAAGGCCCTGGCCAACGGCGAGGAGTTCGCCGTGCGGGGCGTCGTGAAGCCCACCACTCCGGTCGTCGACCGGCCGCTGCCGCCCGCGGCCCGCGACACCCCCGAGGCCGCGCGGTTCGGCGCCTGCCTGAAGAACCGGGCGGTCCCGGACCCCGACCAGTTCGCGCACGGACTCACGGTGAAGGTCAGCGCCACCGACACGTTCATCACCGGCCGGTTCGGCGACCTGCTGCTCTACTGCCGCGACTCGAACTACGAGCCGTCGCCCGGCTCGGTGATCGACCTCGACGACCTGGGCGAGTACCGCGGCGACACGATCGCGGCGATGACGGCGTTCTACGACTTCAAGCCGTACAAGATCAGCGAGCAGGGGGAGTACTACGACGGGGGCAGCACCACTGCAGCGGCCGTCGGCCTGGTCCTCGACCCGCGCGTCGCCTCGATCACCTACACCAGTCCCGGGGCGGCTGACGTGCCCGCCACGATCGGCAACGGCACGTTCGTGCTCGCGGCGAAGCTGCTCGACCGCCATCCCGAGGCCCGCGTGGTCGTGCGCGACGCCGCCGGGACAGTTCTGGAGACGATCACGCCGAAAAGCCCCTCCTAGACAACTTGATTAGCATGGCGAAGTGACTGTCGAGACGTCGGCTCCGGCCGGGTACAAGTGGATCGCGCTGTCCAACACCACGCTGGGCATGCTCATCGCGACGATCAACTCCTCGATCGTGCTGATCGCGCTGCCCGACATCTTCAAGGGCATCGCGATCAACCCGCTCGACCCGGCCAACACCGGCTACCTGCTGTGGATGATCATGGGGTTCCTGGTCGTCACGGCGGTGCTGGTGGTGAGCTTCGGGCGCCTGGGCGACATGTACGGCAGGGCGCGCATGTACAACCTGGGCTTCGCGATCTTCACGTTCTCCTCGGTGATGCTCGCGATCACCTGGTTCGACGGCGACGCCGCCGCGCTGTGGCTGATCGGCTGGCGCGTCGTGCAGGGCGTCGGCGGGGCGTTCCTGATGGCGAACTCCTCGGCGATCCTGGCCGACGCCTTCCCGGTCACCCAGCGCGGCATGGCCCTGGGCATCAACGGCGTGGCCGCGATCGCCGGGTCGTTCCTCGGGCTGGTCGTCGGCGGTCTGCTGGCCCCGGTCAACTGGAACCTGATCTTCATCGTCTCGGTGCCGTTCGGGCTGTTCGGCACGGTCTGGGCCTACCTGAAGCTGCACGACACCGGCGAGCGCCGCCACGCCCGGATGGACTGGTGGGGCAACATCACCTTCGCCGTCGGTCTCATTACTCTGCTCGTCGGCATCACCTACGGCATCCAGCCACACGGCACCTCGCAGACCGGCTGGACCAGCCCGTTCGTGCTGTCCTGCCTGATCGGCGGGCTCGCGGTGCTCACCGCGTTCGTCGTGATCGAGCACCGCGTGCCCAACCCGCTGTTCGACCTGCACCTGTTCTCGCTGCCGTCGTTCACCTGGGGCAACATCGCGAACTTCGCCTCGGCGCTGGGCCGCGGCGGGCTGCAGTTCATCCTCATCATCTGGCTGCAGGGCATCTGGCTGCCGCTGCACGGGTACTCCTTCGAGCAGACGCCGCTGTGGGCGGGCATCTACATGCTGCCGATGACCGTCGGGTTCCTGCTCGCCGCGCCCACCGCCGGCGTGCTGTCCGACCGGCTGGGCAGCCGGGCGCTCGCGTTCACCGGCAACGTGCTGACCGCCGTCACGTTCGCGCTGCTCATCGCCCTGCCCGTCGACTTCCCGTACTGGGAGTTCGCGGTGGTCCTGGTGTTCACCGGCATCGGCATGGGCATGTTCTCCTCGCCCAACCGCGCCGAGGTCGTGAACTCGCTGCCCGCCGGCGCCCGCGGTTCGGGCAGCGGCATGATGACCACCTTCCAGAACACCGCTATGGTCCTGTCGATCGGGTTCTTCTTCAGCCTGATCATCGTCGGGTTCTCCCAGTCGCTGCCCGGCGCGATGCGCACCGGACTCGTCGAGCACGGCGTCGCACCCGGTGCCGCGGCCCAGGTCGCGTCCCTGCCCGCCGTCGCGGTGCTGTTCGCGGCGTTCCTCGGCTACAACCCGATCCAGCAGCTGCTCGGCGACCAGCTCGCGACGCTGCCGCCCGACCAGGCCGCGTTCCTGACCGGGCGCGGGTTCTTCCCGAGCCTCATCTCCGCGCCGTTCGCCCAGGGCCTGTCGATCGCGTTCGGGTTCGCCATCGTGCTGTGCCTGGTGGCCGCGTTCGCCTCGCTCAAGTGCGGCACGATCTCCCCGTGGAAACGGAACGACTGACACTGCGGCCCGTCGGGCGGTCCGACGTGGACGCGCTGCAAGAGCTGCACGCCGACCCCGAGGTCATGCGGTACCTCGACCCCGCGCCGGTCGAGAACTACCTCGGCGGGAGCTTCCACGCGGCGATCGAGAAGGCGAGCGGCCGGTTCGTCGGCTGGTTCGAGTTCCAGGGCGCCGGCGAGGTCGAGCTCGGCTACCGGCTGCACCGCGCGTTCTGGGGCCTCGGCTACGCCACCGAGGGCGCGAAAGCCCTGATCGAACGCGGTTTCACCACCGGCGGCGTGCGGCGCGTCGTGGCCACCACGATGTTCGTCAACGCCCGGTCGCGGCGCGTGATGGAGAAGTGCGGGCTGCGGCACGTGCGCACGTTCCACGTCGACTTCCCCGACCCGCTGCCCGGCTCGGAGCACGGTGAGGTCGAGTACGCACTGACAAAAGAAGAGTGGCTAGAGGGCGAGCGGGAACACGATGTGGCAGACGGAAAAAGTTGATTTGAGCGCGTACTTCGCGCGAACGGGAGCATCGGCGTCGAGTTCGCTCACGGAGTTGCACGAAGCGCATGTGCGCGCCATTCCGTTCGAGAACATCGACGTGATGCTCGGCCGTGTCCCGTCGCTCGACCTCGGCGATATCCAGCACAAGATGGTCGGACGGCGCCGCGGCGGCTATTGCTACGAGCACCAGCTGCTGTTCACCGCCGTGCTCGAACGGCTCGGGCACACGGTGCGTCGGCGGATGAGCCGCGTGCGGACCGGGCCGCGCACGCACTGCGTGTCGCTCGTCGACGACCACCTCGTTGACGTCGGGTTCGGCGCCGGCGTCCTGCACCCCATGCCGCTCGTCGACGGCGTCGTCGTCGACCAGGCCGGATGGCCGCACCGCCTGCGCCGCGAGGACGACCGCTGGGTGCTGGAGAAGCAGTCGGACGACGGCTGGGAGCCGCTGCACGCGTTCGAGCCCGACGTCGAGCAGCACCCCGTGGACTACGAGGCCGCCAACTACTACGTCGCCACCCACGAACGGTCGCCGTTCAGCCGCCGTCTCGTCGTCATGCGTCTGGAACCGGGTTTGAGCCGCCGTCTGGTCGGTTCGGAGCTCACCGTCGAACGCGCCGGCGGGAAACCTGAGAATTCTCAGGTTCACGACCTCCGGAAAACGCTGGAATCACTGGACATCACGCTTACCGACAGGGAGCTGAGTCACATCGGCTCAACTCCGGGAACAATCGGGCGGCCGCGTTCGTAGTACCAGGTGTAGGGATTCGCAATTCGGAGGTGTTGGAAATGACCACCGCGACTCCGTTCGCCACGGGAACGAATTCCACGGGCGTCAACGCACTGCCCACCCCGCCCACGGGCTGGCCCATCGGGTCCTACGGGACCTACGAAGAGGCACAGCGGGCCGTGGATCACCTGGCGGACAACGACTTCCCCGTCGCGGACGTCACCATCGTCGGCGTCGAGCCGATGATCGTCGAACGGGTCACCGGCCGCCTGACCTGGGGCCGCGTGCTCGGCGCCGGTGCCGCGTCGGGTGCCTGGTTCGGTCTGTTCGTCGGTCTGCTGCTCGGCCTGTTCTCGACCGGCGGCGCTCTCGCTCCGATCGTGACGGGTCTCGTCGTCGGTACGGTCTTCGGCCTGGCCAGCGCCGCGATGCGCTATGCCGCCACCCGCGGCCGCCGTGACTTCGCCTCGACCACCCAGCTCGTCGCCGGCCGCTACGACGTGCTCAGCGACCCCCGCAGCGCCGAACGCGGCAAGGAGATGCTGACCGCGCTGGCCTGGAGGTCCTGACCGGCGCCGTGACAGCCTGACCCCAGCTCCCACCACAGGAAACGCCGTTCCGGTCACCGGGGCGGCGTTTCCGCTTTACTGGCGATCATGTCGAACCTGGGGGAGACGGCCCGGCTCACGCAGCTCGGGTGGCGGGTCGCGCTGGTCGCCGCCGCCGTGGTCGTGGGGACGTTCCCGTGGAACACCGCGCCGTTCGGGCTGGCCGGAGTGGTGCCGATCCTGATCTGGTGCCTGCTCGCCCGGTCCGCGCGCAAGGGTGTGGTGACCGGCTCGGTCCTGCTGGCGTTGCTCGCGTACTTCGTCGTGCCGCGCGGACTGGGCTGGTCCGGGCCGTTGGTGCCCTCGGCCCTCGAGGTGTGCTGGCTCTACCCGATGGTCGCGGCGGTCGTCTGCCTGATCGCGATGCCGCGCGAACGCGGCCTGACCGCCAGCTCGCTCGGACTCGTGGCGATGGTCGGCGCGGGGTTGCTGATCACGGCCGTCGTGCTGTTCGACCAGCTGGAGGACAAGCCCGGCGACGAGAGCGTGCTGCCGGGACCGTCCGACCTGCGGACGACCGAGATGGACGGGCACTGCGGTTCGGGCAACTGCTCGCGAGAGGTGGTCCTGGTCGGCGATCGGGCTCCCGAGCTGGTGCGCGAGCACCTCGAGTCGCGTGGCTTCACGGCTCGCACGCCGGAGCGGATGTGCCGGGCCACCGGACTCGTGTTCACCCACGAGGTGTGCGCGGAGTCGAAGACCATCACCCCGGACCGCGTCGCGGTCGTCTGGTACGTCAACTGACACCCATTTCCGTACGGCATACGGTATTGTTTCCGTATGGCCTACGGAAATGGGGTGGACGGATGGCCGCCGAACGCAGCGGCGGGGGAGACCCGGCCAGGACGCTCGCACTGCTCTGGCGCACGCCGCGGGAGCCGAAGCAGGTCGGCAGGAAGCCCAAGGTGAGCGTCGACCAGATCGTCACCGCGGCGATCGCGGTGGCCGACCGCGAGGGGCTCGGCGCGATGTCGATGGCCCGCGTCGCACAGGAACTGACCGTCGGCACCATGTCGCTCTACACGCACGTGCCCGGCAAGGCAGAGCTGATCGACCTCATGGCCGACACGGTCCTGCAGGAACGGGAGCTCACGCCCGAGGGCACGTGGCGTGAGCGCGTCAAGCACTACGCCGACCGCACGCGTGCGGTCTACCAGGCACATCCGTGGATGCGGGACGTGTCGATGGTGCGGCCGCCGCTCGGGCCCGGCCTGATGGACGGCCAGGAGTTCGTGCTGGCCGCGCTCGCCGAGTCCGGGCTGGAGCCGAGGCAGGTGACCGTCGCGCACGTCGCCGTGGAGGGCTTCGTGCACGGCGCGGCGGCGTCCGAGGTCGACGACCAGCAGCTGGCGGCGAGCACTGGTGAGTCCGGCGACTCGTGGTGGGGCGCGCGCCAGGTGTTCTGGGACGAGTACTTCGACGTCGAGCGCTACCCGGCGATGACGGCGCTGTGGAACGCGGGCGCCTACGAGACCGGCGGCACGCTCGCGGAGCACGTGCACAGCTCGTGGGACTACGGGCTCGACAGGTTGCTGGACGGCATCGAAGGGGGCTTGCGATGACGACGCTCGTGACCGGCGCGACGGGCAACGTCGGACGGCTGGTGGTGCACGGACTGACCGGCCCGGTGCGGGCGATCACCCGCGACCCGGCCCGGGCGAGGTTCCCCGCGGGTGTCGAGGTCGTGAAGGCCGACCTCGACGATCCGGACAGCATCCCGTTCGACGGGGTCGAGAAGCTCTACCTGTTCGTGCACCCACCGACCGCGCCTGAGGTGGTCGACCGCGCGGTGCGGGCGGGCGTGCGCCGGATCGTCACGTTGTCCTCGGGCGCGGTGACCCACGGCTACGACACCACCCACCACCTCCCGGTCGAGCGGGCCGTCGAGGCATCCGGTGCCGAGTGGACGCACCTGCGGCCGGGCGAGTTCGCGGTCAACAAGATCGACCTGTGGGGCCCGTCGATCCGGGCCGACGGCACGATCGTGCACCCCGAGCCGGACGCGTTCGGCCAGCCGATCCACGAGGCCGACATCGCCGACGTGGCGATCAAGGTGCTGCAGGAGGACGGCCACGCGGGCAGGGCCTACGACCTGACCGGCCCCGCTCACATCACGCAACGGGACATGGCCCGCGACATCGGCGAGGCGATCGGCCGGACGCTGACGTTCCAGGACGTCACCACCGAGCAGGCGCTCGCCCACTACGTGAGCGTCGGCTGGCCCGAGGAGATGGCGCGCTACATCCTCGGCCTCGACGGCTACGAGGGCGGTGAGGCCGACGACTTCACCGACTACGAGTTCGTCGTGTCACCGGACTACGAGAACCTCATGGGCAGGCCGTACCGCACGTTCGCGCAGTGGGCACGCGATCACGCGGCGGACTTCCGCGGCTGATCACCGCGTCGATCCGGCGCCTCCTCGTTCGACGTCCCTGCAGACGGCGAACGAGGAGGCCCGGTGCGGTTCATGGTGTTCGTCAGGAGCCCGATCCCGTTGACGGCGTTGCACGGCGACACGCTGCGGCGCGCGGGCGTCCTGCTCGACGCGGGCGACCTCGTCCCGGACGCGTGCGGGGTGTCGGGGTACTGGCTGATCGACGTCCGCGACCACGAGGAGGCGGTCGAGCGGATCAAACGCGTCGCGCTCCCGGCGTGCGTCGTGGAAATACGTCAGGTGGCTGTGGTCTGATGCCCCCATGGGGGCTACCTCGGTGCACCGCACCGTCGACGCGGTCTGGCGGATGGAGTCGGCGAAGGTCATCGCCGCCCTGGCCCGGTACACGCGCGACGTCGGACTCGCCGAGGAGATGGCCCAGGACGCGCTGGTCGCCGCCCTGGAGCAGTGGCCCGTCGAGGGCGTGCCGCGCAACCCGGGCGCGTGGCTCATGACGACGGCGAAGCGGCGTTCGATCGACCAGATCCGCCGGCGGGAGAACCTCAACCGCAAGGTCGAGGAGATCGGCCGCGACGTCCAGGAGGCCACCCCGGACGCGAGCGAGGGCATCGACGACGAGATCGGCGACGACCTGCTCAGCCTCATGTTCACCGCCTGCCACCCGGTGCTCGGCACCGAGGCGCGCGTCGCGCTCACGCTGAAGATGCTGGGCGGCCTCAAGACCGAGGAGATCGCGCGGGCGTTCCTGGTCAGCGACGCGACCGTGGCCCAGCGCATCGTCCGGGCGAAGAAGGCCCTCGCCGACGCCGGCGTTCCGTTCGAGGTCCCCGAAGGCCCCGAACTGGCCACCCGCCTCGCCAGCGTCCTCGAGGTCATCTACCTGATCTTCAACGAGGGGTACTCCGCCACCCGGGGCGACGACTGGCTGCGCCCCGAACTGTGCGCCGAGGCCCTGCGCCTCGGCCGTGTGCTGGCCGAGCTCGCGCCCAAGGAGGCCGAGGTCCACGGCCTGGTCGCGCTCATGGAGATCCAGGCGTCCCGCACCAAGGCCCGCACCGGCCCCGGCGGCGAACCCGTGCTGCTGCTGGAGCAGGACCGCGGCCGCTGGGACTGGCTGCTCATCGGGCGCGGCCTCAAGGCCCTCGAACGCGCCGAAGCCCTCAACCAGCCACCCGGCCCCTACTACGTCCAAGCCGCCCTCGCCGCGTGCCACGGCCGCGCGCGCAAGGCCGAGGACACCGACTGGCAACGCATCGCCACCCTCTACCAGGTGCTCGCGGGCATCTCGCCGTCGCCGATCGTGGAACTCAACCGGGCGGTGGCGTTGTCGATGGCCTTCGGGCCCGCCGCCGGGCTCGCGCTGGTCGACGAGATCGCCGGCGAGAAGGCGTTGCGGGGGTACCACCTGCTGCCCAGCGTGCGGGGAGACTTCCTGGTGAAGCTGGGGCGCAACGCCGAGGCGAAGGCCGAGTTCGAGAAGGCCGCCGCCCTGACCCGCAACGAACGGGAACGCACCCTGCTGCTGGAGCGCGCGGCTTCCTGCTGATCCGGGGCAGGTCCCTACGGCCGGTTCCCGCGGCCCTCGTTGTAGCCCTCCAGGTAGTGCACCAGCAGGCTCGCGTAACCCACCTCGGTGGGCTGGGCGATCTTGGTGTCCACGTCGTCGTCGGCTGCGCCGTCGTCACGACCGGTCTCGTACACGTCCGCGCGGCGCTTCGTCCCCGTTTGAAAGCCCTGGTCGTAGGCTGGCAGGGTGCCCTTGGCCTGGGCGCGCTTCACGCCGGTGACCCCGTGCTCGTAGCCGGTGTCGCGCTCCTTGCCCGCAGCGGCCACGCCGGCGGCATGGCCTGCCTTGTACTCCGCTGTCTTCTTGACCTGCTTCTTGCCGGCGTGGCCATCGGCGTGACCCCGCTGGTAGTCGGTGGTCTCCTCGGTGCGCCGCCGCTTGCGGTCCCGCTCCTGGCCCTCCAAGAAGTTGTCCAATCCCTTCAGCTGCCGCTCCGGCGACCCCGAGCGCATCCGGGCGCGAGCGGGGTCGGTGTGCCCCTTGGTCAGGATGCGCGCGGACCCGACCAGGGTCCGGTTCGCGTACTTGTCCTGCTTGACGTCTTCCCTGAGCTTCCGCTTGCGGGCCGGGTCTGACGTCCGGTCGACGGCGACGCGGTTGTTCGCCTCCCTGATCATGGTCGAGCGACCCGCCTCGGTCAGGCTCCGAAGATCGAGGACGTCTTTGAGGATCGGGTAGTAGTGGGTGTTGAACCACGTACGGGCCGCCCGCCCCCAGCCGACGCCGCCCTTCGCGCCAGGTATCAGGTGGCCCTTGCCGTCGCACAGGTGCTCCTCGACGAAGTGGGGGCCGAACAAGGGGTTTTCGCGGTACCACTTCAGGTAGTTCATGTCGGACTTGCCGAAGGCGCCGTTGCACGTCCGGCAGATGCGCATCAGGTTGTCGACGTCGTTGGAGAACACGTGCAGGGCCTCGGCCGTGGCGGTCACGACGGTGGAGGCCTTCTTGCCCTTGGTCTTGGCTACCGTGAAGCACCTGTCGAAGGCCTTCGCGTTCTTCTTCTTCACCTGGTGGAGCAGTGTCGGGTTGCCGGTCATCTCCTCGGCCAGGTCGAGAAATGCCCGTTTGATGTCGGCGAAGGCCACCTGGTGGTCGACCTCGAAGGACTCCAGGAAGTTGTCCACGCCGCAGGTCGGGCAGATCTGGAGGGTGCCGCCGGATCCGCCGATCGCCTTGAGCTGGCCCTGCTTGGCCAGTTCCCCGAGCAGGTGGGCGTTGACCGAACTGGTCGTCTTCGACCGCAGTGACGTGGAGTGGGTGATGCTCTTGAACTTGCCCTGGTCCCGCCCCTTCGGGTTGGCGGGCGCGCCGACGAACTTCCCGGGCACGCTGTAGCCCTTGTGCGCGGCCGGCACGGTGATGCTCAGGCCACTGCCGGTGATCCGGCTGCCCACCCCGCCCAGTTCGGCGATGCGCTGGTCGATCAGATCGTCGTGGGCCTTGACCTTGACCTGCTGGCCGTTCAGCGCCCACCGGTCGAGCAGTCGCTGGAGCACCTCGTGGTCGTCGACCGCGTTGATCAGGGCCCTGGTGGGCGCGTCGGCCAACGCGGTGGCCCGCAAGACCAGGTCGGCGCCGCCGGTGACCGTCAGGTTGATCGACGTGCTGCCGGCGACGATCCGGATCACCTCGGTGACCAGGTCGTCCGCCTTGACCACGTCGGGCCACTTGGACACCTTCGCCCAAAGGACCTTCTGCGCCTTCTTGCCGGCGGGTTGGTGAGAGATCGAGCGTTGCACGACCGGTCCGGCGAGGAACCCGGCCACCGCGCGGTTGCCTGCGGCGCGTTGCAGCGCCAGCAGCCCGGCCGGCACCGCCTTCCGGCCGCCGCGGTCCGGATCGGCCGCCTGCTCGTAGGGCTGTCGTGATCGCACGTTTTGGACGCTACGAGATCACCGCGCGGGTGCCAGTGGCACGGGAACAACCGCAGGGGCGGAGGATCCGTCCCGTCCGGCCACCCGGCCGCTCCTTGTCCCGGGGTGTGACGGCGCTCAGCTCAACGCCAGCTTCACCCCCAGCGCCGCGAACGACGCCGCGAAGAACCGCCGCAGCCACACCATCACCCGAGGCCGCCCCAGCACCCGGTCCCGCATCGACGCCGCGAACACCCCGTACACGGCGAACACCGCGAACGTCAGTGCCATGAACACCGCGCTCAACATCACCATCTGCCCGAACCCCGTCGCGAACTGCGGCAGGAACGCCACGAAGAAGATCGTCAGCTTCGGGTTGAGCAGGTTGATCAGCACCGCCGACACCACGACCCGGCGCGCGGACGTAGGCGCCGCCGCGGTGTCCACGACCAGTTCGCTCCTGTCCCGCAACGTCGCCCACGCCAGGTAGACCAGGTACGCGACGCCCAGGTACTTCACGATCTCGAACGCCAGCGCGCTCGCGTGCAGCAACGCGGCCAGCCCCGTCACGGTGGCGAGCACGTGCGGCACGATCCCGAGCGTGCAGCCGAACGCGGCGATCACGCTCGCCTTCCGCCCGTGCGCGAGGCCGGCGGACAACGTGTACAGCACACCTGTGCCCGGTGTGGCGACCGCGATCAACGTCGTGATCAGGAAAGCGAGGCTCATGCGGGGAACTCTGCCGGGAAAGCGGTCCAGGCAGGAGAGCCACAAACTGCCCACGAAGTTGGACCACTTCTGATGTCGAGAACGTGTGGGCGGCCCCGTCCCAGGGGCATGAGCATCCAGAGCATGCACCACGTCGGGATGACCGTCACCGACCTCGCGGCCACCGTCGCGTTCTTCGAGGCACTCGGCATGGAGCTCGAGGGCAAGGCCCACATGGAGGGCGAGTTCGTCGACGGCGTCATCGGTCTCGAAGGCTCTGTCAGCGACATCGCGATGATGAAGACCCCGGACGACCGGTACCGGATCGAGTTCAGCCAGTTCGAGAACCCGCGGAGCATCGACGGCAGCTCCCGCGCGCCGATCAACGCCCTGGGGCTGCGCCACGTCGCGTTCACCGTCGACGACCTGGACGCCACCCTCGCCCGGATCGAGCCGCACGGCGCCGAACTGGTCAAGAACGTCGAGAAGTACCAGGACCTCCTGCGGACCTGCTACGTCCGCGGGCCCGAGGGAATCCTCATCGAGCTGTGCGAGTACCTCAGGTGAGAGCGCGCGCGTACGCCGTGGGGGAGACGCCGACGGTCTGCGTGAAGTCGCGGACGAGGTGGGCCTGGTCGCTGTAGCCCAGGTCCGCGGCCAGACGGGCCCACTCGACGTCCGACTCGGCCCGTTCCAGGGCCTCGTGGATGCGGTACCGCAGGATGACCCACTTCGGGCTGACCCCGACGTAGTCCGCGAACAGCCGTTGCATCGTCCGCACCGCCACGCCGCAGTCCCGCGCGAAGTCCGCGACCCGCCGGATGTCCCGGTCGTCGCGGATCTGCTGGACCAGGTCCATCGCCAGCGTCGCCTGCGGATCGGCCACCGGTCCGAGCCCGAGCAGGAACGCGTCGAGCGCGGCCACCCGGTCGTCCTCGTCCTCCACGTCCAGCACCGGCGCCGACGCGACGTCGAGCCGCACGTGCCGCCCGGTCCACTCCGACACCGGCTCGGCGCGGAACGGCCGGAACCCACCGGGCCGGAACTGCACCCCCGCCACCCGGATCCGCCCGTCGAGCACCCGGCTGAACAGGCCCAGCCCGACGCCCGCGATCTCCGGCTGGGCGAACCCTCGCTCGAAGATGATGTTCACGGACGGATGCGGCACGACGTGTGTGGTGTACGGCGAGTCCAGCTCACCGTCGATCAGCCAGTAGTGCTCCAGGTACGGCCGCAGCTCCGCGCACGGCAGTCGGCGGCGGAACCGCACGCGGGCGAACAGCTCGCGCGCGTCCACGATCCCCCGAGTGTCCCGGCGCGGCCCCTGCACAGCGCCGATCCTAGGTTGGCGCGTTTCTTCAAGAGGACCGGAACACCCCGAAATAGGCTCAGCGCCATGAAGCTCAGCGTTCTGCTCGACCGAGCCCGCGACCACGCACTGCCCGTCATCGCGAACATCACCGACGACGACCTGGCCAAGCCCACGCCGTGCGCCGACTACGACGTCCGCGCCCTGCTCGACCACCTGCTGCACGTCGTCGTGGAGTTCCAGAAGCTCGCCGCGAAGCAGGACGCCGACTTCAGCCACACCCCGTCCTACCCGGACTGGCGCGACCGGTACCCGGCCGAGTCCGCGAAGCTCGTCGACGCCTGGGGACAGCCCGGCGCCACCGAGGGCATCGCCGGCAACATGCAGATGCCCGCGACGGTCGTGGGCGGGCTCGCCCTGCTCGACCTCACCGTCCACGCCTCCGACCTCGCTCAGGCCACCGGCCAGCGCTTCGAGCCCGACGCCGAGGTGTTCGCCGAGGTCAAGGGCCTGGTCGAGCAGATGGGCCCGATGGCCATCGAGATGAAGGTGTTCCACGCGCCCGTCGAGGCACCCGCCGACGCGTCGCCGTTCGAGCAGCTGCTGGCCGTCACCGGCCGCGACCCGCGCTGGAGTGCTTGACTGGCCCCATGCTGACGATCGGGATGCTGGGCGGGATGAGCTGGGAGAGCAGCGCGGAGTACTACCGGCTGGCGAACACACTGGTACGCGAACGCCTCGGAGGCCTGCACTCGGCCAAGGTCGTGCTGCACTCCGTCGACTTCGCCGAGATCGAACGCATGCAGGTCGAGGGCCGCTGGGACGACGCGGGCAAGGCGCTCGCCGACGCCGCCGCACACGTCCAGGCAGGCGGCGCCGACTTCCTGCTGATCTGCACCAACACCATGCACAAGGTGTTCGACCAGGTCCAGGCCGCCGTCGACATCCCGGTCATCCACCTCGGCGACACCACCGCACAGGCGATCGAGCAGGCCGGCCTCACCACCGTCGGCCTGCTCGGCACCGGTTTCACCATGGACCAGCCGTTCTACCGCGAACGCCTGGAGTCCCACGGCCTGACGGTCCTGCTGCCCTCGGCCGAGGACCGCGCGACCGTGCACCGGATCATCTACGACGAGCTGTGCCTCGGCATCGTCCGCGACGAGTCCCGCGACGCCTATCGAGACGTGATCTCCCGGTTCGAAGGGGCCCAGGGCGTGATCCTGGGCTGCACCGAGATCGAGCTGCTGATCACGCAGGCTGACGTGCCGGTTCCCGTGTTCCCGACCACCCGCCTGCACGTCGAGGCGGCCGTCGAACGGGCAATCCAGACAACTCTGTGAACGGATGAGCCGCTCGATCCAGCAACGCCGCGACTCAACGAAGTGTCTTAGTCACTGAGGGCTATTCCTTCTTCAGTGAACTAGGGGAGTTCGCGTTGAAACGATCACACATCGCCGCAGGGCTGACGGCTGTCGTGGTTGCCGCCACGGCAGCCGTTCCCGTTTCCGCGGCACCGCAGGAGCCAGAGGTGCGTGCCGGCGGGCTGACCACCAAGGTCACGCTCGTCACCGGTGACGAGGTCACCGTCAGCAACGGCAAGGTCCAGGCCAGGGGCGCCCAGGGCAGGGAGAACGTCGGGTTCCGCTCGTTCACCGACCCGCGCGGAGACCTGCACGTCGTCCCGCTCGACGCCCAGGCGGGACTCAACTCCGGCGCGCTGGACGAGCGGCTGTTCGACGTCTCGCTGCTCGCCAGATCCGGCTACGACGACGCGGCGAGCAAGACGATCCCGCTGATCGTGCAGGGGCAGGCGGTCAGCGCGGCGAACGCCGAGTCGTTGCCGAGCATCGGCTCGCACGCGATCACCATCGGCAAGGACGGCTCGTTCTGGGCCGGTGCCCGGGCGGCGGGCACCGGCAGGATCTGGCTCGACGGCAAGGTGACCGCGTCGCTCGACCGCAGCGCCGCGCAGGTCGGCGCGCCCCAGGCGTGGGAGAAGGGCCTCACCGGCAAGGACGTCACCGTCGCGATCCTCGACACCGGCGTCGACGAGACCCATCCCGACCTCGCGGGCGCAGTCCTGGAGTCGAAGAACTTCTCCGACAGCGACACCACCGACGACCGTGTCGGCCACGGCACGCACGTCGCGTCGACCGTGACCGGCGACGGCAAGTACAAGGGCATCGCGCCCGACGCGAAGCTCGTCAACGGCAAGGTGCTCGGCGACTACGGCGGCGGCCGCGAGAGCGACATCATCGCCGGCATGGAGTGGGCCGCGGCCAAGGCCAAGGTCATCAACATGAGCCTCGGCAGCTCGTGGCCCGACGAGGGCACCGACCCGATGTCGCTCGCGCTCAACCGCATCACCGAGCAGACCGGCGCATTGTTCGTCGTCGCCGCCGGCAACTCCGGCGGCCCCATCGGTTCACCCGGCTCCGCCGACGCGGCCCTCACCGTCGGCGCCGTGAACCGCGACGACTCGCTCGCCGACTTCTCCTCGCGCGGCCCGCGCTGGTTCAACAACGCCGTCAAGCCCGACATCACCGCGCCGGGCGTCGACATCGTGGCCGCCAAGGCCAAGAACGGCCAGATCGGCACGCCCGTCGGCGACGGCCACGTCGCGTTGTCCGGCACGTCGATGGCCACCCCGCACGTGGCGGGAGCAGCGGCGATCCTCGCGTCGAAGAACCCGGCGTGGAAGGCGGAGGACATCAAGGCCGCGCTGATGAACAGCGCCAAGCCCAACCCGTCGCTGACCATCTACGACCAGGGCGCCGGACGCCTCGACGTCGGCCGCGCCGCGTCGTCCGCGGTCACCACGAACCACGGCAGCTTCTCCCTGGGCACCGCGGCGTGGCCACACGACGACGACAAGCCCATCACGCAGAAGCTGACCTACCGCAACAACGGCACGACCGACGTGACCGTCGACCTGACCGTCGCCGAGGTCAAGCCCGCCGCGGCCGGCCTGTTCAGCGTCTCCCCGGCGAAGCTCACCATCCCCGCGGGCGGCACGGCCGACGCGACCGTCACCGCCGACACCAAGGCGAACGTCCCGGACGGCATCTACGGCGCGGTCGTTCTCTCGTCGGACGGCGTGCGCGTGGCGATCGGTGTCGTGAAGGAGGTCGAGAGCTACGACCTCAAGCTCACGTTCCTCGACCACAACGGGGCGCCGACGCAGTACTACGACTACCGGTTCGTCAGCCTCGACCAGCCGCAGGCGTACTTCCGCTACGACGCGTCCGGCACGATCGTGCAGCGCCTGCCCAAGGGCAAGTTCTTCCTCGACGGCACCATCAGCACGCGTGACCCCGACCCGACCAAGGGCGGCCTGAACACCACGCTGACCGAACCGGCGATGGAGGTCACCGGCAACGCCGAGATCGTGTTCGACGCACGGCACGGCGTCCAGCCCGCCATCACGATCGAGCAGAAGGACGCCAAGTCGGCGAGCGCGGGCCTGGGCTTCCTGATGCAGGCGAACTGGGGCCAGACCGGCGGCACCTGGTACCTCAACAACTTCGACTCGGTCCGCGTCCGCCCGTCGAAGACGACGTGGCCCAAGTTCGACTTCTACGCCGAGACCGTGATGGCGAAGCCGGACGCCAACGGCACCTACGACGGCAGCCCGTACCAGTACCACGTGCGGATCAGCGAGAAGACCCGCGTGCCGGCGAACGTGCAGCGTTCGGTGAAGGACCGCGAACTGGCGCGCGTCAACTCGGTCACGCACGCCCGCGTACCGGGCTCGGTGGGCCAGCGCGACGGCGGCGCCTCGGGCCCGCTGCCGTTGCGGCTCAAGGAGTTCTACACCCCCGGCGTCGAGTGGTCCGGGTCGCTGACGGAGTTCACGAAGCTCGGCCAGTGGCCCAGCCTCGGCTTCCAGTCCTCGGTCACGCCGCGCGTGTTCAAGCTCGGCAGGGTGGTGACGGAGCACTGGAACAGCGCCGTCTACGGCCCCGGCGTGCCGCACCAGCCGGGAGCGGTGCGCTTCGCCGGCCGCGTGGGCAACGTGATGCGCATGGACCTGCCCCTGCAGAGCTCGCAGGGCATGTACGGGTACACCCAGAGCACCGGCCGCACCACCGTCACGGTGGACGGCAAGGTCATCTCGGACCAGCCGGACTCCGGGTACGCCAACATCCCGGACGCGCCGGCGGAAAAGAAGCGCTACACCGTCCACACCGAGGCGACGCGCGACTCGGCGTCGTCGACGGTCACCGCGGACTGGTCGTTCACCTCGGAGCACGTGCCCGGCGACCAGTTCCAGTCGATCCCGCTGCTCGCCGTCCGGTTCGCACCCGCGCTGGACGAGCACAACCGCGCCGGACGCGTCGTCACCGTGCCGATCACGGTGGAGCGCAACGGAACGGGCACCGTCACGAACATCAAGGACCCGGCGGTGCAGGTGTCCTACGACGAGGGCAAGACGTGGAAGCCGGTGCCGCTGCGCAAGACGCGCGCCGGGTGGCAGGTCACGTTGATCCATCCGCACGGGGCCGAGAACGTGTCGTTCAAGGCTCGGGCGGCGGACTCGGGTGGTGACGTCCAGCAGACGATCATCCGCGCGTACGACCTGAAGTGACCGCGTGTGGGGGCCGGAACTCCCGGCCCCCACACCGCTACGTCTGGTACGGCGCCAGCGTCTCCGAGTCCACGTCGGGCGCCCCCATCACCGGGTGCACCTCGATCGGCTGGTTCAGCAGCTTCCCGCCAGGCCCAGGACAGGCCGACGCCTTCTGCGCGATCTCCAGCACCCGCTCCCGGCTGGCGACGTCGACCACCCAGTACCCGGCGATGACCTCCTTGGACTCCGCGAACGGACCGTCCACCACGACCGGCCCGCTGTCGCTGCCCCGCACCACGAACGCCCGCGCCGGACCGCTGAGCCCCTCGGACTGCAGCAGCTCACCGGACGCGCGCAGCTCGGCGTCCAGGTCGCGCATGTAGGCGATCATGCGGTGCATGTCCTCGTCCGACCAGGCGGCGAGGCCCTCCCAGTCCTCCTGGCTGCCGCCGTAGCTGACCAGCATGTACTTCACTTCCACTCCCCACCGGTAGCGCGGGCCTTGATCTCCTGCACGGCCCAGCTGTTGCCGTCCGGGTCGTCGAAGAAGATGAACGACCCTCCGTCCGCCTCGTTCATGCGCACGATCTCACCGACCTCGACGCCGCGCTCCAAAAGCTGTGCGCGGGCCTTCTCCAGGTCCGACACGACGAGCTGCACGCCCTTGAGCGAACCCGGCTCGCCCTTGACGATGCCCTTGCCCATCACGATCGAGCAGCCCGAGCCCGGCGGGGTGAGCTGCAGGACGCGCGTGTCCTCGTTGAACGTCGTGTCGTGGTCGACGGTGAAGCCGAGCTGTTCGGAGTAGAACCGCTTCGACCGGTCGAGGTCCGACACCGGTACGACGACGACTTCCAGGGTCCAGTCCATGTTCGAAGTTCCTTTCAACGGCTGCCTGCACCGACCCGTCGAAGTGCTCAGGAACTTTTCGACACGGGGTCCCGGCCCACATACCCGAGCAGCCGGTCCTGCAGCGGAGCGTCAGGCGGCACGGGGACCTCGGCGCCGTAGACCTCGATGCCGGGACCGAACGCGCCGGGGGTGCGGAAGCGTTCCATCAGGTCGGCGGGCACGGCGGTCGCCGACGCCCACAGGCGTTCCACGTCGGCGGCCGGGATCGTCTCGTCCTGGCCGGTGGCGCGGGCGAGGTCCCAGCCGTGCAGCACCAGGTCGTCGCTCACGACCTGGTCGACGTGGTCCTCCAGCGTCATCGGGCCGCTCGGTGTGGAGACCTCGCTCTTCGCCCGGTCCGAGGTGAGCGCCTCAAGCACCAGGCGACGGGCTTCGCGGAAGTCCGTGAGCGGGTCCTCGGTGCGAGGGACAGGCTGGCCGAGCATCACGCCGTGCATGTCGATGACGTGGTCCACGACTTCCAGTGCCGTCCACTGCGCGCACGGCGACGGGGCGCCCCACTGGTCGGAGCGCACGGCGACGATCTTCTGCTCGAACGCGTCGGCGCGCGCCCTGTACCTGTCCACGATCACGGTCTCACTCCTCCACGGCGCCGCCGATCTTGCGCAGGTGCTCGCGGAAGGTGAGACCGCTGGCCAGGTACTCGCCGAACCGGAGCTGTTCGCGCAGGGACTCACCCTGCCGCACGCGGTCGGCCTGCGCTCGTTCGACGTCGCGGATCCCGCGCGCCTTCTCGAGCAGCGCCTCGACCTCGGACGCCGGTACGAACAGCACGCCGTCGTCGTCGCCGAACACGACGTCGTCGGAGGTGACGGTCCACTGGTCGACCTCGGCCGTCGAGAGGGCCTCGGGTGCGCGGTCGCGCAGGCTCAACGGGCCCGTCGGGTTCGCGCCGAGGCTGAACACCGGCAGGCCGATCGCGCGGATGTCGTGGGTGTCGCGGTGCAGACCCCAGATCACCACGCCCGCGAGCCCCGCCTGCTGCGCTTCGAGCACCATCATGTCGCCCACGCAGGCCTCGTCCGTGCGGCCGTCGTTGTCGACGACCAGCACGTCGCCGGGCCGGCTGCGTTCGAGCGCCTCCAGGAAGACGTCGACGCTGCCGGCGTGGCGGGCGGGCAGGACGCGGCCGGCGGTCTTCGAGCCGGGGATGACCGGCGTGAGAACGGCCGTCCGGACCGGGACGCCCGCCCGGATGCAGGCGTCGGCCAGGTGCGCGGTGGTCAGATCGAGGGTGGTGAGATCCATGCGGGCATTCTTACGCCGCGACCTTCTCCTCGGCGGGTTCGGTGCGCAAAACGCCCGCGGACAGTGCCGCGACGAGGCACAGCGCCACCGGCAGCAGGAACGCGATGTTGAGCGGCACGACGTGGGTCAGCCAGCCGATCACCGCCGGTCCGGCGAGCACGCCGAGGTAACCGAGCCCGGCCACGCGCGAGACGTTGGCGCCCGCCGCGCCGGGTTCCGCGTGCCCGGCCGCGCTGAACAGCTGCGGCACCGTGCCCGACAGGCCGATGCCGGCGATCGCCCATCCCACCAGCGCGAGCCAGATCCACGGCGAGAGCGCCGCGGTCGCGATGCCCACCGCGCCGACCACCGAGCCCCAGCGCAGCACCGCCATCGGACCGACCTTCGCGGTGACCCGGTCCGCGAGCAGCCGTCCGACGGTCATCGTCGTGGCGAACGCGCCGTAGGCGAACGCGGCGATCTGCGGCGAGGCGCCGAGGATGTCCTGCAGGTGCAGCACGCTCCAGTCGTTGGCCGCGCCCTCGCTCAGCATCACCAGCAGGGCGAGCACCGCCATGATCCAGATCCGGCGCGGCACCTTTCGCTTGCCGGTCTGCTCAACGGCGTGCTGCTCCTCCTTCTCGTCGAGGAGGAACCGCGCGGTCACGAGGCTGACGACGACACCGAGCACCGCGGCCGCGCCGAGGGTCGTGGCGGGGGAGAGCTCCCAGCTCAACGCGCGTGCGCCGGTCAACGCCGCGGCGACACCACCGAGCGACCACGTCGCGTGGAACGCCGACATCACCGGACGCGCGTAGTGCCGCTCCACCACCACGGCGTGCGCGTTCATCGTGACGTCGATCAGGCCGTTGCCGAAGCCGAAGATGAGCAGCGCCGCACCGAGCGTCCACTGGTTGAAGGCCACACCGGGCAGGAACGCCGTCACGCTGCACACGACACCCGCGATGGGCACCATCAGCTTCACGCCCACGCGGTCGGTGACCTTGCCGCCCGCCCGCATGCCGAGGAACGCGCCCAGCCCGAGCAGCAGCAACAACCGGCCGAGCTCGGCGTGCGATATGCCCGTGCGGTCCTCGACCGTCGGGATGTGCACGAGCCACAGGCCGAGCAGGAACCCGTTGAGCGCGAAGTACGTGAAGGTGGCCACCCGCGCGGCCTTGAGAGCGTTCACGCGTTGCACGCTAACGAACGAACTAGATGTTCGAAAGATTGAGTTTCGAACATCACTGATGTTCAATCTCGTTCGTGTCCCGACTGAAGCAGATCACCGAGGCAGTCCGCGACGCCGGCTCGCTCGGTGTGGCGGACCTGGCGGCCCTGACCGGCGCCTCCGAGATGACCATCCGCCGCGACCTGGAGGTTCTTGCGACCCAGGGCGTCCTCGAACGCTACCGGGGCGGCGCGCGCAGCCTGCTGCTGCGCGGCTCCGAACCCCCGTTCGCGCTGCGCTCGGACGAGAACATGGCCGCCAAGCGCCGCATTGCCGCTGTCGTCGCCGGCCTCATCGCGGACGGCGAGTCCGTCGTTCTCGACAGCGGCACCACGTGCCTGGAAGTGGCCCGCCTGCTGCACGACAGACGCGTGACCGTCATGCCGTTGTCCCTGCACGCCGTGAACGCACTGTCTTCTTCTTCGACCGTGACTCTGCTCGTGCCCGGCGGCCGCCCCCGTCCAGGCGAACTGGCCCTCACCGGCCCGCTGACCCTGGCCTCGGTGCAGGCGCTGCGCTTCGACACCGCCGTGATCGGCTGCTGCGGCCTGTCCGCCGACCACGGCCTGACCGCCTTCGACCTGGAGGACGCCTCGGTGAAACGAGCCGCCATCACCTCGGCCCGCCGCGTCATCGCCGCCGTGGACGCCTCGAAACTGACCCGCACCGCCCTGGCCCACGTGGCCCCGGTGTCCTCTTTGGACGCCGTGGTCACCGACGCGGAGGGCGACGACGGCCTGACCGCCGCGGGCGTGGCGGTGGTGACGGCATGATCGTGCTGTTCGACATGTTCGGCGTCATCGCGCGCGACCAGTCACCCGAGGTCATGTCCACGATGAGCACCTCGGCGGACTTCTGGGACGCCTACTGGGCGCACCGCCCCGCCTACGACCGAGGCGACGTGACGGCCGCCGAGTACTGGGCGCGCGTCGGCCATCCGCCGCTCGTGGAACAGGACGTCGCCAGCTGGGCGCGCGTCGACTACGAGATGGTCGCGCTGCTGCACGAGCTGAGCAACGCGGGCCAGCGCATCGCGTTGCTGTCCAACATTCCCGAGGACCACGCCCGCAACTTCGAGCGCACCTACGCGTGGCTGGACCTGTTCGAGCTGCGGGCGTTCTCGTGCCGCATCGGGCACGCCAAGCCGGAGCGGGCCGCGTTCGAGTTCTGCCGGGACGCGTTGGGGGACGGCGACATCCTGTTCGTGGACGACCGGGTGGAGAACGTGCGGGCGGCCGAGCTGGTCGGGATGCGCGGGCACCACTTCACGGGGATCGATGGCCTGCGGGAGCTACTTGGTGCTGCCGAAGATGCCTAGGACGTTCGGGAACTGCGACGAGCCCGACTGGTGGCTGCGGCTCAGGGCGTTGAGCCCGTAGGTGGCGAGCCAGGCGACGCACAGGGTGAGCACGGGAACCTCTGCGGCGGCCGGGATCAGCGTGAAGTGGCGAAGCAGCAGGTAGACGGCCAGCGGCGTGAGCCCGGCGGCTACCTGGCCCACGAACCTGCCCGCCACGGCCAGCTTGCTCCGCACCACGTACGAGGCGCGCTCGGGATCGTCCGGCAGCTCGCCGTACCGGCCGGAGAGCACCGTGTCGGCGAGCTTGAGGATCTCGTTGAGGTAGTCGCGGTGAGTCGTCCGGGTCGGCAGAACGAGCCGCACGCACAGAAGTTCGACCGACTGTCCGGCGTGCACGCACCGTCTGCGCAACTCTCTGGTGGCCAACGGGTTCTGTACGCGCATGGTCCGCCACAACCCATGTTTGAGCAGGAACGCAACCTCGTGCGTGGTTGAGACGAGTTCGCTTCTGTTGGCCGGATCCATGAACGCCTTCTCGTCGTGCGCCAGCTCGACACAACGGAACAGCGTGTCCACCGCGGTCGGCTCGGGATCTCGGTGCAAGCGGCGATACCGCCTGGTGAGCGCCCTGAACCGCCTCGTCATCCACGAGGCCGCCCCAAAGGTGGCGAAGCTGAGCACGCCGTGCGCCAGCAGGTAGAGGAAGAGGCGATCGGACGGGTGACCGACGACCGCGTGCACGGGCCCTCGGGCAGCGACCTCTCCGAGCACGATCAACGCGGTCGCTGTCACGACCACCAAGTTGAAGCAGATGATGGCCAGCTTCTCTCGACGCTCGGGCAGGTTCCGTGAGAAGACCAGCGACAGTGCCAGCAGAAGTGCCAGGCTGAACAAGCCGAGGCCCACTCCTGCGACGGCGGAGACTCCGAAGTAGCGCGCGATCAGATACCCGCCGGTGAACACGATGCCGCTGTGGATTCCGGCGAAGACCAGGTCTTCCCGATCGGCCTGGATCTCGTTCCGGACCGTCCGCAGGTTCAGCCTCCGGTACCGCACGAAATCGAGATCGGCCACGCCGACGGCGGCCTCGCGGACCGTGTCCTCCAGCCGCCGCTCGATTTCGAGCCGTGCTCGTAATTCTCTCGCCTTCTCCGGCTTCAGCGCCCCCACGGCGGATTAGTCGCCGTGGGGGACGCAAACGCTACGGACCTAAACGAGCGACGACCAGTAGAACCAGAACGCCTGCAGAACCAACCCGGCGATCGCCAGATACCACAGGATCAGCACCACGCTGTGGAACTGGAACGACGGCCGGATGTTCCGCAGAGTCGTGTACCAGAAGATCGGGATCGTCATCGCCCACACCACCATGCAGTACGGGCACAGCGCCCCGATCTCGTACAGCGACTGCACGATCAGCCAGTGCACGAACAGCACCCCGGCCGTCACCCCGACCTGCAGCCCGATCCACACCCACGACGGCAGCTCGACGTCCGCGACCAGCAGCACGCCCAGCGTCGTCACCACCGCGAAGCCCGCGACGCCGAGCAGCGGGTTGGGGAACCCGAACACCTCGGCCTGCGCGGTCTTCATGATCGAGCCGCAGCTCAGCACCGGGTTGATGCTGCACGTCGGCACGTAGAACGGGTCCTTGAGCAGCGCGATCTTCTCGATCGTCAGGACGAACGACGCGGCCAGCCCGACGAAGCCGCCGACCGCGAGAACCCAGGCGACGATCCGGTTCACGAAAGCGCCTTCTCGATCGCGGTCTTCAGGCCGTCGTAGGTGGGCGCGCCGGTGAACTTGGCGCCGTTGACGAAGAACGTCGGCGTGCCCGTGACGCCGGCCTTGCTGCCCTCGGTGCGCTGGGCGAGCACCTTCTCCCGCAGCGCCGGGTCGTCCAGCGCCTTGTCGAACGCGGCCTGGTCGAGGCCGAGCTGCTGGGCGAACGCGACGAACGCCGCGCGCTGCGACGTCTGCCGGCCGCCCCACTCCTGCTGGGCGTCGAACAGGACGCGGAACATGTCGTCGCGCTTGCCCTGCGCGCCGGCCGCCTCGACGGCGACGGCGGCGAGCTCGGCGTTGCGGTGGCTGGGGATCGGGAAGTGCCGCACGTCGAACGTCACGCGCTCGCCGTACTCGGTCTTGAGCCTCTCGACGCCGGGGTAGGCGGCGCGGCACGACGGGCACTCGAGGTCGAGGTACTCGACGACGGTGACCTTGCCGTCGGCGGAACCGGGTGCCGCGGTGGTGTCGTTGCGGCTGAACAGGAAGAAACCGGCGACCACGACAGCCACGACGGCGACGATGATCAGGGACAGACGAGCGTTCTTGGACATGGCGGAACTCCACGTGTGTGGCGAAGGAAGACGGACCTGGCGAACGGGTCCGGTCTAGGCGCGCAGCACGCAGAGCTGCGCCAGCCGCACTTCCAGCCGACGTGAAGGGGGAGACAGAACAGAAGGCAGGCGCACAGGCAGCAACGCGAACGAGCCGGACCGCCGCAGCAGCGCGAACCCGATCAGCACGGCGAGCGCCACCACGAGACAGCAGCCCGCGACGAGGATGCCGTCGAGCATCGACGACCCCGTGTCCACGTCGTCCGCCACGAACGCGATCGCCGACGTGGAGGACGTGGGGCACTGCGCGGTCCAGGCGAACTCGGTCTCGCACGGCGTGCCCTGCATCATCGCGATCCCGGCGACCAGCGCGAGCACGGCGAAAACCCGCGCGATGTACGCGCGGGTTCGCGAGCTGCAGGTGCCTGGCACGGGATCCAGGGTAGCGACGTCGTGCCGGGGCACGTGCAGATGGGGGAGAAGCCGGCTAACGCCAGAACGCCAGCCTGTGCTCGGCCGCGTAGTCGACGGGCCCGATCGCACCCGGCGCGAGCGACTGCACGTACTGCCCCTCGGAGAACCGCGGCCACCCCGGCGTGCCACCCCGTGCGAAGTCCGTCCACGCCTTGATCATGTGGTCGGACAGGCCGCGGTCCTTGGCGAAGTCCGCCTCCGGGAACAGGTAGTCGATGTCCGACGAGTGGTTCGCGCCGTGCAGCTCAGGCGGGAACGACGGGTCTGTGAACGCCCCGCGGTCGGCGAACTCGAACGCGTAGACAGGCGCCTTCTTCGCGTACAGCGTGTTCTGGCGGTACGTCGCTCGCGCCCACATGCGGTCCGTGAGCAGGGCTGCCCACGCCTGCTTCGGTGACGCATAAGCGCTCACCGGGTACTCGCGTTCGATCTCGGCCGCACGGTCCGGGAACGCCTCCCGCACCAGCCGTGAGTAGTCCTCGGCGGACATCGGGGCCGGGCGGAACAGGCCGACGAAGCTGTTGTGCTCGTCGCGGGTCGCCCCCACGAGCATCGGCACGTCCGCGAACTCGCCCGCCTCCAGCGAGTCGCCGGGCAGGCGCGGCAGCAGCGAGCCGCCGTACCCGGTGGCCTGGAAGATGTTCATGATCTGCGGGTACTCGAGCAGCTTCTCGGCCGGCAGGCGGCGCAGGCACTCGACGTCCGCGCAGCCCAGCTCCGAGCTGATCATCGTGCCGATCTCCTGGATCTCCGGCACCGCCCGCCACGCGAGCGACGGCAGTGCCTCCAGGTCCGGGAACCAGGCGCCCTTCGGTACGTCCACCAGCGTGAACGAGCTGTGCATGATCGCCTTGTGGAACAACGGCGGCTGCCCGATCAGGTGCGCGCCGACGGCCGTCGCGCCGAACGACACCCCGAACAACGTCACGTTGCCCGGATCCCCGCCGAACCCGGCGATGTTGCGTTGGACCCACTCCAAGGCCGCGCGCTGGTCCAGCAGGCCGAACTCGCCGGAGTGCTCGAGCCCCGGCAGCCCGAACCCGCCGAACACGCCCATCCGGTAGTTGAACGTCACCACGACGACGTCGCCCTGCCGCGCGAGGCGTTCCGCGTCGAAGTAGTGCCCGGCCCCGATCGCGCCGTCACCGTGCACCCACACCAGCACCGGCTTGCGGCCACTGGTCGAAGGGGTCGTGACGTTCGCGAACAGGCAGTCCTCGTTCGTGCTCTTCGTCTCGGAGTAGCTGGACCCGACCTGCGGGCACGGACTACCGGGCTCGAAGGCCTCCCGAACCCCGCTCCACTCCGCCGCGCGCACCGGCGGCTTCCACCGCTCCGCGCCGGCGTACGGGACCCCCTGGAACCGCAGGTGCCCGTCGCGCTGTTCCCCCTTGACCTTCCCCGTGTCCGTGGACACGACGTCCGATGTCATGGCTTCCCCCTTGCCACATGCACTGACCAGTAACAACGCGGCTATCAACAACGTGCCCCGACGCACGATGAATCAACCCCTCGTGGCTAGGTCGACGACCGCGACCAACTCCTGTTCGCAGACGTCGAGATCGAGTGACCCGGCCCGCTGCACGACGCCGTTGCGCATCGCGAGAACGAACACCGCCATCACGTCCGGGTCGAACACGCGGAACTCGCCGGCCTCCTGCCCATGTCGCAGCAGGTCGGCGAGCTCAGCGTGATCGGAGTCGGCGATGCCCCCGTCCGTCACCGCCGCGTGTGCCTTGATCCGCAGGAACGCCACCATGTCCTCGCGGTGCTCCCTCAGGAACGCGATGTTGGCGACGAGGAACGCCCGCAGTTCGGCGCGCGCCCCGGACTGGCCCATGCGGGCGCTCACGAACCCTTGGAAGCGCTCCAAGATGTCCGCGAACACCACGTCGACGAGCTCCTGCTTGTTCCTGAAGTGGTACGAGATCAGTCCCGTGCTGCTCAGCCCGGCCCGTGCGGCGATCGCCTTGAACGACGTCTCCACGTAGTCCAGCTCCGCGATCGTGGCGATGGCCGCCGCCACGATCTGTGCTCGCCGGGCCTGCTCGGTCACGGACTTTGCTCGCATGAGCAAAACTTAGCACGCCTGAGCAAAACCAGGTGCGTGCCTGGTCAGAACTCCAAGAGCTCTCGCAAGAACATCGCCTGGAACAGGCGGACCCACGCCCGCGCGAATTGGCGCCGCGAGCAGCTGGTACTCACCCGGACCAGCCCGACGACATCGACGCCGAACTGAAGCGCGAACGCCTCCAGGCGCCGGGATGGCGCAAGTGGAGCGACTCACCGCCAGTCGAGGCGAAGATCGCCCGGTTGCCGCGCGTGCGCTGACCGGGCCGCCACCGTCAGTCGAGGTCGGACAGGTCCAGGACGAACCGGTACCGCACGTCACCGCGGTCGAGCCGGTCGAGCGCCTCTCCCACGCGGCGTGACGGAAGCACCTCGACGTCCGCGACGACGCCGTGGGCGGCGCAGAACTCCAGCATGGCGGCGGTGGCGGGAAGCCCGCCGCTGCCACCCGAGCTCAGCTTCTTGCGGCCGGCCAGCAGGTCCATCGTCTCGACGGTGATCGAGCCGAGGTACCCGACCTGGCTCAGCGTCCCGTCCATCGCGACGAGCGCGAGGTACGGGCGGAGGTCGTGGGCGACCGGAATGGTGTCGATCAGCACGTCGAACCGGTCGCGGGCCGCGTTCGTGCTCTCCGCGTCGGTGGAGAGCACGACGTCGTGCGCGCCCAGCCGCAGCGCGTCCTTCGCCCTGTCCGCGGACCGGCTCACGACCGACACCTCGGCACCGAGGGCCACCGCCAGCTTGACCGCGAGGTGCCCCAGCCCCCCGAGTCCTGCCACCGCCACCCGCGTTCCCGGGCCGACGCCCAACGCCCGCAACGGTTCCCACACGGTGATCCCGGCGCACATCAACGGCGCCGCAGCCGCCGGATCGAGTCCGGACGGCAGGGGATAGGCGAACTTCTCGCGCACGACGTACTCCCGCGAGAACCCGCCGAGTGTCGTCGTCCCGTCGTGACGGTCCTTGCCGCCGTAGGTGAGCGTCGGGAACTCACGACAGAAGTTCTCCTGGCCGGCCACGCACATCGAGCACGTGCCGCAGGAGTCGACGATGTTGCCGACGGCCACGGCGTCGCCGACCTGGAACGCGGTCACGTCCGGACCGGCCTCGATCACCACGCCGGTGAACTCGTGGCCCGGCACGAGGGGTCCCTCGCCGTCGTGGCCGCGCAGCGAGTGCAGATCGGTGTGGCAGACCCCGCAGAAGTCCACGCGCACCGCGATGTCGTCTCGGCGCAGGTCACGCCGGGGGATAGGCGCCTCGCGCAACGCCGTTCCGTCGGCCGTCCAGCCGGTGGTGCTTCGCATGACGCTCCTTCAAACAGACTGTTCGGTCTATTTCAAGCTAGCTCGCTGTGACGCGAAAGTAAACCGACTGGTCTGTCGGTACAGTTCCCCCATGCCCGACCAGCAGCTGACCGCCCGAGGCGCCGCCACCAGGCAGCGCATCATCGACGTCGCCACCCGCGAGTTCGCCGAACACGGCATCGCCGGCGCCCGCATCGAACGGGTCGTCGCCGCCGCGCGCACCAACAAAGCCCAGCTCTACGCCTACTTCGGCAACAAGGAAGGCTTGTTCGACGCGATCTTCTTCGCCTCGCTCGAACGCATCGTCGACGTCGTCCCCATCGACGCCACCGACCTCCCGGACTGGGCCGTCCGCCTCTACGACGAGTACCTGCGGAACCCCGAGCTCATCCGGCTGGCCACGTGGACCCGTCTCGAACGACGCCCCTCCGGCCACCTCGTCGCCGAGACCGACCGCCTCGACGCGTCCAAGCTCCAGGCGATCACGCAGGCGCAGGCGGACGGGCTGGTCCGCGACGGTGATCCGTTCGACCTGATGGCGATGGTCATCGCGATGTCGATGGCGTGGTCACCTGTCAGCAACGTGTACGCGGCCACCGCCGACGAACCCGCCGACACGCACGACCGCAGGCGCGACTTCCTGCGCGACAGCGTGCGCCGCGCCGTCGCGCCGTAGTGTGGAACGCCGCCAAACAACATGCTTTCAGGTTGACCTGCGGCGAAGGGGTGGAGCCGAACGGAAACGCGGCTCTACGTTGTCCCGCATGCCTTTGCGGAGATCAACGGTGCGCGGCCGCGAGTTCGGCGACGCCATCCGGGCGCTGCTGCGCGCGGCCGACCTCACCAACCGCGCCGCCGCGGAGTTGCTGGGCTGGCAGGAGGCCAAGGTCTCGGAACTGGTCAACGGCAAGGAAGGCGTGAGCGACCTCGAACTGGCCAAGCTGCTGGGCCTGCTGCGCACACCACCGGCAGAGTTCGACCACCTGATGGCCCTGCACCACGAGACGCATCAACGAGACTGGCTGCAGCCCAAGGCCGGCACCAAGGACAGAGCGCGCACATTGCGCGAGCAGGAGCAGAAGGCTTCCGGCATCACGGGCTGGTCGATGAACGTCGTGCACGGCCTGGTGCAGGCCCCCGACTACATCGCTGCCATGGTGAACTCGTCACGGCAGCTGTCAGCTGAGGAGCGCCCAGCTGTCATCCGCAATCGAATCGAGCGTCAGGACGCTGCCTTCGACGGCCTTCGGGCCATCACGCTCTACATCCACGAGCAGGCCCTTCGCCTACCGGTGGGAAGCCCGGATGTCATGGCGGACCAGCTTCACCACCTGCTGCGCGTGTCGGTCCGGCCCTATCTGACCATTCGCGTGATTCCCACGGCGGTCGGACCGCACGACGGCCTGTCAGGGTCGTTCGACATGCTGACCTTCAAGAAGATCCCGCCGCTCGTCTACGTGGAGAGCGAGGGAGCTACCGTCTTTCTCGAAGATCAGCCTTCGGTCGGTCTCTACGAAGACGTGCTGAAGTCACTCGGACGGACGGCGTTGGACGAGGCAGGAACCAGGAAGCTGATCACCGACATCATCGGTGAGGAGTCTCGTCATGACCTGCTGGCGCAAGAGTAGCTACAGCGCTACCGACACCAACTGCGTCGAGGTGGGACGTGGTGTCGGGGTCCGGGACAGCAAGTACCCATCCGTCGAGCTCCCGCTCACGAACAACCAGTGGACGGGTTTCCTGCGGATGGTGACGGAGTCGATCTCCACGACCCGCCGATAGGCGGGTTTCGCCGAATTGCCGCCCGTGAGCCCCGTCACAGGTGCATGCTGTGTGGACAAGCTCAACCCGAGGACTGATGACCATGACGAGTGCGACCGCGGGCTCCCGCCACAACTGGGAGACTGACCTGGAGCGCTATCGAACGAGGGCGGTCCAGGTGCTCGACACGCACCTGCCCGCCACCACCGGCTGCACCGAGTGCGGCGACCCGTGGCCCTGTGCCCGTGCCTGCACCGCCGAGCTGGTGCTCGAGCTCTGACACCTACGAGCTCACTCGTCCCAGGAACGCGCTGATCCCGGCCGTCATCCGTTCGACCTGGTCGTCGAGCGAGAGCGACTCCTTGAACCGCGAGCCGGGTCCTGCGCTCTTCTTGCCCCGCAGGTACAGCGAACAGGCCAGGTCGGCGCAGACGTAGACGCCGACCGTGTTGCCCATCTGCCCGGACTTCCCGGCCTTGCGCGCGCTCATCAGCGACACGCCGTCCCCGGAATGCGTGGTCAGGCACCACGAGCACATGGTCTTGCGCGCGCGTCCGGCCTGCGCGGCTCGTCGCAGCGCGATGCCGACGAGCTTCCCGTCGAGCTCGGTGACGAGGTACGAGCGGTCAGGTGCGGCCGGGTCGGTCCAGCCGAGGAAGTCCAGGTCGTCCCACGGCCGCTCACCCAGATCCCTGGGTACGTGCATGCGCTTCGCCTCGCCCTTGGTGGAATTGACGAAGGACGCGCGGATGTCGTGTTCGGTCAGCGGCTTCATGACCAGGGACGCTAGGCTTACCTAGAGGTCCTAGGCAAATTATTAAGGACCCTAGGAAGGGTGACGGATGGCACGTGCGGGGCTCACGGCCGACCGCCTCACGCAGGCGGCGGCGGAGTTGGCGGACGAGGTCGGCTTCGAGAACGTGACGGTGTCCGCGCTGGCCCGCCGCTTCGGGGTGAAGGACGCCTCGCTCTACTCGCACATCCGCAACGCCCAGGACCTGCGCGTCCGGCTGGCCGTGCTGGCACTCGCGGAGCTCGCGGACCGGGTAGCGGAGGCGATCGCGGGGCGGTCGGGCAAGGACGCCCTGGTCGCGTTCGCGAGCGCTTACCGCTCCTACGCCCACGAGCACCCCGGCCGCTACTCGGCGACGCAGATGGCGCTCGACCCCGACACGGCCGCCGAGAGCGCGGCGGGCAAGCACTCCGAGATGACGCGCGCCCTCCTGCGGGGCTACGACCTGTGGGAACCCGACCAGACCGACGCGGTGCGGCTGCTGCACAGCACGTTCCACGGGTTCGTGTCGCTGGAGCGTTCTGGCGGGTTCCACAGCCACCCGCGGGGGGTCGAGGCGTCGTGGCTCAGAGCCCTGGACGCGCTGGACTCGCTGCTGCGGGCGTGGCCCTCCTGAAGAAGTTGACGAGGTTGCCGTCGGGGTCTCGGACCAGCAACGACCGGTTGCCCCACGGCATCGTGGTGGGTTCTTGGACGACCTCCACGCCGGTCAGGTTCTCGTGCACGCCGTCCACGTCGTCGACGAGGAACTCGATGATGACGCTGCGGTTGGCGGACGGCTCCGCGGAGCCGGCGGCGAACAGCGCGACGGTGCGGGTGCTGCCGATCGCGAGGGTGGCCGAAGGGGTCTTGACCTCGGCGAAGTCCTCGGTGGCCCAGGTCGCCTCCACGCCGGTGGCGCGTTCGTAGAAGCCGGCGAGGCGGGCGACGTCGGCGGTGATGATGCGGATCGATGCGAAGTCCATGACCGAACGCTAAAACCGATACCGGACAGAATCCGCCCGGTATGTGCGGGAGAATTCCGGTCATGCCCCGGCCCATCGCACGCGTGCTCTCACTCTTGGAGCTCCTCCAATCCGGAGGCGTCCGGACCGTGGCCGAACTTGCCGAGCGCCTGGACGTCGACGAACGCACGGTGCGCCGCTACGTCGGCCACCTCCTGGACCTCGACGTGCCGGTCGAGTCGGTGCGCGGCCGCTACGGCGGGTACCGGCTCGCCCCCGGCTACCGGATGCCGCCGCTGATGCTGAGCGACGACGAGGCTCTCGCCGTGCTGATCGGCCTGGTCACGGGCCTGATAGCGGGCACGGCAAGCGAGACGGCGGCCGCGAAGGTGCGCCGGGTGCTGCCCGCACGGCTCGCGGGCAGGCTCGACGCCGTGCTCGGCTCACTCGCCTTCACCAGCCCGCCCGCCTCACCCGCCGCTCCGGACGCCGCGATCCTGCTCGCACTCGCCGACGCCGTGACCCACCACCGCCCGGTCTCCCTGCGCTACACCTCCGCCGACGGCCGGCACAGCGAACGCACGCTGCACCCGTACGGACTGGTCGCCCACTCGGGCCGCTGGTACGTGACGGGCGTCGATCCCGCGCTCGGCGAGGACCGGACGTTCCGCCTGGACCGCATCTCCACGGCCAGGACGCTGCCCGGCTCGTTCGACCCGCCTGCCGGACCGGACCCGGCGCAGCGCGTCCTGACCGGGCTCGCCACCGCTCCGCACCGGCACGAGGTGACGATCCGGATCCAGGGCACCACCGAGCAGATCCGCAGTCGGCTGCCCGCGAGCGTCGCGGTGGTCGAGCCGGACGCCGAGGGATGGTCGCGCGTCGACCTGCGGGTGGAACGGCTCGACTGGCTGCCGGGCGTGCTCGCGTCGCTGGACCTGCCGTTCGTCATCGAGCGGCCGGACGAACTGCGCGGGCTCGTGATTGCTCTGGCTGATCGACTCCGGAAGTCCGCAGCGCTGCTTGGATGAACTCCATGCGAGCCCTGCTGCTGTCCGCGGTCCTGGCCCTGTCCCTCGCCGCACCCGCCCACGCCACCACGGGTTTCGTCGTGCTCAGCGACGTCGACCCGACCATCCGGCACGACATCCGCTACTACACCGCGCACAACTTCGTCGGCACCCGCGTCGACGGCTACCGCGCACCCCTGTGCATCCTGACCAAGCAGGCCGCCAAGGCGTTGCGCGGCGTGCAGCGCGAGATGCTGCGGCACGGCTACACGCTCAAGGTCTACGACTGCTACCGCCCGCAGCGCGCCGTCGACCACTTCGTGCGCTGGGCCCGCGACCTCGCCGACCAGCGGATGAAGCCCGAGTTCTACCCGCGCGTCGACAAGACGCGGCTGTTCGAGGACGGCTACATCGCGGAGAAGTCCGGCCACAGCCGCGGCTCCACGCTGGACCTGACGATCGTGAAGCTGCCCGCCCGCCACCAGCGCCCGTACGTGCCGGGGGAGCGCCTGGTGGACTGCGCCGCGCCGAACCGGTTCCCCGACAACACCGTCGACATGGCCACCGGCTACGACTGCTTCGACACGCTCTCGCACACCGACGACCCGCGCGTGACCGGTCAGGCGCGGGAGAACCGCCAGCTGCTCAAGACGGCGATGGCCAGGGCCGGGTTCCGCAACCTGCCCGAGGAGTGGTGGCACTTCACGCTCAACGACGAGCCGTTCCCCGACACGTACTTCGACTTCCCCGTCGCGCGCTGACCACTGCCCTTCCGGCTGCCCGGACGGACGCTGCGGCCAGGCAGCCGGCCGCGCGACCGTGCACTGCGACTACTCCGCGGGAGGCAGTGTGCGCGACCATTTGCCGGAGCCGCGGCGTGAGCAGGCCGCACCCGTGCCGAGGCCGACTCGTGCCGGGTTGATGGCGTTGCAGAGCGCGGCGGGCAACCGGGCGATGAGCCGGCTGTTGTCGGTGCAGCGCAACGTCGGCATCGAGCTCGAGGACAGCCAATGGTCGGTGGTCAGCACCTCCAAGGAAGCGCCAGGACGAGTGCGCAAGAGCGTTCCCATCGCGGTCCGGGATGAGTTCCAGCTGCAGGCGGAGGACGGTCCCGACAGGTCCGCGCTCGAGATCGTCTCGCATCCGCCCGGCGTCGTGGACGACCATGGCCTGAACACTCTCATCGCCGAGGTCGAGGACACCATCCACGAGCTCGACAAGCGCGTCGGCAGGCGGGCGTTCAGTTCTGACAAGCTCACGGGTGGACGATCCGGCTTCCAGTTGTACGGCTACCGCAAGTTCAAGCCGTTCATGCAGATGACGGTGGGTGTGCCTCTCTCGCGCCTGGCCGCACTGCAGGCCGCCCTCGGCAGCACGGGGCTCGCTGAGGTGGCGGTGCCCGGCGAACGGTGGTCGATCGAGGCGGCCCAGCAGGTCGTGGGGGCGAGCCCGAGCCCGGAACTGGTCGGGCTGATCCAGCTGGTCCGCTCCTACCTCGTGGCCGGCGACGTGAGGAGACAGGTCCATCTGCTCAAGGAGCTCGTACCGGTCATGGCGCGCACGGACTTAGCCACCATGTTCACGATGCTCCCGGCGACCGAGCAGGAGACGATCCGCCTGCGCCAGTACGCCTGGGTCGCGGCGCTCGTGGAAGGGCTCACGATCGGTGGGACCGAGACCGGAGCCGCGCCCGTGTTCTCCCAGGACGTCAAGTACCAGGACAAGGGCCTCGAGTTCGTCTACGGCAACACGACGACGAGGCGTGAGTGGTTGCGAGCGATGAGTCGGCCGCAGGGCGCTGACCTGCTCTCCGCCGGCGGCAAGGCAGGTGGTCTTCAGGACGGGCAACGAGCTGCCGCTCTGCGGATCGGTATCGAATGGAGGCAAGGGTCTGTGCCCGCCGAGCAGCTCTTGGAGGTGCTGGAGGAGCTCCACGAAGGGTTCGGAGCCCTCGGAAACCGAACCGACCAGGTCGTCTACAGCGATCAGCCCCGAGACATGACACCTGCCGCGATCCTCGAACTGCGCAGTCCGAAGCAGGAACCGGACTGGCAGACAGCTGCCCGGATGATCCAGGCCTGCGTCCAGCAGGTGATCGGGCTCGACGGCGCCCGCCCGTTCCTCAATCTCATGACCGAGGACGGCGTCGAAAGAAAACGCCAGGCGCGTGAGGTCGGCGGCGAACACCGGCAGGGGCGTCACACCGCGGACAAGCTCCTCCGCTTCCTGACGCTCGGCGCGTTCGGGAAGGGCTCGTAGTCAGACGCGGGGCCTGGTCAGCAGCCTGGACAGCACGATCGCGCTCTCGGTCCGCTCCACCGGAGCGGTCGACCGCACCCGCTGGATCGCCTGCTCCAGGTGCGGGATGTCGCGGGCCAGCACGTAGAGCATCGCGTCGGCCGCACCGGAGACCGTGCAGGCCTCGACGACCTCGGGGATGTCCTCCAGCGCCTTGGTCAGCTCGGCCGGCGTCGGGTTGCCCGCGCAGTAGACCTCGACGAACGCCTCGGTGTGCCACGCCATCGCCTGCGGGTCGATCAGGGCGCTGAAACCGCGGATCGCGCCGGTGGCCACGAGGCGGTCGAGTCGTCTCTTCGCGGCGGACGGCGACAACCCTGCCGCCTTGCCGATCTCGGCGTACGTGGCGCGGGCGTTGTGCAGCACGCAGCGGATGATCGCTTCGTCGATGTCGTCCATGCCCAGAGGATCAGGCCTGCTGCAAGCAATTGCCACGGCGCGGTGATCTTTGCAAAGAATTCGCAGGTGGACGCCGGTTTTGGTGATTGTTTGCGTGTGGCTCGCGAACCTAGTCTCACGGCTCGTGACCATCAACGACGTCGAGGCGGCGGCCCTGGCCGCGGTGGACGAGGCCGCGATCGGCCGGCTCCTGCTGGAGCTGCTCGAGGTGCCGAGTGTGACGGGCAGTGCGGCGGAGTCCGACCTGCAGCACGTGCTGGCGGGGCATCTGGAGCGGTTGGACCTGGACGTCGACCTGTGGTCGATGGATCTGCCCTCGCTGCGTGCTCACCAGGACTTCCCCGGTGGTGAAGCGCCGCGTTCGGAGGCGTGGGGGCTGGTGGGCGACAGCACGAAGGGCGACGGGCCGACGTTGATCCTGCAGGGGCATGTCGACGTGGTCCCGCCGGGTGACCTGGCGCAGTGGGAGGGCGATCCGTTCCGCCCGCGCGTCGCCGGCGACGTGGTGCACGGCCGGGGAGCGTGCGACATGAAGGCCGGTGTGGTGGCGATCCTCGCCGCGCTGGCCGCGATCCGTGCGGCGGAGGCGACGCTGCGGGGGCAGGTGTCGGTGCACTTCGTGGTCAGCGAGGAGGACGGCGGGCTCGGCGCGTTCGGCACGCTGCAGCGCGGCCACACCGGTGACGCCTGCATCATCACCGAGCCGACCAGCGGCGCGTTGATGGTCGCCAACGGCGGCGCGCTCACGTTCCGCATCGAGGTCCCCGGTCAGGCCACGCACGGCAGCACCCGGTACGCCGGGGTCAGCGCCATCGACGCCTACCTGCCGATCCACGCCGCGCTCGCCCGCCTGGAGTCCCGGCGCAACGCCGTCGCCGATCCGCTCATGTCCGGGTGGAAGATCCCGTACCCGCTGTCGGTCGGCACGCTGCAGGCCGGTGACTGGGCGAGCAGCGTGCCGGATCTGCTGGTCGCCGAGGGACGGTTGGGCGTGGCGTTGGGCGAGGATCCCGCGCAGGCCCGTGCCGAACTGGAGTTGTGCGTGGCCGAGGCCTGCGCGTCGGACCCGTGGCTGCGGGCGCACCCCGCTGTCGTGACGTGGCCCGGTGGTCAGTTCGCCAGCGGACGGTTGCCGGCCGGGCACCCGCTGGCGGCGCTGGTCGCGGACGCGCACGCCGACGTCACGCGGAGCGCACGGCCCGCCGAGCAGGGTGCTCCGTACGGCAGTGACCTGCGCTTGTACGCGGGCCGGGGAATTCCGACGCTGCAGTACGGGCCGGGTGACGTGCGGTTCGCCCACGGGCCGCAGGAGCAGGTGTCCGTCAGCGAGGTCGTCACCGTGGCGCGGGCTCTGGTCCTGGCCACCCTGAGGACGGTCGGTTGACTGCCCTTGCGGCCGTTGTCCTGAACGCCTGGGCGCACCACCCTGGGTGACATGCTCCACCACCAGGCCGTCGCGCCCACCCGGAGCCCGCTCGCACACGCCCCCGCCCACGCGCTGCAGAGAGCCGTGGGCAACAGGGCCGTCACCGGGCTCGTCCAGCGGCTCGCGGTGCAACGCGCGTCGCGATCGGACCTGCTCACCGCGTTGCGCGGGGCGATCCAGGCCGGTGAGTGGCAGACGGTCGCCACCCGGCTCAACGGGTTCAACGACGCCGACATCGTGCGGCTCTCGGCGGGCCTGTCCGTGGGCGAGGCCGCCAACACCAGGGCCGCCGTCGCGGTGCACCTGGCCGGGTGGCCGCAGGAGCAGACGATCATCGCGGCCCTCGACAGGGGACGGGCGGAGGTCGCCCGCATCGGCCGGATCTACCAGGCCTACGAGCAGGGTGTCCGCGCCGGTGAGTGGGACGCGGTGACCCGTCAGCTGCACGTCATGTCCGACCAGGACATCGCCGCACGGCTGGCGAAACTCCCGCCCGACGCGATCCGCGGCCTGGCCGAGGTCGCGCACGACCACAGCGAACGCATCGCGGGCAAGGTCGCGAAAACGGCGAAGGACCGGGGCGTCGACGTGCCCGACAGGTCCGCCCACCTGGTCGTCGGCGATCGGGACCTCGGCCCCGTGGCCGAACAGCAGCAGACCGGCGGCGAACGCATCGTGGCCGTCGACTCCGAACTGGCCCGGGGCGAGGGCGCGTCCATCGGCGGCCGTCCCCTCGCCAGTGGCCCGGTGGTCGTCCTGAGCGCGCTGCCCGCGGTCGACCTCGCGAAGACCGCGCGTGAGGCCAGCGGCATCTACCGCATCGTCGCAGGCCGGCTCGTACCGATCACGACCCAGACCGTGGCGCGCCGCGGCGCGTTCGGCCTCGCCGTGAAGGCGCCGGTGTTCGTCGTGCTCACCCTCGTGGGCGTCGCGGTCACGCTCGGGGTCGCCTACGCCATCGCGCACACCCAGGAGATCAACGCGCAGATGGACAAGTGGGGCGGCACCCTTCCTCCCGGTGGTCTCGCGGACACCGACCCCGCCCAGGAGGAGAAACCCGACGGTGGTGACGGCGACTGCGAGTGCCTGCCCGGTACGCACGCCACCTACGGCGGCCTCGACTCACTAGGCCGCGCGACCGGGGTCCGCGCCACGATGCGCGGCCGCACGTGGTCGGGTCAACGCCCGTTGGAGGACCCGGCCGGCTACTCGGGTGTCGTCGCCGGCCAGCACCGGGCCCACCTGCTCGCCAGGGTTCTCGGCGGCAGCGGGGGAATGGAGAACCTGGTGCCGTTCGGCGGTCTGCAGAACATCCGGATGTACGTGGACGTCGAGTCCTACGTCGAGGAGTTCGTCACCCTGAACCCGAGCACGTGCGTCGAGTACACGGCGACTCCGGTCTACGAGGGCCGCGTCCTGTCGCCGGTCGCGATCGAGGTGGTGGCCCGAGATCTGTGCACCGGCAAGGAGATCATCCGCCGCACGGTCGCCAACTACACGATCCACTGACGAGCCGCGTCACGGGCCGGACCAGAGGTGCGGCGCCACCCGCGCGTAGTCGGCGAGGCTGTCGACGGCGGCCGCGTGGTCGGGATGCTCCGGCCCGATGATCCACTTCGGCTGGTCCGCGGGCTGTCCGGCCAGCCGGGACGTCAACTCCTCGAATGCTTCCACGTCGTGCCCGCTCGCGTTCCACAGCAGGCACGGCCCGGGAACTCGGGTGGAGACGCGATGGTCCTGCGCCGTCACGACGATCTTGGGTCCGCCCAGGTCGTTGTCGAGCAGGCACAGCGTGGCGCCGGTCGTCAGAGCCAGCGTCGCGAAGGTCTCCCGGACGGAGGGCGAGCTCAGGAACAGCCTGCTCTGCGCGGAGGTCGCCGTCATGAACGTGAACCTCCAGTGCTCCGGCAGCACGGCGAAGGTGTCGCTGACGCTGAGGTAGATGTAGCCGATCACGACCTGTGCGGACTCGGTCTGATCGGTCTCCTCGGCCCGGTGCACGCGCAGCGGTTCGTCCTGCGGGAAGCAGAGGGACAGGTCGAGGTTCAGTCCGGCCAGCTCCACCGTCGTGCCGCTGATGAAGCGGTGAGTGCCGGGCAGCCTCATCGAGGTGCCGTCGGGGAGGAGCACGGTCGTCCAGCGTGACTCCTGCGGGTCGCACAGTTTTGCGGCCGCGGTCAAGAAGCGGCGGACGTCCCGCCGATGCACGTGGAACTCGTAGTCGAAGTCGATGCCCATGTTTTTCGTGCCCCCTGGCTGCGGCTCATCCGGCTTGATCATGGCACCTGAGGCTGCCAACGGAACTCTCCGCCCGCCGATCCTGGCCGCCGATCCTGGCCGCCGATAATGTTCACTTATCGGCGGCCAGACTTTTCTCGCCCGATTAGGTAGCGTTACGTTGGATAACGTTAGTGCACACGTAATTCTGCTACGCTATTCAGGTGGAAACGAGCTGTAACTTCCCCGGCTGCGAGCGGCCTGTTTTTCGAGGTGGTGGGCCTGGCAGGCCCTCGGAGTACTGCGATCTGCCGGAGCACACGCGCTGGCGGGCGTGGCGGGAGAGGCAGCGGCTGGCGGAAACCCCCGAGCAAAACCTGGAGGTCGTCACCGTGACGAATCTCCCCAGGGTCTCCGGTACCGCCAAGATCAGGGCTGAAGAGCTCCTCGACCGGTTCCGGGTGCTGTCGGAGCAGATGACGCAGACCCTCGGACGGGCCGTCGGCGAGCTGAACGCGATGGCCGACCCGAGCGTCGCCGAGAGCATGGTGCAGGCGGCGGAGGCCGAGGCCGCGCGCCGGGTCGCGGAGGCGCAGGCCGAGGTGGCCTCCGCCGAACGACGCCGGCACGAGGCCGAGCAGGCGCGCAAGGTCGCCGAGGAGACCACCGAGCAGGCGGTGCGCGCGGCCGAGGAAGCCGATGACGCCGTCGACACCGCGGTGACGGAACGGGACGAGGCTCGCGAGGCGGCACGGGTCGCCGGCGAACGCGCCGAGGCCGAGATCTCCGAGGTCCGGGTGCAGGCGGCGGCCGTGATCGAGGAGATCCGGGCCGAGGCGGAGCAGGCCAAGGCCGACGCGGTGAAGCACGCGGAGCAGGCTCGGCGGCAGGCGGCCAAGGAGATCGAACAGGCCCGCACCGAAGCCCAGGCCGAAGTGGCCCAGGCCCGTGCCGAGGCGCAGGCCTCCGTCGAGCGGGCGCGCGCGGAGGCTCAGGCCGCGGTGGAGCGTGCCGAGGCGGAGGTGGCCGAGGCCGGACGGGCCGCTGACCAGGCTCGTAGCGACGCGGCGGCGCGGGTCGAGCAGGCGCGCGCGGAGGCGGCGGAGACCGTCAGCCGGGCCGCGAAGGCACGCGACCAGGCTGTGGTGCGGGCCGAACGCGCCGAGCAGGCCGCCGCCGACGCGCGGGCCGAGCTGGAGCGGTCACGCGGGGAGTTCGAGACGCGGTTCGCGCAGGTCAGGCAGGAGAGCGCGGAGCAGGTGGCGGCGGTGCGGCAGACGCTCGCCGTCGTGGAGGACGCGCGCGCTCAGACGTTGACCCGGGCTGAGCGCGCGGAACGTCAGCTGGACGAGGCGGCGGAGGAGCTGCGGGCGGCGCGGCGGGCGAAGACCTCGTCCTGAGAGGCGGCCATCTCGCGCAGGGCGGACTTGCGTTCGCGCTGGGTGAGGCGGTCCAGGTAGAGGCGGCCGTGCAGGTGGTCGGTCTCGTGCTGCAGGCAGCGGGCGAAGTAGCCCTTGCCCTCGACGACGATCGGGTTGCCGTCCTTGTCCTGGCCGCGCACGATCGCGCGGTCGGGGCGGGCGACGACGCGGTACGGGCCGGGCACAGACAGGCAGCCTTCCGGTTCCTCGAGGAGTTTCCGCTGGTCGGCGGGCAGGTCGTCGAGCACGGGGTTGAGGATGTGGCCGGTGTGGCGGGTGCCCCACTCGTCGCGCATGTCCCACACGAACAGCTGCAGGTCGACGCCTACCTGGTTCGCGGCGACGGCGGCGCCCTCGGCGACGTGGTTGGTGGCGATCATGTCCTCGATCAGCTGGGTGAGCTCGGGCGTGCCGAACTCGGTGACCTCGCGGCAGCGGCGGGTCAGGATCTCTTCGCCTACGACGGTGATGCGGCGTGGTGAACCAGGCATGCTTTGCAAAGTAGCAGTCTTTGCAAAGTTGTCGGTAGGGTGGCCGTCATGTCCCGACGCCCGCTTCCGGACCATCCCGTGCGCCTCGCGCTGCTCGACCTGCTGGCCGAGCACGGCACGCTGACCTCGACCCAGGCCGCCGCCCGGCTCGGGCAGAGCTCCGGGTTGTGCTCTTTCCACCTGCGGCAGCTCGCTGAGCTGGGGCTGATCGAGGAGGCGCCGCACCAGGGCGGCAAGGCACGGCCGTGGCAGCTGCGGTGGGAGACCGACGACGAGCCGGCGGACGACGGGTTCAGCGCGCTCGTCCACGTCACCCCGGAGGAGATGGCGGAGATCGGCGCGTCGATCCGGCGGCTGCTGTTCCGCTACCGCGACCGGGGTACGCGCCCGGACGGTGCGGTGGCCGTGACGGCGGAGATCAGGTTGCGCACCGGCGACCCAGTAGGCTGACCGGCGATGGACGAGCTGAAAGGCGACTGCGCCAACTGTTTCGGGTTGTGCTGCGTCGCGCTGCCGTTCGCCAGGTCGGCGGACTTCGCGGCCACCAAGGACGCCGGTACCCCCTGCCGGAACCTGCTGGCGGACCACTCCTGCGGCATCCACGACCAGCTGCGGCAGAAGGGGTATCCCGGCTGCACGGTCTACGACTGCTTCGGCGCGGGCCAGCGCGTCTCGCAGACGGTGTTCGGCGGCACGAGCTGGCGTGACGGCGAGCGGCAGAAGATGTTCGCGGTGTTCCCGGTCGTGCGGCAGCTGCACGAACTGCTCTGGTACCTCGCCGAGGCGCGCCGCCTCGACCCGCACGACGACCTCGCCCAGGCCTACGCCGACGTCGAACAGCACACCGTCGCCGCGCCGGACGACATCCTCGCGCTCGACGTTGCGGAGATCCGGGCGAAGGTGAACGTCCTGCTGCTGCGCACCAGCGAACGGCTGCGGACCAGCACGAAGTCCTACCGGGGCGCGGACCTGATCGGCGCGCGGCTGCGCAACAAGAACCTGAGCAGCGCGGACTTCCGCGGCGCGTACCTGATCGGCGCGGACCTCACGAACTCCGACCTGTCGCGCGCGGACATGATCGGGGCCGACCTGCGCGGCGCGGAGCTGTCGGGAGCGGACCTGAGCACGTGCCTGTTCCTGACCCAGCCGCAGGTCAACGCGGCACGGGGCAACGCGAGGACGAAGCTGCCCGAGGCGCTGTCGAGGCCGTCGCACTGGACGGCGCAGCCCGCCAGGCGCCGCTGACACGACCCACTGTCCGAGTGACCAGCCTCTCTACCAGGCATTCGGTTTGACTGAAATTTTAGTCAGGATTACCTTGGGGTTATGGACAGGCGCAACTTCGTGCAGTCGGCGGCAGCGGCCATCAGCGGTCTGCTCGCCGGGTGCGGGAGCGAGAGCGGCGGCACCACCGCCGGCGAGAAGTCGTGGGTCATGCCCGAGGAGGGGCAGCCGCACCGGCGGACGTGGATGGCGTTCGCCGCCAGCGAGGGCATCTGGGGTCCTGATCTGCCGAAGGTCCGGCGTGACCAGGCCACGATCGCGACGACGATCGCCCGCTTCGAGCCGGTGTCGGTGCTGGTCCGCGCGGAGGACCTGGAGATCGCCCGGCCGCTGCTGCCGGGGGTCGAGCTGGTCACCGCCGAGCTCGACGACCTGTGGATGCGCGACACCGGGCCGGTCTTCGTCCGCGGCGGCGGGGCGGTCGACTTCAACTTCAACGGCTGGGGTGGCAAGCAGGAGCACCGTCGTGACGCGAAGGTCGCCTCGGTCGTCGCAGGTCAGGCCGGTGCGCAGCGGGTGCGCACGGATCTGGTGCTGGAGGGTGGTGCGCTGGAGGTCGACGGTGAGGGCACGGCGATCATCACCGAGAGCTGCGTGCTCAACGGCAACCGCAACCGGGGCTGGAGGAAGAGCGACGTCGAGGCCGAGCTCGCGCACCTGCTGGGGATCAGGAAGGTGATCTGGTTGCCGGGCATCGCCGGGCGCGACATCACCGACGGCCACACGGACTTCTACGCGCGGTTCGCCGGGCCCGGCGTGGTCGTGGCGGGGCTGGACAACGACCCCGAGTCGTTCGACTACGAGGTGACCCGTCGTCACCTGGAGATCCTGCGTTCCGCCGCGGATGCGGTGGGCAGGCCGCTGCGGGTCGAGGTGCTGGAAGGGCCCGAGACGGTGCGGGTGCGTGACGAGGACTTCGCCGCCGGGTACGTCAACTTCTACGTGTGCAACGGCGCGGTGGTCGGGCCGGAGTTCGGTGACCGGCGGGCGGACGCCGCGGCGAAGGCGACGATGGAACGGCTGTTCCCCGGACGTACGGTGGTGCAGATCAACATCGACGCCATCGCGTCGGGCGGGGGCGGCATCCACTGCACCACGCAGCAGGAACCCCAGTAGCGAGGAGGGCGCCCGTGTCGGAGCGCAGGACCCAGATGCTCGAGGCCGCGGTGCGGGTGATCGCGCAGGACGGTGTGCGCGGGCTGCGGGTCGAGAAGCTCGCGGCCGAGGCCGGGGTGTCCACGGCGTTGATCTACTACCACTTCAAGGACCGCGCCGGGATCCTGCGGGCCGCGCTCGAGCACGTGAACCAGCGGGCGCAGTCCTACACCGACGGCGTCGAGTCCGGCGACCCGCGCACCCGCGTCGAGCAGATGCTCCTGGGTGAGCTGCAGGACGACGCGAGGGTGCGGGAGACGAGCGTCGCGTGGGGTGAGCTGCGGGCCAGTGCGGCGTTCCACGAGGAGCTGCGCGCGACGTTGCGCACCGCCACCGAGTCGTGGAACTCCGACGTCGAAACCCTGGTGCGGCAAGCGAACCCGGAGCTCGACGCGGCGGCGGCCGCCGAACGGCTCACCGCGCTCGTCGAGGGGCTGAGCGAGCGCTGGCACAGCGGTTCGCTGACCCTGCGGCGGGCGCGGGAGCTGCTGGCCGGCGCGATCGCCCGGGAGCTGGACTAGGCGCTGTCCTGCAAGTTCGTTCGGTGACAGGCGTGGGCGAGAGACCTGGAGGCGGTGCCGCCGCGATGCCCTCATACCGGGCGTATTCGGGCGTTGCGGCGGTGCCGCCTCCGGGTCCTTCGCCCGCTACTGTCGCCCAACGAGACTTGCAGGACAGCGCCTAGACCGAGAGGCGTTGCTGGGCGACGGCGCGGGCGAAGCCCTCGACGTTGTCGATCATGATGTTGTGGCCGGTGTGCGGCACGGAGACGAGCTGGACGCCGGCGCCAGCGAGTTCGCGGCCGCCGCCGGGAGGTGCGTCCTCGGGGTGCAGCAGAACGCGCGGGATCTCCAGTTCCAGCAACAGTTTCCGCATCGTCGGGGACGTGCCGCGGACGAGGTCGACGGCGCTGCGGTAGAGGGCTTCGCGGCCTGCCATGCGCATGGTGGCGGCCCAGTGCGGGCCCACGTCGCGCAGCACGCGGTCGAAGCCGTGGCTGAGGAAGTCCGCCTCGCTGTAGGCGGCGATGCCCCGGCTGCCGGGGGCGCCGAGGGACGGGGTGGTGGGGTCGATGTTGGGGTCGACGAGCACGAGCGAGCGCACCATCTCGGGGTGGCGCGCGGCGAGCACGATGGCGACGGCGCCGCCCATGCTGTGGCCGATGATCTCGCAGCGGCGCAGGCCGATCTTCGCGAGCGCGACGGCGAGGGCGTCGGCGTGGCCTTCGAGCGAGTAGGCGAAGCCCGGGGGCCGGTCGCTGATGCCGAAGCCGAGCAGGTCCAGCATGAGGCTGCGGCGCCCGGCGAGCAGCGGGTGCGCGACGGCCTCGGCGTAGTAGGGCGCCGACGAGGCGCCCAGTCCGTGCAGGTAGACGCGTGCCGGAGTGGCACCCGGCACCTCGACCCAGCGGATCCGGACCCCAGGTCTGATCTCGACGGCACGCATGTCTCTCCCGGCGGTTAATCGGTTTCCGGACCCTACCTCGCGCTCAGACGGGCCGAGAGCGGTTTCGAGAGTCCGTTCTCATCTGGTCAACGAGCCGCGCGGACACCACTGCGAGCAGCAGCGTCACGGCGGTGAACACGAGGGTGCAGCTGAATCCTATGGCGGCGTGCAGGGGGCGTGATCGCGCTCCCTCGCACAGCTGGAGCTGCCAGTACCCGGCGCCGAGGCCGAACACCAGCCACGGCACCACGACCAGCGGCGGTACCGGACCTCCCAGCAGACCGCCGACCGCGAACGGTGTGGCGGCGGTGATCACGCCGGTGACGACGGCCATCGGCCAGGGGTGCTCGGCGGGCTCACCCGACGCGCGCCCGGCGGCGGCCGCGACGGCGGTCGCGAGCAGCACGGCGGTGATCGGGACGGCGAGCGGCCAGGCTTCGTGGGAACCGGTGACCGGGACGAGGGCGATCGTGATCAGGAGCACGACGGCGGTCGGTGTCAGCGGCAGCACCCAGGCGCGGCGGAGGGGCACCGCGTGATGTTCGTCCTTCCCGGCACGGACCGACAGCGTCCGAACGGCGGCTTTTGACGCGCGTCCGCCGGGATTGGCAAGCCTTGGCGGCCAAGGGTTCCGGCATGTGGTCACCGTTGGCGGACGGTGCCCGGCTGCGGATGATGACCATCACCGCCCTGCGACGGATTGGACGCCGGCATGCGACAACTGCTCCTCCTCGCGTTGGTGGGCCTCGGGGCCCAGCTCGTCGACGGCAGCCTCGGCATGGCCTACGGCGTCACCTCCACGACGCTGCTGCTGGCGATCGGCACCAACCCGGCGGCGGCCTCGGCGACGGTGCACCTCGCCGAGATCGGCACGACGCTGGCGTCCGGGTTCTCGCACTGGCGCTTCGGCAACGTCGACTGGAAGGTCGTCGCGAAGATCGGCATCCCGGGCGCGGTGGGCGCGTTCGCCGGCGCGACGTTCCTGTCGAGCCTGTCGACCGAGGTGGCGGCGCCGATCATGTCGTTGGTGCTGCTCGCGCTCGGCCTGTACGTGCTGATCCGGTTCACCACGTTCGGGCTGCCCAAGACCACCCTCGGCAAGCCGCTGCGCAAGAGGTTCCTCGCGCCGCTGGGCCTGGTCGCCGGGTTCGTCGACTCGACCGGTGGCGGTGGCTGGGGCCCGGTCGGCACCCCGGCGATCCTCGCGAGCGGCCGGTTGGAGCCTCGCAAGACGATCGGGTCGATCGACACCAGCGAGTTCCTCGTCGCCGTGGCGGCGAGCGTGGGCTTCTTCGTCGGCATCGGCAACGAGGGCGTGAACTTCACGTGGGTGCTCGCGTTGCTGGCCGGTGGCCTGATCGCGGCGCCGATCGCGGCGTGGCTGGTCCGGCACATCCCGCCGCGCGTGCTGGGCTCGGCGGTCGGTGGCGTGATCATCCTGACCAACGTCCGCACCCTGCTGCGCAGCGACTGGATCGACGCGAGCGACGCGGTGAAGTGGCCGATCTACGGGCTGATCTACGTGGTGTGGGCGGCGGCGCTGGCGTACTCGATCCAGCGGTACCGGGCGAGCCGCGACGAGGAGCGCGCGGTCGTGGCCGAGGCGGAGAAGGTCTAGATCCCCAGGGCTGCTCGCGCCGCCGTCACGGTCGCCGCGCGCAGCTCCTCGACGGGTGTGTCGGGGAACTGCATGGTGCAGTCCTGCATGCCACCGAACGCCAGCACCGCGCGCGCCTGCTGCTCCAGGGTCGCCTCGGTGCCGAACACGAGCCGGGTCAGGCGGGCGCGCCAGGACAGCACGACGTCGATCAGGCCGAGCTCCGCGAGCGTGGTCAGCTCCGTGAGCAGCAGCATCATGTCCTTGCGGTGGCGGTGGTGGAAGTCGAAGAAGCCCTCGATCAGCTCCACCGGCGGCACGTCCTGACGTTCCTCCATGCGTGCGAGGAACCCTTCGCCGTCGTCGAGCAGCGGTGTGACGATGCTGCGGACGAGCTCCTCGCGTGAGGCGAAGTGGTAGTACAGCGCGGGTTTGGTGATGCCGAGGCGGTCGGCGATCTCCTGCAGGCTGGTCTGCTGCACGCCCTGCGAGGCGAACAGCTCGCGCGCGGTCTGCATGATCCGCTGTTTGGTGTCGGACTTGGCCACGCGCCGAATGTTACTTAACGGTCGGTAAGTCGCGGGTGTACGCTCACGCCAGTTCACTTACCGACCGTTAAGTAAGGAGCTTTGACGTGCGAATACTCGTCTCCGGGGCCAGCATCGCCGGTCCGGTGCTCGCCTACTGGCTGACCCGGTACGGGCACGAGGTGACGGTGGTGGAGCGGTCACCGGTGCTGCGCAGGACCGGCGGGCACGCGGTGGACCTGTTCAAGCCGGCGATGAACATCTCCGAACGCATGGGCGTGCTGCCGCGCATCGAGGCGCTGGCGACCGGCACCACGCGGCTGACGTACCTGCGGGAGGGGACGCGCAAGCCGATCAGCGCCGACGTCACGAAGCTGTTCGCGGCCGCGTCGGACCGGCACGTCGAGGTCATGCGCGACGACCTGAGCGAGATCTACCACGACGTCACCCGCGAGGACGTCGAGTACGTGTTCGGCGACTCGATCACGTCCATCGGCGACGAGGTGACCTTCGAGGTCGGTGCGCCGCGCCGGTTCGACCTGGTCATCGGGGCGGACGGGCTGCATTCGAACGTGCGCCGGCTCGTGTTCGGGGAGGTCGACAAGACGTTCGTCGGCGCGTACCTGGCGGTGTTGTCCGTACCGAAGGAGTTGGGCCTGCCGGGCGAGATGACCGGGCACATCGGGCCGGGACGTACGGCGGCGGTGTACGGCGCACGGCACCTGGACGACGCACGCGCGGTGTTCCTGTTCCGCTCGCCCGAGCTGTCCTGCCACCACCGGGACGTGGCACGGCAGAAGGACCTGCTGCGGCAGGCGTTCCGGGGACTGCACCCCGAGGTCGACTCGTGGCTGCGGCACCTCGACGGCGAGGGCGCGTTCTACTTCGACTCGATCACCCAGCTGCGGACGGACACCTGGTCACGCGGGCCGGTGGCACTCGTCGGGGACGCGGCCTACTGCCCCGGTCCGGCGGTCGGCGGCAGCACGAGCCTCGCGGTGCTGGGCGCGTACGTGCTGGCGGGCGAGCTGTCCGCGGGCGGTGACCACACGGCGGCGTTCGCGCGCTACGAGAACGAGATGCGGGACCTGGTGCACCGGAGCAGGACGTTCGCCCTCACCGCCGCGAAGACGCTGATCCCGTCGACCAGGCTGGGTGTGTGGGGGCTGACAAGGGGCGCGCAGGTGCTGACGTCGATGCCGTCGTGGCTGGTGCGGCCGCTGGCCAGGCTCAACTCGCAGGGCCTGCGGATGCACGACTCGATGCGCGTGAAGGACTACGACCGTCAGGGCGCCGGTACGCCGGCGCCCTGACGGCTCACCTCAGAACTGCAGGCTCCACTTGTCGAGGAACCCGGTGTCCTGGTTGGCGTTGTCGTTGACCCTCAGCTGCCACGTGCCGTTGGCGGCCTCGCTGGAGGCGTTGACGGTGTAGGTGGTGTTGATGTTGTCCGTGCCGCCGCCGGAACGGTTGTGCAGCACGTACACGGTGCCGTCCGGAGCCACCAGGTCCACCTTCAGGTCGCCCTGGTAGGTGTGCTTGATGTCCACGGCGACCTTGAGCGTCGACGGGGCGTTGCCCGTCAGGCCGGACGAGGTGATCGGGGAGTTGATCGTGGTGTTGTCCCTGATCTGGAAGTCCGCGGCGTTCTCGAAGAACTTGCCACCGGGGTCGGGCGGGTTCACGCCGCAGTACTGCGCTTCCTTGCCGATCGCCTCGTACGGGCAGTCGGCGCGGTCGAGCAGCTGCAGCACGGCCTCCTTGTTGCGGGCGGTCTGCGCCGGGATCACCTCGTCGGGCGGGTAGAAGCCGCCGCCGCCGGCGCTGCCGGGGTACATCTCGAAGGTGTAGGCGAAGATGCCCTGCGTGCCCCACAGCCAGTCCGGGATCGACCCGTCGGTGATGTAGAGGTCACTGGACTGCTCGGGGGTGTAGTTGTTCGTCGACGCCATCGACTGGCCGATGGTGGCGAACGTGTCGCGCTGGTCCTGGGTCAGGCCCGGGGCGACGTCGTCGTAGGTCCAGCCCCACGGCCACAGGATGAGCTCGCTGTAGGTGTGGAAGTCGATGGACGCGGTGATCTGCTGCTTGCCGCCGACGTTGCGGCCGCGCACGAAGTCGGCCACGACCTTCACCTCGGGCGCGGACTCCGCGCTCGGCCCGCGGTAGGTCTCCGAACCGGTGCTGCCGCTGGAACCGCCGCAGCAGCCCCACTTGTAGTTCCAGTTGCGGTTGAGGTCGGTGCCGACGTTGCTGGAACCGGCGTTGGGCTGCCGGTTCTTGCGCCACGACCGGTAGGTGCCGGTCGCGATGTCGTACTCGCCGCCGTCGGGGTTGACGTCCGGGATGATCCAGATCTCGCGGGTGTCCACGAGGCCCTTGATGCGCGCGTCGGACGCGTACTGGCTCGTGAACTGGTTGATCAGGTACAGCGCCATCTCGACGGTGAGGTGCTCACGCGCGTGCTGGTGCGCGGTGAACAGCACCTCGGGCTCGTTCTCGTCGGTCGCGACGTTGTCGCTGATCTTGAGGGCGAGGATGTCGCGGTTCTCGTAGGTCTTGCCGATGACCTGCTTGCTGATCAGGTTCGGGTACGCCGCGACGGCGTTGTTGATCGCCGTCGTCATCTCGGCGTAGTTGTGGTAGTTCGAGTCCGCCGCGGGGAAGTCGAACGGGCCGATGGCCGAGCTCGCCTCCATCCGCTTGGGCAGCTCGGTGACCTCGAAGCCCTGTGCCTTGAGGTTCTTGGCCTCGCGCGAGGTCGCGGTGATCACGACGATGCCGTGTTCCTCGACCGAGTCGATGGCGGCACCGGACTTGGCGAGCTTGGTGCGCTGTTCAGCGGTGCGAACGTTGCTGACCTGGTAGTTCGTCGACGTTTCCTCGGCGCCGGGGGCCGCGCCGGTGGGCACGCCTCCCATGGCGAACACGACGCTCGCGGCGACGGTGACCCCGATCAGGGGTCTGAGATGGCTCTTTCGCATGCAGGGCAACCCTTTCGTACCACGGCAGGACATGGCACCCCGATGTTTAGTGCGTGTGAAGCCTCACTGTCATCCCGCCATCCGTATGGCGTTAGCTGGTGGGATGACGCGCTACGACGTAGAAGAAGCCACCTCGTACCGGGTGGCACGCGAGATCGCGCTCGAGGGGTTGTCGTCGTGGAGGGACGCGGTGGCGCCGTATTTCGCGCCGGGACGCGTGGCGCTGGATCTGGGGGCGGGCACGGGGTTGTTCGTGCGGGCGTTCGGGGCGTGGTTCCCGGAGGTGTCCGTGGTCGCGGTGGAGCCGTCCGCGGACATGCGTGCGGCGTCGGGGTTGGCGATGCTCACCGGTGACGCGGGTGCGATCCCGTTGCCGGACGCGTCGGTGGACGTGGTGTGGATGTCGACGGTCGTGCACCACGTGCGCGATCTGCCCGCCGCCGGAGTGGAGTTGCGGCGGGTGCTGCGGCCGGGCGGGGTGGTGGTCCTGCGGTCGTTGTTCCGCGAACGGCATCACGGGATCGGGTTGTTCCGGTTCTTCCCCGAGGCGGTGCGGGCGCTGTCGGGGTTCCCGACGGTCGCCGAGGTCGCGGACGGAACGGGGTTCGCGGTGGACCGGCTGGAGCCGGTGCCCCAGGTGACGGCGGCGTCGTTGGCGGACAAGGCGTCGACGCTGCGGCAGGAGGCGGACACGCTGCTGAGGTCGCTGTCGGCGCAGGAGTTCGCGGCGGGCAGGGAGCGGTTGCTCGAGGCGGCCGCGACCGAGTCCGGGCCCGTGGTGGACCACCTGGACCTGCTGGTCCTCAGAACTGTCGGTGCCGTCTGAGACGCTTCCCGGTGTGGACGAGAAGGCACTTCTGCTGCGGTATCTGGACGAGGCACGCGACGCGTTGCTGTGGAAGCTCGAGGGCCTGTCGGAGTACGACGTGCGGCGGCCGTTGACGCCGACGGGCACGAACCTGCTGGGGCTGGTGAAGCACGCGGCCGGGGTGGAGCTCAACTACTTCGGCCGCGTGTTCGGCCGTCCGTTCCCCGACGCGCCGGTGTGGTCGACGGCGCAGGCGTCACCGGCCTCGGACATGTACGCCGAGCCCGGCGAGTCGCGGGAGTCGGTCGTCGCCTTCTACGGGCGGGTGCGGGCGTATGCCGACGAGACGATCGCGGGGCTGGCGGTGGACGCGCCGGGGGTGGTGCCGTGGTGGTCGGAGAGCCGGCGGTCCGTGTCGTTGCGGGAGGTGCTGCTGGACGTGATCGTCGAGCTGCACCGGCACGCCGGGCACGCGGACGTGGTGCGGGAGCTGGTCGACGGCGCGGTGGGCATGAAGGACGGCAACACGAACATGCCCGAGGTGGACGCGTCGTGGTGGGCGGGGCACCACGCCCGGCTGGAGGAAATCGCCGCCGCTGCGGACCCGGCTCTGCGAGGGTGAGGGGCATGGCCACTGATCCGAAAGCCGACCTGCACCGCTATCTGAAGGCCGCCCGCGCCGCGCTGCTGTGGAAGCTCGAGGGCCTGTCGGAGTACGACGTGCGCCGCCCGCTGACACCGACGGGCACGAACCTGCTGGGCCTGGTCAAGCACCTGGCCGGGGTCGAGGCGGGCTACTTCGGCGACTGCCTGGGCCGGCCGTTCCCGGAGAAGCTGCCGTTCGACGTGGACGCCGACCCGAACTCGGACATGTTCGCCACCGCCGGGGAGTCGCGGGAGGACGTGCTCGGGCTGTTCGCGCGGGCGACGGCGTTCGCCGACACGAGCATCGAGGAGCTTCCGCTCGACGCGCCGGGTGTCGTGCCGTGGTGGCCCGAGGAGCGCAAGTACGTGACGTTGCACCTGCTGCTCGTGCACGAGATCGCGGAGGTGAACCGGCACGCCGGGCACGCGGACATCCTGCGCGAGGGCCTCGACGGCGTGGCGGGGCTGCGGTCGGGCACCTCGAACCTGCCCGACCAGGACTGGCAGGCCTACCGCGACCGGGTGGAGCTGGAGGCGCGCAAGGCGTCCGGGCAGGCCTGAGCGAGGCCGGGACACACCCCTGGGTCGGCACGGCGGTGCGACCACGTGAGGTTCGGCGGCGAGCAGGACCGCCGCGAGATCGAGCCCTGCCGGCTGGTGCACACCCGCGGCCGCTGGAACCTGGTCGGCCGGGACGTCGCGCGACAGGACTGGCGCACGTTCCACGCGGACCGGGTGCGCCCGCGGGTTCACCACCTGGGAAAGACGGCTGACAGGTGCAGCGAGGCGATCGATACTGCTGAGCATGGGTAAGGAATACGAGCGGATCGAGCCGCGGCTGCGGGAGTTCATCGAGAACCAGAAGGTGTTCTTCGTGGCGACGGCTCCGCTGGCGGGTGACGGGCACGTCAACCTCTCGCCCAAGGGCCGGCAGGGGACGTTGCGGGTCCTCGACGACCGCACGGTGGCCTACCTGGACTTCGGGGGCAGTCACGCCGAGACGATCGCGCATCTGCGGGAGAACGGGCGCGTGACGTTGATGTGGTGCGCGTTCGAGGGGCCGCCGAACATCGTGCGCGTGCACGGCCGCGGTGAGCCGGTGTTCCGCGACGACCCGCGGTTCGCGGAGCTGGTGGCGGGGTTCGGGGAGGCGGACGGGCCGGCGTTGCGGGCGGTGATCGTGGTGCGCGCGGAGCTGGTCAGCGACACGTGCGGGTTCGCGGTGCCGTTCATGGACTACCGCAGCGAGCGGGACCTGCACGCGGACTACTTCGGTCGCAAGAGCGACGAGGAGTTCCGCGAGTACACGAACAACAAGCCGTACAACAACGCGAGCATCGACGGTCTGCCCGCCGTGGAGCTGCCGCTGCCGCCCCGCTAGCTCCGGCGGGGATGTCGAGAACGGCGCGGCGGCTCCGTCCCCGGGGCATGACGATGACGAAGAGCGAGATCGCCGAGGTGCTGGACCGTCCGCACAGCAGGGAGCTGCTGGCGCGCGACATGCTGCGGATGGCGTACGTGGCCAAGGACGGCACGCCGCGCGCGATCCCGATCGCGCACACCTGGAACGGCGAGCAGATCGTGCTGTGCACGTCGACGAACGCGCCGAAGCTGCCCGCGTTGCGGGCGAACCCGGTGGTGGCGCTGACGATCGACACCGAGGTGCACCCGCCGAAGATCCTGCTGATCCGCGGCACCGCCGAGCTGGACGTCGTCAAGGGCATCCCGGACGAGTACCTGCAGATGAACGGCAGCTACGCGATGTCTGCGCGGCAGCGGGTGGAGTGGGAGCGCGAGGTGCGCTCGCTCTACGACGGCATGGTGCGGATCGTGGTGACGCCGACGTGGGCGAAGCTGATCGACTTCGAGACGGCGCTGCCCAGCGCGGTGCAGGAGCTGGTGGAGCGCCGGTCAGCTCGACAGGAAGCGGTCTAGGACGCGCACGCCGAACTCCAGGCCTTCGACGGGGACGCGTTCGTCGACGCCGTGCGCCATCGCCCGGTAGTCGAAGCCCTCGGGCAGCCGCAGCGGCGAGAAGCCGTAGCAGTGGATGCCCAGCCGGCTGAACGCCTTGGCGTCGGTGCCGCCGCCCAGGCAGTACGGGACGACCGCGGCGGCGGGGTCCTCGTCGCGCAGCGCGTCGGCCATGGCGGCGAACCAGGGCGTGTCGATCGGGGACTCGACGGGCGGCTGGTGCTCGAGGAACTCGCGGCGGACGCCGTCGGACAGCAGCGAGTCGATGGTGGCGACGAGCTCGTCGACGGTGCCGGGCAGCGTGCGGACGTCGAGCTGGGCGGTGGCGGTGCCGGGGATGACGTTGACCTTGTACCCGGCCTGCAGCATCGTCGGCGTGGTCGAGCAGCGCACGGTGTTCTCCACGAGCTTGGCCGCGGGGCCGAGCCGGGTGAGCGTGCCGTCGACGTCGTCCAGGTCGACCTCCACGCCCAGGGCCTTGCCCGCGCCCACGAGGAACGCCTCGACGGTCGGGGTGAGCCGCACGGGGTGGCGGTGCGCGGCGATGCGGCCCAGGGTCGTGACGAGCGCGGTGACGGCGTTCTGGTCGTTGCGCCGCGACCCGTGCCCGGCGCGGCCGGTGGCGGTGAGCTTCATGTGCGACGTGCCGCGCTCGGCGGTGCCGATCGGGTAGAGCCGCACTCCGTCGACGTCGTAGGAGAACGCGCCGGACTCGCTGATCGCCGCCTGGACCCCGGCGAAGTGGGCGGCGTGGTGCTCCACGAGCCAGTGCGCCCCGTGGACGCCCTGGTCCTCCTCGTCGGCGACGAACGCCAGCACCACGTCGCGGCGCGGACGGCGGCCCTCGGCGTGCCAGCGGCTGAGCACGGTCAGCGTCATCGCCGCCATGTCCTTCATGTCCACCGCGCCGCGGCCGTGCACGAACCCGTCGCGGATCTCCCCGGCGAACGGGTCGAAGCTCCACTCGGCCGGGTCGGCGGGCACGACGTCGAGGTGGGACTGGACCAGCACGGCGGGCAGCGACGGGTCGGTGCCGGGGACGCGGGCCAGGACGTTGGTGCGCCGCGGGGCCGGTTCGAGCAGCGTGGCGGGCACTCCGTGGTCGTGCAGGAGCGCCGCGACGTGCTCGGCGGCCTCGCGTTCGCCGGCGGAGTCACCGCCGCCGCGGTTGGTGGTGTCGAAGCGGATCAGCTGTGCGCAGACCTGCGCGACGTCCAGCGGCATGAATGTCACCGTATCCGGACCGGTCACGTGGAATCGTCACCGGTCAGCCGTAGACGTCCTCGATCGCGGCGGCCGCGATGTGGGTGACGACCTTGAACGCCTTCATCGCCTCGGTCATGGACGCGGCGTCGAACCCGACTCGGCGCGCTCCGAGCAGGTCGACGGTGGGCACGATCGCGGCGGCGTCGGCCAGGTGCGTGGCGTCGAACTCGATCTCGATGCGGTGCGGCGCCACCACGCCGGTGACACGCCCTGCCGTGGACATCGACGCGGTGGCGGCTTCTGTGATCTGTGAAGAAGTCACGGCCGGTGGCAGGCACACGGCCGCGTAGCGCGACACGCACTCCTTGACGGCCACGGTCCACGCCGACGCGGCGTAGGAGGCGGCGTCCTCGCACGTGAGGTCGTCACCGGTCACGAGCAGCACGGGAACGCCGTGCTCGGCGGCCAGCGCGGCGTTGAGCCGGCCCTCGGAGGCGGGTACGCCGTCGAGCCAGACGCCGGTGACCGAGTTCTCCAGGTAGGTGTGGGCGAGCACGCCGCGGGCGCCCGCGCCGGTGTGGTAGCCGAGAAACACCACTCCGTCCACATCGGAGTCGATACCTTGCATCATCGACAACGGCTTGTGCCGGCCGGTGAGCAGGCGTGCCGCGTCGTGGAGGTCTTCGAGCAGGAGGTTTCGTTGCGAGGAATGCGCCTCGTTGACGAGCACCTGCCGCGCTCCGCCCGCGACCAGGCCGGTGACGCAGGCGTTGACGTCTGCTGTGAACAGGCGCCGGAACCGTTGCCACTGCTCGGTACCGGGGACGACGTCCCCGGTCCAGGTGACTCCGGTGGCGCCTTCCATGTCCGCCGAGATCATGATCCGCACATCTCGGTAAGTTAGCGGTGGGCTGCTGGGGAAGAGGGGTTTTCGTGCGGGTGAAGTTGTGCGCGTTGCTTGCAGCGGCAACGACTCTGGGGGTGTCGGCACCTCCGGCGCCGGCGCAGCAGCCGGTGATCCTCAAGGTCGCGATCGTGCAGCAGATCGACTCGATGAACCCGTTCCTCGCGGTGTTCCAGTCGAGCACCGAGGTCGGCCGGTTGATGTACGACTACCTGACCGCGTACTCCGCGTCGGACCAGTCGGTGACCGAGGGCCTGGCGAACAGGTGGGAGCCCTCGGCCGACAAGCTGACGTGGACCTTCACGGTCCCCGAGGGCAAGAAGTGGTCCGACGGCGTGCCGATCACCGCCCGCGACGTCGCGTTCACCTACAACCTGATGATGACCGACGAGGTCGCCCGCACCGCGAACGGCAGCTTCGTCACGAACTTCTCCTCCGTCACCGCCACCGACGACCGGACCGTGGTCATCGCGACCAAGGCGCCGCAGGTGACGATGCTGGCGCTGGACGTCCCGATCGTGCCCCGGCACGTGTGGGAGAAGGCCGGCAGCATCAAGGACTACGCCAACGACCGGATGCCCGTCGTGGGGTCCGGGCCGTTTGTGCTGACCGAGCACGTGGCGGGACAGTTCATCAAGCTCGAGACCAACAAGGACTACTGGCGCGGCGCGGCGAAGTTCGACGAGCTGCACTTCGTGTACTTCCAGAACTCCGACGCCGCGGTGCAGGCGCTGGGCAAGGGCGAGGTCGACCTGGTCAACCGGATGGCCCCGGCCCAGTTCGACTCCCTCGAAGGCAAGGCGGGCGTGACGCGCAACAAGGCGCAGGGCCGCCGCTTCACCGAGCTGATGATCAACCCCGGCGCGCAGACCCGCACCGGTGAGCCGATCGGCGACGGCAGCCCCGTGCTGCGCGACGTGCGGGTGCGGCGGGCGATCGCGCAGGCCATCGACCTCGACGCGCTGATCGCGCGGGTGAACCTCGGGTACGCGGAGAAGGGCGCCGGGCTGGTGCCGCCGGTGTTCGGCAAGTACCACTGGCAGCCCAGCGCCTCCGAGCTGCACACGTTCGACCCCGCCGCGGCGAACGCGGCACTGGACGCCGCCGGGCTGCCGCGCAAGGCCGACGGAACCCGGTTCGGGCTGCGGCTGATCGGCCGCGCCGGACGCGCCTACGACGAGCAGGCCAGCGAGTACCTCAAGCGGTCACTGGGCGACATCGGCATCCCGCTCGACGTGCGCCTGGTCTCGGACAACCAGCTCAACGAGTCCACCACCGCCGCCACCTACGACCTGGCGTTCTCCGGCTGGTCGACCAACATCGACCCGGACTTCGTGCTGAGCCTGCACACCTGCGCGCAACGGCCGGGCGCGGACGGCAAGGGCGGCACCACCGACACGTACTTCTGCGACGAGACCTACGACAGGCTCTACGCCCAGCAGCTCTCGGAGTTCGACGAGGCCAAGCGCGTCGAGATCGTCAAGCGGATGCAGGCCCGCTTCTACGACCAGGTGCCCGCCGTCGTGCTCGCCTACGAGAACGCGCTGGAGGGCTACCGCTCAGACCACTTCGCGAAGTTCACGACCCAGCCCGCGCAGGGCGGCGTGATCATGGCGCAGAACGGCATGTGGGGCTACTACGGCGCCGAACCCGCCGGGCAGGTCGCCGCGGCCTCACGCGGGTGGGGCGGGCTCGCGGCGTTCGGCGCGGCGGTCGCGGCGATGACGATGGCGGTCGCGGTCTACCTGCGGCGGCGCAGGGCCACGGCGGGGGAGCGCGAGTAGGTGCGTCTGGCCGGTCGGTTCGGTGGTGCCGCGCTCAGCCTGCTGATGGTGGCGGTGCTGGGTTTCTTCCTGTTCCGGGTGGTGCCGGGCGACCCCGTGGTCTCGATGACGCGCGGCCGCCCGACCACGGCGGCGATGCAGGCCGAGCTGCGCGCGCAGTTCGGCCTGGACCGTCCGCTGCACGAGCAGTTCTGGAGCTACCTCACCTCGCTGCTGCAGGGCGATCTGGGGACGTCGTTCACGTTCCGCCGCCCGGTCGCCGACGTGATCGTCGAACGCCTCGGGCCGACGGTGCTGCTGGTCGGCACGGCGACGCTCATCGCCGTGCTGCTGGGCCTGTGGCTGGGGGTGCGGGCGGCGTGGCGGCGCGACTCGGCGTTCGACCGGGTCACCACGGGGGTGTCGCTGACGTTGTGGGCGGTGCCGACGTTCTGGCTCGGCATGCTGCTGATGATGGTCACCGGGGACCTGTTCCCGTCGCGGGGCATGCGCGACACCGACACGGCGCCGGACTTCCTCTCCCAGGCCCTCGACGTCGGCCATCACCTGGTGCTGCCGTCGGTGACGCTGGTCGCGGTGGTGTGCGCGGAGTACGCGCTGGTGATGCGGTCGTCGTTGATCGAGGAGATGCACGCCCCCTACCTGACGACCGCGCGGGCCAAGGGGCTGCGCGACGACCTGGTGCGGCGCCGCCACGCCGTGCCCAACGCGGTGCTGCCGGCGATCACGCTGGTGTTCCTGCGGTTCGGGCTCGTGGTGGCCGGGGCGATCACGACGGAGACGGTGTTCTCCTGGCCCGGCCTGGGGTTGTTGTTCTACGACGCGCTGACCGGCCCGGACTACCTCCTGCTGCAGGGGCTGCTGGTGGTGACGGCGGGCGCGGTCGTGGTGATGAACCTGCTGGCCGACCTGCTGCACGGGGTCCTCGATCCACGGGTGAAGGTCGTATGAACACGGTCAGGACGGGGTTGCTCGCGCACCGCGCCGGGATGGCGGGTGCGGCGGTGCTGACCGCGGCCGCGGTGGTCGCGCTGCTCGCGCCGCTGCTGATCCCCGCCGACGCCCTGGACGTCACGCGGGTGACGGCGGCGGCGTGGCAGCCGCCGGGTGCGGGGCACTGGCTGGGCACCGACCACACCGGGCGGTCGGTGGCGCTGCTGCTGGCGCAGGGCACGGGCACGTCGTTGTTCGTCGGGCTGACGGCGGCGGTGCTGTCGGTCGGCATCGGCACGCTCGTGGGCCTGCTCAGCGGCCATTTCGGCGGGCTGCTGGCCGGGGCGTTGCTGCGGGTGACGGACTTCTTCCTGGTGCTGCCGGCGCTGGTGCTCGCGATCGCGCTGTCGACGGTGCTGCCGCGCGGGCTGGGCACGATCATCCTCGCGATCGGGCTGACGAGCTGGCCGTCGACGGCGCGGATGGTGCGGGCGCAGACGCTGACGATCGAGGCCCGTCCGTTCGTGGAACGCGCACGCGCGCTGGGGGGCGGCCACGCGCACGTGATCGGACGGCACGTGCTGCCGTCGGTGGTGCCGCTGGTGCTGGTGAACGCGACCCTGGCGGTGGCGTCGGCGATCGTGGCGGAGTCGACGCTGGCGTTCCTCGGCCTGGGCGACCCGACGCGGATCTCGTGGGGCGCGCTGCTGCACCAGGCCCAGCTGCACGGCGCGGTGCCGCAGCGGGCGTGGTGGTACCTGCTGCCGCCGGGCCTGGCGATCGTGGCGGTGGTGCTGGCGTTCACACTCGTCGGCCGGGCGCTCGAAGCCGTTGTGACGCCGAAGAGGTGAACCCGTTGCTGGAGCTGAAGAACCTCACCGTCCACTACGGACCGAAATGCGTCGTCGACGATGTGAGCCTCACGCTGGCGGCCGGCCAGACGCTCGGCCTCGCGGGTGAGTCGGGGTCGGGCAAGTCGACGGTGGCGATGTCGGTGCTGCGGCTGCTGCCCAAGACCGCGCGGGTGCGGGGTGAGGTCCTGCTCGACGGCGACGACGTGGCGACGATGTCGTGGGGCCGACTGCGCGCGGTGCGGTGGGCGTCGGCGTCGATCGTGTTCCAGGGCGCGATGCACTCGCTCAACCCCGTGCGGCGCGTCGGGGACCAGATCGCCGAGCCGATGCGCCTGCACGGCACACCCGGCGCCGTGGCGGAGCTGCTGGAGCAGGTCGAGCTGCCGCGCGAGAAGGCACGGGCCTATCCGCACGAGCTGTCGGGCGGGCAGAAGCAGCGGGTGATGATCGCGATGGCGCTGGCGTGCGGGCCGCGCCTGGTCGTCGCGGACGAGCCGACGACGGCGCTCGACGTCGTGGTGCAGGCGCAGGTGCTGGCGTTGATGAAGCGCCTGGTCGCCGAGCAGGACCTGGGTCTGCTGATGATCAGCCACGACCTGTCGGTGCTCGCGGAGACGTGTGAGGACCTGGCGGTGATGCACCGCGGTGAGCTGGTGGAACGCGGCCGGACCCGTGAGGTGGTCGCGAACCCGCGCCATCCGCACACCGCGGCGCTGACGGCGGCGTTCCCGGTGATCGGCGACCCCGCGCACCGCTGGGCCGACCCCGCGCCGGCGCCGGAGCCGCTGCTGGAGGTCCGGGACCTGGTGGTCGACTACGGGCGCACGCGCGCGGTCGACGGGGTGGACCTGACGATCGGGCGGGGCGAGATCGTGGCGCTGGTCGGCCAGTCCGGGTCCGGCAAAACGACACTGGCTCGTACCATAATGGGGCTGCGGGCACCGTCCTCCGGTCGGGTGATCTTCGACGGGGCCGAGGTGGGCCGTTCGAGCCGAGCGCTCAAGGCGTTCCGGCGCCAGGTGCAGCTGGTGCTCCAAGATCCTTCCAGCGCCCTGAACCCGCGCCACCGGGTGGCCGACGCGGTCGCCGAGGGACTACGGGTGCACGGTGTCCCCGGCGACGAGGAAGCCCTGGTCACGGCCGCTGTGGAGCAGGCGGAGCTGCGTCCGGCGAGCCTGTACCTGGAGTCGTTCCCGCACGAGCTGTCCGGAGGTCAGCAGCAGCGGGTGGTGATCGCCGGAGCACTGGTCCTGCAGCCTCGTCTGCTGGTGGCCGACGAGCCCGTCGCGTCGCTGGACGCCTCGGTGCGCGGGGAGATCGTGGCGCTGCTGCTCCGGTTGCGCCGCGAACTGGGCCTTGCTTCATTGATCATTACGCACGACCTAGGGCTGGCGTGGCAGATCGCCGACCGGGTCGCGGTGATGCACCAGGGGACAATCGTGGAACAAGGCTCCGTGGACCAGGTCCTTCTCACCCCCTCTCACGACTACACGCGTGCGTTGCTGCGCGCGGTGCCCCAGGTCTGAGGGTGATCCCGATCGGACACGCCCGCTATCGGGCCTCGCTGACGCCTGCCGAGATCGGCCGGGGCGGGGCCGACGGCTGGGTGGACCTCGCCGAGGTGCCCGCGCTGGCGTCTCTGGCGTGGCAGGACCTGGGCCGCCCGCCCGGTGTCCTGGGCGAGCTCGCGCAGGCCAGCGAACCGGAGCACGTGCTGGAGCTGTGCCGCCTGCTCGCCTCGACCTCGCGGGCAGACACCGCCGCGGTGTGGCGCTACCTGGCGGCGGACTGGGAACGCACCGGCGAACGCTCCGACGGCCGGCAGCGGTTCCTGCTGGACCGGGCGATGCGCGGGGACGGCATGGACTGGCACAGCGACACGGCCCTGATGGGCGCGATACGGCCCGAGGAAGTTGACGCGGCGTTCGACCGCGACGAGGACATGGTCGGGGTGGCGGTGATCGGCCTCGCCCTGTCCTACCCGGACCCGCTGGTGGCGTTGCGGCGGGTGGCCCGCGCGCTGGGCCACGACCGCCTCGAGGTCCGCCGCCAGGCAGCGACGGCGCTGGCGCACGTGGCCCGGATCCACGGGGTGGTGTCGCGGGAGTGCCTGCAGGTGCTGCGCCGCCGTCACGACGCCGCCGCCGAGGGCGACCTGTGGACGTTCGTCGCGCACCACAGGCTGCCGGCGTGGCTGTGGTGGCGGCGGCTCAGGTCCCGGCCAGGACGGCGAGTTCCGCGCGCACGGCGGTCTCGGTTACGCGGTTGCGCTGCCCCAGCGCACGGCGCAGCGCGTCCTCGAAGTACTCCCGCGCCGCGCCCAGGTCTCCTCGGGCGCGGGCGATCTGTCCGCGTTCCACAGCGATGTGGCAGCGCATCTCGTCGGGCCCGTACCAGCCGACCGGGCACAGCTCCCACGCCCGCTCGCACTCCACGCGGGCGGTCGCGTAGTCGCCGGTGACGCGCGCGAGCGTGGCGAGACCGAGGTGGGCGCCCGCGCGCACCACGAGCGCCCCGGCCCGTTCGGCCAGCGACAACGCGAGGACGAAGTCCGCCCGCGCCCCGTCGAGGTCACCGGCGGCGATCTTCGCCTGGGCGCGCCCGTTGACGGCCTCCGCGGTGTCCTCGCTCGCGCCGAGCTCGGCGTACAGGCCGCAGGCCCGTTCGATGTGGGCCAGGGCGTTCACCGGGTCCGCGTCGGCCAGGGCGATCTCGCCGAGCTGGTTGAACGCCAGCGCCGCACCCCACCGGTCTCCGACCTGCGTGAACGCCTCCGCTCCGCGCACCAGCAGGTCCCGCGCGGCCGCGTTGTCCCCTCCGAAGCGCGCCATGAGCCCGTCACCGACGAGCACGAGGGCCGCGCTCCACGAGTCGTCGCCCAGCAGCCGGGTGCGACGGTGCCACACCGAGGAGTCGTTCTCCGGAGCGCCGAGCGCCATGCCCCACATCATGGTCATGATCGGGTAGCGCGGCGGGGCGTCGAGCGCGGCCAGCAGGGTGTCGGCCTGGCGGATGCGGGCGCTCTGGTCGCCGGTCGCGATCGGCCACGCGAGCAGCAGGCACAGCGTGTACTCCTGCTCGTGGCCCGGCGGCGGGGTCTCGCCGCACGCGTGCAGCACGGCGTCGGCCTGCCGGGCGGCCTCGGTGCGCAGGCCGCGGCACCAGTGGTAGGTGGCCAGGGCGGCGACGAGCTCGAGTGCGAGACCGAGGTCGTGGCCGGTGGCCCAGGTGACGGCGGCGACGAGGTTGTCGTGGTCGGCGGCGAGCCGGGCGAGCCAGTCGACCTGGTCGTGGGCGCGCAGGTGCGGTTCGGCCTCCTGGGCGCGGGCGAGGAACCAGCGTGCGTGCCGCTCGCGCAGATCGGGTGCGTGGGTGGCGCAGAACGCGCGGATGGTGTCGAGCATCCGGTAGCGGTCGTCGGCGGCCTCGATCAGTGACTTGTCCACGAGCGAGACCAGGGTGTCCACCTCGGACTCGCACACGGCGGTGACCGCGTCGAGGCTCGCGCCGCCGCTGAACACGGTGACGCGGGCGGCGAGGTCGCGTTCGGTGCCGGTGAGCAGGTCCCAGCTCCACTCGACGACGGCGTGCAGCGTGCGGTGGCGGGGTGCTGCGGTGCGGCTTCCCTGGGACAGCAACCGGAACCGGTCGTCCAGGCGGGCGGCGATCTCCGCGAGCGGCAGTGCCCGCACGCGTGCGGCCGCGAGTTCGATCGCGAGCGCGATGCCGTCCAGCCGCCGGCAGACCTCGGCGACGACGTCGCGCTCGGCGTGGAACCCCGGCTTGACGGCCTGCGCCCGGTCCAGGAACAGCCGGGTCGCCGCGTCGTCGTCCAGCGCGGTGACGGGGCTGAGCGTCTCACCGGTGATGCCGAGCGGTTCGCGGCTCGTGGCCAGCACCCGCACACCGGGGCACGCGGCGAGCAGGCCCGCGAGCACGCGGGCGGCGTCGTCGACGACGTGCTCGCAGTTGTCCACGACCAGCACGACCTCCCGCGCCTCCAACGCCGCGCGGAGTCGTTCCTCGACGCTGAGCGGACCCGCCGCCAGCGCCCCCGCCTCACGCACACCGACACCGTCGAGCAGCGCGCGGGCGACGTCGGTGGTGGCGCTGAGGTCGACGAACGCGACCTCGCCCGGTTCGCGGTGGGCGACCTCGACGGCCAGACGCGTCTTGCCGGTGCCACCGGGCCCGATGAGGGTGACGAGCCGGTTGTCGCGCAGCCACTTAGACACGCGCCGCAGGTCCTCGTCACGGCCGACGAAGCTGGTGAGCTGCGCGGGCACGCCCCGGTGCGGAACCCGGGCGCGCAGGACCTCCCGATGCGCGGCGGCGAGTGCGGGGGAGGGATCGACGCCGAGCTCATCGGCCAGCAACGCCCGCCCCTGCGCGAACACCTCCAGTGCCTCGCCCTGACGTCCGTCGCGGTGCAACGCCCGCATCAGCGCCGCCCGCAGGTCCTCCCGCAGCGGATGCTCGGCGACGAGGCTCGCGAGGTGGGTCGTCGTCCCGGCCGCCAGAGCGCAGCCGATGAGCAGCTCGGTCAGGGTGTGCCTCGCGACCTGGACGAACGGCGCGTCGACGTCGGCCAGGGCGGGCCCGCGCCACAGGTCCAGGGCCTCGGCGGCCCGTCCGGCGCCCAGCAGCTCGGCGCACAGCAGGTGGTCGACGTCGGCGGGACCGGCGACCAGCCGGTAGCCCGCCGGGTGGTGCTCGACCACCAGCCCCGGGACGGCGCGGCGCAGCCGGGAGATCTGGGACTGCAGCGCGTTCGCCGCCCCCGCGGGTGGCTCGGGGTACAAGCCGCCGATCAGCTGGTCGTGCCCCACGATCCGACCAGCGTCCACCACGAGCATCGCCAGCAACGCCCGTTGCCGCGGCGCCGCGACCTCCACGCCGTCGACCAGCACCGGACCGAGCACCCCGAACCTCACAGGAGGTGATTGTTCCCGAGATCCATGACCAGCGAGACCAGAACCGGCGGTGGGCCGAATAGGTCGACTATCAATGCATTCCGGTGACGACCCGTATCAGCTCCGCCCCGTGCGGTCTCCTTCCGTTCGGTCGGGGACGAACCACATCGAGCGGAGAACCATGAGACCCAGCATCACGGTCGGCGCCGCCCTAGCGGCCACCGTGGCACTCGCCATCCCTGCGCACGCGGCCACCGCCAACCTCCCGGGCGGTACCAGCATCGGCGTCACCATCACCAGCCCGGTGAACAACGCCGTCGTCGTACCGGGCCCGGTCACCGTCACCGGCACGGCCTCGATCGGCACCGCCACGCCGATCGTCGACACCGCGCTCACCTACGTCGTGGACGTGTCCGGCTCCACCGCGGCCGGTGTCGCCGCGGGCTGCGGAGGCGACCAGAACGGCGACGGCCAGCTCAACACGGTCCTCGACTGCGAGGTCGCGGCGGTCAAGGCGCTGCACGCGAAGGCCGCCGTCCCGAACACCGTCGTCGGCAGCGTCGGCGCCGCCGTGTTCGGCACGTCCGGCGCGACCGTCGACGTCGGCCCCGCCGCCGGCGAGCAGAAGATCGTCGGGCCCAACGCGGACGCCAACGCCAACGGCGCCACCGACGTCGTCGAGGCGGTGACCAGCGCCCGCATCGGCGGGGTCGGCCTGTTCACCAACTACAGCTTCCCGTCCGGCACCAACTTCGCCGCGGGTCTCGACGCCGGTCTCGCCACCGCCGTCACCGCACCGCAGCAGCGCAAGCTGATGGTGTTCCTGTCCGACGGCGCCGGCAGCGGGGCCATCGACGCCGCCCTGCAGCAGGCCGTCAACGCGGGCATCAAGATCTTCACCTTCGCCGTGTCCAGCGGTTCGGGCTGCGACATCGGCACGGAGTCGCTGCGCAAGATCGCCCAGACCACCGGCGGCACCTGCACCGAGGTCCCCGACGTCTCGCAGCTGCCCGACGTCGTGCCCGGCGTCATCGCCTCCAAGCTCACCGGCCTGACGCTGAAGGTCGACGGCGGCGCGGACATCCCGATCACCTCGATCACGCCCGGCCTCCCGCAGGACGGCCCGGCCACGGTCGACTACACCGTCGCCACCCCGGCACTGACCCCCGGCACCCACCAGCTGTGCGTCACCGCACGCGGCACCGACGGCGGCGGAGCCGGTGACGTGACCGAGTGCGTCACGGTCAAGGTCAACGCCCCACCGGTCGTCAAGCCCGGCGGCCCCTACGCCGGCCAGGAAGGCACCGACGTCGGCCTCGCCGCAACCGTCACCGACCCCGACGGCCCCTCGCTGACCACCACCTGGACCGCCACCCCGCAGTCCGGGGTCGACGCGGGCGCGACCTGCTCGTTCGGCGACCCCGCCGCCCAGACCACCACGGTCAAGTGCACCGATGACGGCGTCTGGAAGCTCGAGCTCACCGCGAACGACGGCGTCAACCCGCCCGTCACGCAGACCACCACGCTGACGCTGTCCAACGTCGCCCCGCAGGTCACGATCACCGCAGACAAGACGCTCGTCACCCGCGGCACCCAGGTGAACTTCACCGCGCCGTTCACCGACCTCGCCACCAACGACAAGCACACCTGCACCCTGGACTTCGACGACGGCAGCGCGGTCGTCAACGGCACCGTCGCCCAAGGCGCCGGTAGCGGCACCTGCACCGCCTCCCGCACGTTCACCGCCCTGGGCGCGCACAACGTCCTGGTGACCATCACCGACGACGACGGCTCCTCCGCCACCGCGGTCGTGAAGGTCGTCGTCTACCTGCGCGGTGAAGCGTGGGCGCTCAACGCGACCGGCCTGATCACCGTCGCCAAGACCCCGCACGCCCAGTGCCCGCCCAACGAGGACAAGACCGTCGCCACGGTCACCGTGCTGGGCCTCGCCTCCGTCAACGCCCTGCACGCCGACTGCACCCTCGACGCGAACACCGGACGCACCGAGGCCAACGCACGAGTGGAGGGAGCCACGCTGCTCGGAGGGGCGATCAAGCTCAACGCCATCGAGGCCAAGTGCGTGAGTGACGCGAACGGCGTCACCGGCTCGTCGAAGGTCGGCACGCTCAACGGCGCACCGATCGGCACCGGACCCGCCACCGTCGGCATCCCCGGTGTCGCGACCGTGCACCTCAACGAGTCCGCGACCGGACCGAACGGCCAGCTGATCCAGAACGCCGTCCGCGTCCGCACGCTGCTCGGCCAGGAGATCATCCTGTCGGCCTGCCGCCTGGGCTGACCCGCTGAGGTGATGCTGGGGAGGACCGCGCTCCTCCCCAGCATCACAGCGCGTGCCCCGTCGTCGCGTCCACGTGCGCCGGGACCTCGTCGTGCCGGTCACCGACGGTAGGTGTCCCGGTCGGCTCGAACATCAGGATCCGCGCTCCGTGCGGCGACGACGGCTTGTGGAACGTCCCCCGCGGCACCGTGAACACCGAGCCCTTCGCGAGGGTGACCGTGCGCTCCGGCTCGCGCAGCGCGATGTGCAGCTCACCGTCCAGGACGAGGAAGAACTCGTCGGTGTCGTCGTGCACGTGCCACACGTGCTCACCCTCGACCTTCGCGACCCGCACGTCGTAGTCGTTGACGCGGGTGACGATCCGAGGGCTCCACAGGGCGTCGAACGAGGCCAGAGCGTCGTCCAGCGAGATGGGGTTCATGCCGACCAGCCTCACCGTTGCCGCCCCACGGCCGTGAGTGCTAGGAATCGCACATGCCGCAAGAATCCTCGCACCGGGTCGTCGTCATCGTCGACGAGAACTCCAACCCGTTCGAGCTCGGCTGCGCCACCGAGATCTTCGGCCTGCACCGCCCCGAGCTCGGCGGCCACCTCTACGACTTCCGCCTCTGCTCACCCGAACCCGCCACCGTCATGCGCGACGGCTTCTTCACCCTCACCGGCGTCACCGGCCTGCACACCGCCGACCACGCCGACACCCTCATCGTCCCCAACCGCCCCGACGTCGACACACCCCGCCGCCCCGACGTCCTCGACACCATCCGCCGCGCCCACACCCGCGGCGCCCGCCTCGTCGGGTTCTGCAGCGGCGCCTTCACCCTCGCCGAGGCAGGCGTCCTCGACGGCCGCCGCGCCACCGCCCACTGGCAGTGGGCCGACGAGTTCCGCACCCGCTACCCGGCCGTGCACCTCGAACCCGACGTCCTGTTCGTCGACGACGGCGACATCCTCACCTCCGCCGGCAGCGCCGCCGCCCTCGACCTCGGCCTGCACCTCGTCCGCCGCGACCACGGCGCCGAGACCGCCAGCTCCGTCAGCCGCCGCCTCGTCTTCGCCGCCCACCGCGACGGCGGACAACGCCAGTTCGTCGAACGCCCCGTGCCCCACCTGCGCGACGAGTCACTCGCCCCCGTCCTCGCCTGGGCACAGCAGCACCTCGACACCCCGCTCACCATCGGCGACCTCGCCACCCGCGCCGCCGTCAGCCCCGCGACCCTGCACCGCCGCTTCCAGGCCCAGCTCGGCACCACACCACTCGCGTGGCTCACCGGCGAACGCGTCACCCTCGCCTGCCGGCTCATCGAACTGGGGGAGAGGCGCTTCGACGTCGTCGCCCGCCGCACCGGCCTGGGCACCGCCGCCAACCTGCGCGCACTCCTGCGCCGCGAAACCGGCCTCACACCCTCGGACTACCGGCGCCGCTTCAGCCCACCGACCGCCGGCCCAGCACAGGTCACGCCGGCACCGGTCAGCTCAGCACCACTCACGCCGGCACCGGTCAGGCCAGCGCCCGCAGAGTGATCCGCCGCACCACCTGCGTCTTCGCGTCGGCGTAGTCCTGCACCCGCTCCCACGTCCGCACCGCCAGCTCCCGCTTCACCCGCTCGTACTCCTCACGGTCCTCGTCGTGCGAACGCAGCCGGTCCCGGAACGCCAGCATCCGGTCCACCTCCACACAACCGGGGGAGAAGACGTGCATGTTCACGTTCGGCACCGTGCCCTTGAGCAACCGGTGCCCGAACCAGCCCGGCTCCCGCACCCGCAGGTAGTACCCCGCCCGCACCAACGCTGGCACGTACGCGTCCTCATCGTCCGAGTCCGGCACCACCAGCACGACGTCGATCAACGGCTTCGCCGCCAGCCCCGGCACCGACGTCGACCCGCAGTGCTCCACCCGCACCGCCACCGGCCCCAGCGCCGCCCGGATCTTCGCCTCCTCCACGGCGTACCACCGCGGCCACCGCGGGTCGTACTCCTCCAGCGTGATCGGCGCGTTGTGCGGCGGATCCTCCGTCACGAACTCCACCTCGGCCGGCTCATCGACCACCGCGGCCCACGCCCGTTCGAGGATCTCCACCTCCACCGCCGCACCCGACGCCGCGTACAACTCACGATCCGCGGGGTTGTCGCGCAACCAGTCCCGCAGCAACTCCCGCCGCCACACCACCAGCGGTTCCCGTTCGACACTCACAGCAGACCCCCTCACAGGCAGTCGGCCAGAATATCAACTCCCGAACAGGTCACCCGCGGCCTCGACCCGCTCCAGCACCTCGTCCGCCGTGAACACCAGATCCCCGACGACCTCGCAGTCCTCCACCTCGTCCCACGTCAACGGCGTCGACACCGCCGGACGCTCCCGAGCCCGCAACGAATACGGCGCCACCGTCGTCTTCGCCGGATTGTTCTGCGACCAGTCGATGAACACCTTCCCGCCGCGCTGCGCCTTCGCCATCGTCGCCACCACCAGGTCCGGATGCTCCTGCGCCAACCGCTGCGCCACCGCCTTCGCGTACTCCGACGTGTCCTTCGCCGGCGCGTACGCGTACACCTGCATCCCCTTGTTCCCCGACGTCTTCGCCCACGAGTCCACACCGTCGTCGTCCAGCACCACCCGCACCCGCTCCGCGACCCGGCAGCACTCCACCACCGTCGCCGGCGCACCCGGATCCAGGTCGAACACCAGCAGATCCGGATCCCGCTTGCCCCCGCGCGGCCCCACCGTCCACTGCGGCACGTGCAACTCCAACGCCGCCAGATTCGCCAGCCACACCACCGTCGCCAGCTCGTCCACCATCACGTAGTTCACGGTCTCGTTGCCCTTGGTGCTGCCCGGCGACTCCAACCGCATCGTCCGCACCCAGTCCGGACGATGCTCAGGCGCGTTCTTCTCGAAGAACCACTTCCCGTCCACCCCGTTCGGATACCGCTTCAACGTCACCGGACGATCCTTCAGATGGGGGAGCAGCACCGGCGCGATCCGGGTGTAGTAGTCGATCACCTCACCCTTGGTGAACCCGAACTCCGGATACAGCACCTTGTCCAGGTTCGTCAGCTTCAGCACCCGGCCCTCGACCCTCACGGTCGCATCACTCGACAACCCGACGCACCTCCTCAGGCGACTTGTCCGGCCGCAAACCACGCCACGCCGGAAACCGCATCCGCCCGTCCGGCGTCCACTGCCGGAACACCACCTCGGCCACCAGCTCCGGCTCGACCCACTTCGCGCCCCTCGACCGCTCCCGCGGCATCTCCGTCACGAACGGCGACGACCGGCGCGCCAACGCCTTCAACCGCGGCGTCAGCACCGCCAGCTCCGCGTCGTTGAACCCCGTGCCCACCGACCCCGCGAACGCCAGCCCGCCGTCGCGCGGGATACCCAGCAACAACGCGCCGATCACCCCCGCACGCTTGCCTTCACCCATCCGCCAGCCCCCGATCACCACCTCCTGCGCCAGCAGGTCCGTGATCTTGCGCCACACCGGCGACCGCGCCCCCGGCTGATACGGAGAGTCCAGCCGCTTCGCCACCACACCCTCGAGCCCCTGCTCACGGCTCGCCGCCAGCACAGCAGCACCGTCCTCGTCATAGGACGGGGGAGTCAGCCAATGCGACCCCCGCAACTCCAACCCGCGCAGCAGCTCACGCCGCTGCCGAAAGGGGAGCGCCGTCGTGGACGTGCCATCCAGGTGCAACAGATCGAACAACAACAACGTGACCGGATGCTGGCGAGCCGCCCGCCGCGCCGCCTCCGACTTCGTCACGTGCATCCGGTTCTGCAACGCGCTGAAACTCGGCCGCCCGCCCTGCAACGCCACGATCTCCCCGTCGAGCAACGCCTCCGTCGACCCCAGCTGCTCACCCACACCCTGCAGCTCCGGATACGCCACCGTGATGTCGTTGCCCAGACGCGACCACGCCTGCACCCGGCCACCCTCCACCCGCAGGATCGCCCGCACACCGTCCCACTTGAACTCGTACGCCCACTGGTCGTCATCGTCGTGGGGCAGGGGACCGGGCACCGCCAGCATCGGCTTCAGCAGCTCCGGCAACACCTTCCAGTCCGGACGCGCCGGCGCGTGCCGACGCTTCATCATCCAGTTCTTCCCGTCCCCACCCGACCGGAAGAACACGAACTGCCCCTGCACACGCTGCCCGTGCAGAACCACGTCGACCTCGCGGTCCGACCACTTCACCGTCTCGTAGCGACCGCGATCCCACAGGAACATCTCACCGCCGCCGTACTCACCCTTCGGGATCTCCCCGGAGAACTCCGCGTACTCCAACGGATGGTCCTCGGTGTGCACGGCCAGGCGCACCACATCAGTCGTCGGCGGCAACCCCTTCGGCACCGCCCACGACACCAAAACCCCATCACGCTCCAACCGCACATCCCAATGCAGGCTGCTCGCGTGATGCTCCTGAATCACAAAAGTGTCATTACCGCCCCGCGGCACCACATCAGCATCAGGAACGGGCTCCGGCGTCCTGCCCGGATCCCGCTTGCGCCGGTACTCGTCGAGCCCGGCCATCTACGCCGACGAGGCCTTCTTCTTCGGCGCCGCCTTCTTCTCAGCGCCCTTCCGCCCCGCCTTCGCCTTCTCCACACTGCGCTCCAGAGCAGTCATCAAATCGATGACATCACCCTTCTCCTCGGCCTCCGGCTGCTCGGGCAACTCCGCACCCTCCGCCTTCGCCGCGATCACCTTCTCCAACGCGTCCCGGTAATCGTCCGTGAACGTGTCCGGATCGAAGTCGCCCGCCATCGACTCCACCAGCGACGTCGCCATCTTCAACTCCTGCGGACGCACCTCCACGTCCTGGTCCAGGAAGTCGAACTCCGCCTTGCGGATCTCATCCGGCCACAACATCGTGTGCATCACCAGCACGTCATCACGCGCCCGGATCGTCGCCAGCGTCTCCTTCTGCCGAATCGTGATCTTCACGACCGCCAGCTGACCCGTCTTCACCAACGCATCCCTGAGCAGCACGTACGGCCGCGCCGCCGCCTTGTCCGGCTCCAGGTAGTACGTCTTCTGGAAGTAGATCGGATCGATCTCCTCCGCCGGCACGAACTCCAGGACGTCGATCGACTTGTCGGTCTTCACCGGCAACTTCTCGAAGTCCTCGTTCTCCATGATCACCATCCGGCCGTCGTCCAGCTCGTAGCCCTTGGTGATCTCCGAATACTCGACCTCTTCACCGCACACCGAACAGACGCGCTTGTACTTGATGCGCCCGCCGTCCTCCCGGTGCACCTGGTTGAAACGGAAGTCGTGCTCCTCGACAGCCGTGTAAAGGCGCACGGCGATCGTCACCAACCCGAAGGAGATGGCCCCACGCCACACGGATCTCATTCTCATTGGGTACCCCTGAAATGCGGTTTTCGCACTATCAGGTCACCCACTCGGCCTAACGATCCGGCAACAGGGCGACCCCCGGCTCACACGTCACGACAGAGCGTCCCGCACCACGGTCGAACCCCGCTACATGTCCCGCAGCGCCCGATACGTCCGATTGCTCGCCACCGCCGCACGCCGCTCCCGCGCCGTCGCCTCGATGTAGTTCTGACTCGTCGCCAGACTCGCATGCCCCAGCAACGCCATGATCTCGCTCGCCGACGCCCCGTCCTCCGCCAACCGCGTCGCGAACGTGTGCCTCAACGCGTGCAGATTCGCCCCCGTCGGCACCCGGTCGTTCAACCCCGCCCACCGAAAACACGACTTGACCAGGTACTCCAACCCACCCCGCCCGATCGGCTCACCATGCCGATCCCGCAACAGGGCACTCTCACGATCGAACCGCCCCTGCGGAAACCGCTGCCGGCAACTCCGGAGGTACGCGTCCACGATCCGCTCCATCGGCGGCTCGATCGGCACAGACCTGTCCCGGTTGCCCTTCCCCTTCACGTGCAACCGCCGATCACCCTCCCGCCCGACGACGCTCGCCAGCGTCAACGTCCGCATCTCCGCACTCCGCAACCCCGCCACCAGCCCCAGCGCGATCACCAGCACGTCCCGCTCCGGCCACGGGTCACGCCCCTTGCGCGCCCCCTCCGCCGCCGCCGTCAGCAACTGCTCCGGCGTGTCCTCACCCCGCAACGGCTTCGGCACCAGCGGAGGAGTCTTCGGACGCGCCACCGCCCCCATCGGATTACCGGCGATCAGGTCCTCCGCCACGCAGAACGTCAGGAACTGGTTCCACGTCGACCACGCCCGCAACACCGAGCTCTTCGCATGCGTGTCCGCGAACACCCCGAACGCCTGACGCAGGTTCGCCCCCGTCAGATGACCGATCGTCAGGTCCTCGGCGGGGCAGGAGAGGGTCTCGGCCAGCAGCGAGTTCACGCCGGACAGATCTCGCTGGTAGGCGGCCGTGGTGTGCGGCGAGTCCTTGCGAGTCCGGCGGGCGAGGAAGAAGGCGTCCTGGGCGGCGAACACGTGCATATGGATCTTGTACCGCACACCACCGACAATCCTGGACGCCGTGGCGCCCAGGGGGAGGGGAGGAGCTCCGGCCTCGTGAGCGCTCGATCGCGGCGGCGGAGCACAGTCGCAGGTCAGAGGCTGGAGCAGCGGGGCGGGAGTTCGGCGCGGGCGCGTTGGGGCGAATGCGGATCAGCGCGTGATGTTCGACCGTTCGAGTTCGCGGGGTCGCTCACCGTTGCTGTGCTGGATAATGGCGATTATGCATGAAATGTCCGTTTCGCCGGGTTCTGGTTCGGCTCCGGACGACGCTGGACCAGGTGGCGTCACTTGTCGGGGATCGTGAGCGTAATGACGCCCCTGCACGTACGTCTCCATGACTGCACGTCGGTGCCGACCGCGCTCCGGCATCGCCGTGGATCTGATGTTGTGGCGTCTGCAAGTGCAGCCGGCCTGCCCGCGGGCTGTGGCTTGCAGACGCGCCAACACGGGCGGTTTCAGCCCCTTCTGACACGATCTTCGCAGGTCGCCGTTTCGCCGATAATCTACATTATGTCAAGTAACGGAGATCTGGGCCGCCCCTGGGCGCTCTCCTGCCATGATCTGCCGCATGTCCGACTGGGATCGGTTCCTTCAGCACAACGCCTCATACGGCACGGACGCTGTCGTCGGTGAGCCGTCCCCTTGGGCGCGCGGTCCTCTGGACGGGTTGCCGGAGCTGTCCGCTCTGCTGGCGGCCGCGACCGTGACTCCGGTGTCCGTCGCGGGTCGTTCCTACGAGTTGCTCGCGTGGGGTCCTTCTGAGGCGCGTCGCGGCTGGCTGTGTGATCCGCCGTTCGAGCAGGCCGGCGCTCCTGCGTTCCTGGCGCGTGTGTGGGCGGTGTTCGGCGGGGTCGTCGAGCAGTTCGGTCGTCACGCGCCGATCTCCGGGGATTTGGTGCACGTGTTGTCGGCGGCGGCGACGCGGGAGTCCGTGGCGGAGGTGCTGGAGCATTACTCGTGGGCGTGGGAGGACGAGGGGCTGGAGGTTCCTGTCGAGGAGATGCGGCCTTACGTCACCGTGGCGATAGAGGCGAACTTCAACCTGACGGCGGCGCACGGCGAGACGGGGCGTCTTGTGTGGTTTGCGCCGGATCACGCTTCTGAGGGTGTGTCTGTGTGGCCTGGGTGTCCTGAGCGGTCGTTGTACTCGCTCGACGCGTTGCCGGATGTCGGGTCGTGGGTCGAGGCGGTCGCTCGGGAGTGGCGTTCGTGATCGACGAGTTCGCGAAGGAGTATCTGCACGGCGATCTGCGTGAGTTGCGCGAGGCGATGGTGTGGAAGCTCGACGGGTTGTCGGACTCGGATGTGCGGCGTCCTCTGACCGCGTCGGGCACGAACCTTCTGGGTTTGGTGAAGCATCTGGCGTTGTGGGAGTCGCGGTATCTCGGTGAGGTGTTCGGGCGGCCGTTTCCCGAGGCGTTGCCGCGGTGGGACGACTTGGCAGCGCGTGGGTTGGACATGCGGGCGGATGAGTCGGAGTCGCGTGAGGAGATCGTGGAGCGCTATCGGCGTGTGTGGGTGCATGCGGATGCGACGATCTCGGCGCTTGCTGTGGATGCTCCTGGTTTTGTGCCGTGGTGGCCGCGCCCTGAGGTGATGTTGTTCAACGTTCTGGTGCATCGGGTGGCGGAGACGGCGCGGCACGCCGGGCACGCGGACATCTTGCGGGAGCAGTTGGACGGGGCGACCGGAGAGGGTCGTTGAGGGGGTTTGTGCTGCTCCCCCGCTTGTAGATGATCTTGTCGGGGGTGCTTGTCACACTCGGGTCATGCGTTGTGCGATCTATGTGCCGTCGTTCGGTTCGTCGCTGGGTGATCCGTCTGTGCTGGTGTCGCTCGCTGTGTCCGCGGAGGAGGCCGGGTGGGACGGTTTCTTCCTGTGGGATCACGTGGTGGTGCCGGGTGAGCCTGTGGTGGCGGACGTCTGGGTGACGTTGGGTGCGGTGGCTGCGCGGACGTCTCGTATCTCTCTGGGGCCGTTGGTGACGTCGTTGGGGCGGCGGCGTCCGTGGAAGGTGGCGTTGGAGGCGTCGACGTTGCAGCGGTTGTCGGGTGGGCGTGCGGTGCTGGGTGTGGGTGCGGGTGTGCCGCAGGACTACTCCCCCTTCGGCGAGCGGGTGTCGCGTGCGGAGGCGTTGTCGGAGGGCGTCGAGGTGGTGCGTGCGTTGTTGTCGGGGGTCGAGGTGGAGCATCACGGCGCGTTGTTCGACGTGTCGGGTGTGCGTTTCGCGCCGGTGGAGGTGCCGATCTGGGTGGGTGGTGCGTGGCCTCGGTCTGTGCCGTTTCGTGCGGCGGCGGTCGCGGCGGGTGTGGTGCCGGCGACGTTCGGTCCGGAGGGGCTGGTGGTGCTCTCCCCTGCCGATGCCGCTCGGGTGAAGGCGGATTTCGTGGCGTCGGGGGGTTCGGCTGACGCTGATGTCGTGTTGTGGGGTGGTGGTTCGTTGCCGGAGGAGGTGGCGGAGTACGAGGAGGCGGGGGTGACGTGGATGTTGACCGACGGTGGCGCGCGGGGGTTGGACGAGTTGCGGGCGTTCGTGGCGGCTGGTCCCCCGCGTTCAGGCGTGTAGGCCGCGGAGCAGGGTGTCGAGGTAGCGGCGTGCGGTGGGCAGTCGGTCTTCGGGGCCGGCGCTGTGCACGTAGGTGGCGTAGGCGATGCCGCACATGAGTGGGACGAGGTCGGCGTCGTCGACTTCGGGGCGGACGGCTCCGGCGTCGCGTGCGCGGGCGAGGAGCTTGGCGCCGACGGCGAGGATCTGTGCTTTGAGCTCGGTGGTGCGGGGCAGCACGTCCTGGGTGGTGGCGGAGACCTTGACGAGTGCGGGGTCGGTGACCTGTCCTTCGACGACCTTGGTCAGGAAGTCGGCGAAGGCGGTCCAGGGGTCGTCGTGGGTGAGGGCTTGTTCGCCGCGGCCGGCGAGGGCTTCGAGGCAGGGGGTGGCGACGGTCTCGAGGAGTGCCTCGGTGGTCGGGAAGTGCCGGTAGACCGTGCCGACGCCGAGTCCTGCTCGCCGGGCGACGTCGTTGAGCTGCAGCGGGGTTCCTTCGTCGACGAGTTCTCTGGCGACGGTGAGGATGTGCTCCCAGTTGCGGGCGGCGTCCTTTCGCTGCGGCGTCATGCCCGGATTCTATTTGGATACGCCATCCGTTACGTGGCGGAGTGGTGCGTGCCTCTCGCTGAGTCGCCGGACGGCTTCCTGGACGCGCGGGTCGGTGGCGGTGCGGTGTGGCGTGACGGGTACGGCTTTGCGTCCGATGACGGTGCCGCTGGTGAGCGCGGGGTCGGTGGCGGCGATGATCGAGGATCGTGCGGCGAGGGCGGCGGGTCCTGAGGTGGAGCGTTCGAACGTGCGGCGCACGAGTGGCCAGAGCAGGCGCAGGGGTGGCGAGACGATCTTGGGTGTGCGCAGGGTGCCGTCGGTCATGTCGGTGGCCGCTCCCCCGGGGTCGGCTGCGAGGACTTTGATGGTCGTGGTGCGTGCGGCGAGGTCGAGGGTGTAGGCGAGGTTGGCGAGCTTGGCGCGTCCGTACCAGTGGAAGCCGTAGTAGCCGCCGGGTGGTTCGACGGCGTCGAAGGTCTTCTTGGCGGTCGTGACGGCTCCGGAGGTCACGTTGACGACGCGGTCGGTGAGCGCGGGCAGGAGCAGTTCGGTGAGCAGGTAGGGCGAGAGGTGGTTGACGACGAAGGAGGCTTCGACGCCGTCGAGCTCGGTCCGGTCGGGGAACATCGCTCCGACGTTGTTGACGAGCACGGCCAGCTCGCCTTCGCCTGCGATGTGGTCGCCGAGGGTGCGCACCGCGTCGAGTGACGCGAGGTCGGCCTGCAGGAACCTGCCGGTCTCCCCTCCTCTGGCGTTGATCGCTGCGACGGCGCGGTCCCCTCGTTCGGCGTTGCGCCCGACGACGGTGACGGCGTACCCGGCGTCGGCGAGTCCGAGGGCGGTCTCGAGTCCGATGCCTCCGGTGCCGGCGGTGACGACTGCCTTGCGTGTCATGACTTCTCCTCGATCCGGATAGCGAATCCGCTTACTGGCGACGCTAGCACACATACGGATGATCTATCCGTTTCGCGTCGGTGAGAATGCCGCTGTGGATCTCGGGGTGATCGGCCAGGCGGCGGGCATGTTCGCGGTGACGAACGTCGACGACCTGGTGCTCCTGGCGTTGTTCTTCGCCCGCGCGAAGTCACCGTGGCAGGTGGTGACGGGCCAGTACCTGGGCTTCACGGCGATCCTGGCGGTGGCGGTCGTCGGCGCCCTCGGGGCGTCCCTGCTCCCCGCGGAGCTCCGCCCGTGGCTGGGCCTGATCCCCCTGGCCCTGGGCCTCAAGGCGGCCTGGTCGCTGTGGCGGGGCGCGGACGACGAGGACGAGCCCGACGCCGCGCCGGGCGTTCTCGCGATGGCGGGCGTGACCCTGGCCAACGGCGGCGACAACATCGGCGTCTACGTCCCGGTCTTCACCGTGACGGACTCGCTGTGGGTCTACGTGGTCGTGTTCCTGCTGCTCGTGGGCGTGTGGTGCCTGGCGGGCCGGTTCCTGACCTCCCGCCAGGTGGTGGCCCGAGCGCTGGCCAAGTGGGGCCACGTCGCCCTGCCGGTGGTGCTGATCGCGATTGGTCTTTTGGTGTTGTTCTCGGGCTGACCCGCCCGGCTGTCAGGTAGACACCTTCGGGTGCGAAAGACCTACAGCTACAACGAGGCCGTCAAGATCCTCGGCGGCCGCGACCACCCGATCATCGCCGCCATGGACAAGGTCCTGGGCGGCGCGCTGCTCGCGGCTTCGGCAGGTATGTGGGAGGTGCTGAGTCTCTTCGACGCCAAGCCGGACTTCCTCCGTCTGAGCAACGACCTGGTCTCATGGTTGTCGTCCAAGCGCCGGGACGTGAGCCGCTACACCCGCACGCAACAACTGCACGCCGCACACGCCGTCGTAGTCATGACAGCGTTCTTCGAGGCGTTCGCCGAGCAACGGGTCGGCGTGGCACTGGCGGCCAAGGACCGCGACCTGGTCGAGAGCTACGACCCGTGGGGGCTCGATCTTCCGTTGCCGTCGGTCGGCCGCGAACACGAGAAGAACCTGGAGGCGGTCGCCAAGCAGTACCGCATGCTCGGTCTGCGGCTGTTCAAGGCGCTGACCTCGTTGTCGTCTTGGGACCGGCTGGACGCGACTGAGCAGGACCGGGTCCAGGACGCGGCGACCCTGGCGACACCGGATCGGGCGTTGCAGCGGTACGAGGAGATGCTCGGTCAGCTGGCGGCCGAGTACCCGGAGATCCGGTTCTGGTGCGCGCTCGCTGACGGGCGGTCGGTGCGCAAGGCTCTGGCACGCCTTGAGGACGTTCTGCGTGAGACGACCACGGACCTGCTGCCCGAGGTGCGGCTGGCGGAGCTTTCCGGGGCTTACCAGGGCGCGTTGCGACGCCCGCTCGTGAAGTCGACGGAGACACCGGACGGGGTGCGGATCCCGAGTCTGGTCGAGGCCTACGTGGATCCGGACTTCCAGGTGATGGTCGCCGACCAGAGGGCCGCGGCGCCATCCCTTCTCGCGTCCTGGGACGAACTGCCCGTCCGTGACGACCTCTACGGCTACCTGGCGGGCCATCTGACCTCACCGGCGGCGTTGTCCGCTCCTCTGCTGGTGCTGGGTGATCCCGGATCGGGCAAGTCGGTGCTGACCGAGATGATGGCGGCGCGGTTGCCCGTCTCGGACTTCGCTGTGGTGCGGGTGGAGTTGCGCGGTACTCCCGCCGACGCCGCTCTGGAACAGCAGATCGAGCACGGGCTGCGGGTGTTGCTGCAGGAGCCGGTGAGCTGGGCTGACTTCTCCAGGCGAACCGACGGGGCCTTGCCGTTGGTGGTGCTGGATGGGTTCGATGAGCTGTTGCAGGCCACCGGCGTGAGCCAGACGCGCTACCTGACGATCATCGCCGAGTTCCAGCAGCGGCTGGAGGACATGGGCAGACCGGCAGCCTTCGTCGTGACGAGCCGGTTGAGCGTGTGCGCGGGCCTGGAACTGCCGCAGGGCACGCAGGTGGTGCGGCTGATGCCGTTCAGCGAGGAGCAGGTGCGTGCCTGGCTGACGGTGTGGAACCAGGCCAACCGGCCTCTGCCCACCGAAACCGTACTCGAGTACCCGGACCTGGCGTCGCAGCCGTTGCTGTTGCTGATGCTCGCCCTCTACGACGCGGTCGACGACTCGTTGCAACGCGACCATCTCCGGATGAGCCGCGGACAGCTGTACGAACGGCTGCTTGAGTGGTTCGCCCGGCGCGAGGTCGAGAAGGGCGATGAGGAGCTGTCGGAGGCGGACCTCGCACGAGACGTCGAGTCCGAGCTGGAGCAGCTGTCGGTCGTGGCGCTCGCCATGTTCAACCGCGGCGTGCAATGGGTGGCCGAGCACCAGGTGACGTCCGACCTCGCGCAGTTGCTCGGCGTTGCCTCCCCGGAGAGGCTGTCGGGAACCCGGACTCCCCTGTCTGCGGGCGAGACGGTTCTGGGGCGGTTCTTCTTCGTGCAGAAGACCGAGGCGGTGCGGGAGGACAGGACCAGGCTCCGCACCTACGAGTTCCTGCACGCGACGTTCGGCGAGTATCTGGTGGCGCGGTTCGTCTGGGACCGGTTGATGGACTTGCGCAGGGAGGACGAGGCGCGGTCACGACGCAAGTCCACGGTGGACGACACCGAGCTGTACTCGGTGTTGTCGTTCATGGCGTTGACCACCAGCAAGCCGGTTCAGGACTTCCTGCGGGAGTTCGCGACCAAGTCCGACAAGGTCGGGTTGTTCGACCTCGTTGTGCGGTTGCTCGCCGCGCGGGACGAGACGCGGGGTTCCCGGGGCACCTACGCCCCGGTGCGGTTGCCCGACTCAGGACGGGACGCGAGGTACTCGCTGAATCTCGTGGTCCTGGCACTGGCATTGACGGGCGAGGCCCGTGCCGACGACCTGCAGTTGAACCTCGACGACTGGCAGCGGTTGACGCTGTTCTGGAAGTCGCGCGTGTCAACGAGCGAATGGGCCAGTGTGGTCCTGTGGTTGTCGGTGGACCACGACAGACACGCGGATGGGCAGTTCTCAGTGGAGCTGGCCGATCTGCGAGAGGTGTCCCAGTACCTACCGACCTCGGAGCCTTACGTGACGTTGGACGAGGTCAGCCAAACACTGTGCGATGCGGTGTTCCCTTTGGTCGACCTCCATGGCATCGACATCGCAGGCGCCCTGGTAGAGCTGATGGCGGCACCTGTCGAAGATTGTGTACCGGCGCTGCAGCAACTCAGACAGGCCGATACCGATGGCGTCGTGTTCTGGCACGAGTTGTACGCCAGGCTGGGCACCGGCGGCGATGACTTGCAACTGATGACCACATTCGTCGACGCCGGCGGCTCTCTTTATGCTTCCGACGAGCTGGACGGTCTGCTGAGGCTGCACTATCTAGGAACTCATGACAGTGAGTTGACTCCAGATCGTTTTAGTGTTCGCGATGCTCTCGAATCCCTACCCAAGGAAGTCGGCTGGGAGCTTCCGCCCGATCTGATCAAGCGGGCCAGGCGGGTGGCGGAGGAGCTGGGAATCCAGTTGAACTGGTGAGCTCGGCCGCAAGCGCGGTCAACTCCTGCTCGGTCAGGTCGCGCTCCCCCACGCGACGGAGCAGTTCACTGCGCGAGCACACGACGATGGCGCCGGGCCGTCTCCCGAGTTCGGCGGCCGCCACGATCTCGGCCACCCCGCGGTGCACGACCAGGACCGGGTCGGGCGTGTCGGTGTAGAGCAGGCGCTCGATGTCCCGTCCGGTGATGGCCATGCTCAGTCTTGTACGGCGCGGGCGTAGCGGGCCGCAAGAGAGCGAACGTGTGCCACGAGCTCGGGTGGCGAGATGACCTCGAAGTCGAGGTCGAGCATGCCGATCCACACGGCGAGGGTCTCCACCGAGTCGGAGCCGGTCACCAGGACGCAGGACACCTCGTCGACGGCTTCGACGGTGCCGATGGCGGCGTTGATGCGGGCGGCCACGGTCTCGGCCGGGGCGTGGACCAGGACTCGGGCCTGGAAGCGCCAGGCGGCTTGGGTGACCCGGGAGGCGACGTAGGTGGTGGCGTCGAAGTCTCGTGGGGTGAAGCGGGGGCCGTGCGGGGGCTGGGGTGGGGTGATGCGGTCCACGCGGAAGCTGCGCCAGTCCTGTTTGTCGGCGTCCCAGGCGACGAGGTACCAGCGGCGGCCCCAGTTGACGAGGCGGTGCGGTTCGACGCGGCGTCTGGTGGGGGTGCCGTCGTGGGCGTTGTAGTCGAAGCGGAGGGTGTCGCTGTCGCGGCAGGCGGCGGCGAGGGTGGACAGCAGTTCCGGGTCCAGGGCGGGGGCCGGGTGGTCGCGCGGGACGGACTCGATCTGTTCGAGTGCGGAGACGCGGTGGCGCAGGCGGGACGGGAGGACCTGTTCCAGTTTGAGCAGGGCTCGCAGGGAGACCTCCTCCAGGCCGGTGACGGCGTTGGTGCGCAGGGCGGCGGCCACGGCGACGGCCTCGTTGTCGTCGAGCAGCAGGGGTGGCAGCTCGGCGCCGGCACCGAGGCGGTAGCCGCCGAACGAGCCGGTGGTGGCGTTGACCGGGTAGCCGAGCTCGCGCAGGCGGTCGACGTCGCGGCGGACGGTGCGAGGGCTGATCTGCAGCTCGTCGGCCAGTTCGCTGCCCTGCCAGTCGCGGCGTGACTGCAGCAGGGCGAGCAGGCGCAGCAGGCGCGCCGAGGTTTCCAACATGGACGGAGACTTTAGGACAGAGGCTGGCCGCAAGCGTCGTTAGCCTCGGGTTATGACGGAGATCAGGGAATTCCACATCGCGATCGACGACGCCGACCTCGACGACCTGCGGGACCGTCTGGCGCGGACGCGGTGGACCGACCAGGTCGCGGGGGCCGGTGCGCGGTACGGCGACGAGGTGGCGGACGTCCGCGAGATGGCGCGGTACTGGGCCGAGGACTTCGACTGGCGGGCGGTCGAGAACCGGCTCAACGGGTTCCCGCAGTTCGTCACCGAGATCGACGGCACGAACGTTCACTTCCTGCACGTCACCAGCCCGAACCCGGACGCGCTGCCGCTGCTGCTGATCCACGGCTGGCCGGGCTCGGTGATGGAGTTCGTCGACGTGATCGAGCACCTGCGCGAGGATCACCACCTGGTGATCCCGTCGATCCCCGGCTTCGGGTTCTCCGGGCCCACGACCGAGACGGGCTGGCACTCCGGGCGGATCGCGTCGGCGTTCGCGGAGCTCATGGCACGGCTGGGCCACCGGCGTTACGGGGTGCACGGCAACGACGCGGGGGCGATCATCGCGCCGCAGGTCGGGCAGGCCGACCCGGAGCACGTGGCAGGCGTGCACGTGACGCAGATCTTCTCGTTCCCCTCCGGCGACCCGTCCGAGATGGACGGCCTCACGCCGGACGACTTCCGCCGCCTCGAGGTGCTGCAGAACTTCTGGGAGACCATGTCCGGGTACGCGAAGCTGCAGCAGTCACGGCCGCAGAACGTGGCGTTCGCGCTCGCGGACTCCCCCGCGGGCCAGCTCGCCTGGACGATGCAGCTGATGGGCGAACCGGCCGTCAGCAAGGACTTCCTGCTCGCGAACGTCGCGATCTACTGGTTCACCGCCACCGCCGGGTCCTCCGCGCGGCTCTACTACGAGGACGCGCACCGCGAGGACCAGCCCACCGGGCCCACGACGGTGCCGATGGGCGTCGCGATCTTCCCCGACGACTTCCAGACCATCCGCCGCTTCGCCGAGCGCGACCACCACAACCTCGTGCACTGGTCGGAGTTCGAGACCGGCGGGCACTACTCCGGGCACGACTCACCGCGGCTGCTCGCCGGTGACCTGAAGGTGTTCTTCGCCAAGCTGTCGTGACCGCGCTCAGGCCCGCCACACCGTGGCGCTGCGGGTCTCGGTGCTCTCCAGCGTCAACGGCACCGGCACGTCGTAGCGGGCCCGCTGGGTGAACCGGTCGCGGGGCAGGTGCGCGCGGTCGGGGTCGCCGAGCAGCACCAGCGCACCCCGGGCGGAGGCTCTGGCCAGGAACGGCAGCACCAGTGCGGTGATCTCCGCGTCGTAGAACACGTCGCCCGCGAGCACCACGTCGGCGCCGTGGGCGTCGCTGTCGAGCTGGTCTCCGCCCAGGGTGAGCACGGTGACGCCGTTGGCGGCGGCGTTGAGCTCGACGGCGGCCAGGGCCAGCGGGTCGATGTCGTTCGCCGTCACCACCTCGGCTCCGGCCAGCGCCGCGGCGATCGCGACCAGGCCGGAGCCGGACGCGAGGTCGAAGACCTTCTTGTCCCGCACCAGGCCCGCGTTGTCGAGCAGGTGCCGGGCCAGGGCCTGGCCGCCCGCCCACGGGAACGCCCAGAACGGCGGCTGGTCGTGGTGGGTCAGCTCCCACAGGTCCATCGCCTCGGCCGCGCTGTGCAGCACCACCTCCGGCACCAGCGGCACGGGGGCCAGCGTCGTGTTGGCGAGCACGAAGTCGGTGAGCGTGGGCGCGGACATGACGGAGAAGCTTAGGGGCAGCGCGAACCCCGGCCGCAGAGGCGAAAGCCTCACATGCCGCCGGCGACGCGCAGGATCGCACCGGTCGTGTACGAGGCCTCGTCGGACAGCAGCCACGCGATGGCGTTCGCGATCTCCTCGGACTCGCCGGGGCGGCCCAGCGGGATGCGGGAGGCGACGCGGTCGGGACGGCCGGGTTCGCCGGAGAGCCGGTGGATGTCGGTGCGGACCGTGCCGGGCTGCACGCAGTTCACCCGGATCCCCTGCGGCGCGAGCTCCTTGGCCAGGCCGATGGTCAACGCGTCCACGGCGGCCTTGGTGGCGGCGTAGTGCACGTACTCCCCCGGACTGCCCAGCGTCGCCGCGCCGGAGGACACGTTCACGATCGACCCGCTCGTCATGCGCCGCGCCGCCTCACGGGCCACGAAGATCGCGCCGACCAGGTTGACGTCCACCACGCGCCGCAGGTCCTCCGTGCGCAGCTGCGCCAGCGGCCCGGACGGGGAGGTGATGCCGGCGTTGCTCACCACCCCGGTGATGTCGTCGCCGGCCGCGTCGAACAGGCGCGCCACGTCGTCCTCGTCCGCCGTGTCGGCCCGCACGGCGAGCACGCCCAGCTCCTGCTCCAGCAGCCGTGCCTCGTCCTGCGCCTGCCGGTAGCTGATCACGACCCGGTGCCCTTCGCGCACGAGCCTGCGCGCGGTCGCGGCACCGATACCCCGGCTTCCCCCGGTGATCACCGTTGTCATGCGACCCACCCTAACCCGTATACTCGGCGCCGGATATACGGGAGCGGATATGACGTTCAGGCGCACGAACCCCCTGGCCCTCGCGGTGCTGGCCCTGCTCTCGGAGCGGCCGATGCACCCCTACGAGATGGCGCAGACCATGCGGGAACGCCACCAGGAGGAGGTCATCAAGCTCAACTACGGCTCCCTCTACACCGTCGTGGAGTCGCTGCACCGCCACGAGCTGATCACCGCCTGCGCCGTGCAGAAGGCCGGCAACCGCCCCGAACGCACCGTCTACGCCGTCACCGAGACCGGCACGGCCGAGCTGCACGACTGGCTGCGCGAGCTGATCGCCGTCCCCGCCCGCGAGTACCCGCGCTTCGAGGCCGGGATCTCCCTGGTCGGCCTGCTGCCCCCGCACGACGCGCTGCGGGTCGTGCGGCAACGCGAGAGCGCCGTGGGCGAACAGCTCACCGCGCTGGCCGTGCTGCTGGAGAGGCTCGCGGGCATGGGCCTGCCCCAGCTCGCGTGGATCGAGCTCGACTACCGGATGGCCATGCTGCGCGCCGAACGCGCCTGGCTGTCCTGGTTCGCCACCGCCACCCGCGAGGGCACCGTCGGCGGTTACCCCGACTGGGAGGACAGGCACCGATGAGACTGCTGTTCGAAGTCACCGGCGTGGTGCACGCGCCGCTGGAGGACGTGCGCGCACGGATGTTCGCCGACGCCGGAGAGTCCGGGCCGCACCGGCTCGTGGACCGCGAGCAGGGCGTCATCGCCTACTGGGGCGACTGGTGGTACCGCGGCGAGGACACGCTGCACCCCCACCCCGAGGGCGCGCTGCTGCGCCACCGCGTCTACAACATCGCCAGGCAGGGCAACTGGGCTCCCTACCTGGCGAACAAGCTGTTCCTCGGCTACCGCGCCGGCCTCGAGGCGTCGATGCGCGAACGGGTGCGGCGGCTTCAGAGCTAGTCAGAGCTGACCGAAGCGCACCACCGCGACGAACACCGCCAGCGCGCACAGCACCAGGTTCGCCGGCGCCACCGAGCCCTCACCACGCCGGATGTGCGTGACCGCCGCCCCCACCTGGATCAGCGCCAGGCCCAGCGCGGCGATCGGGGTGAGGATCGGCGCGATGCCGGTCAGCCACGGCAGCACCAGCCCGGCCGCGCCCGCGAGCTCGACCGCGCCGATGGCCTTGACCTGCCCGGCCGAGAAGTCCCCGACCCATCCCATCCGCGGTTCGGCCAGCAGCTCCTGTTTGGACTTGGCGAGCTTGGTGAAGCCCGCCACCAGGTACACCGCCACCACGACACCCGACACGATCCACACCGCGACGTTCATGAACGAAAACCTAGCCCCGTCCCCAGCCCGGACACACCGCCACCGAGGCCACACACCGATCAACTAAGGGTGGCCTTAGTCCTCACCCGAACGGCCGTATAGAGTGTGCAGATGAGGTGCTCGATACTCTCCGACTTCGCGGGCGAACCGCTGGCCGGCACGGCCGCGACCGCGACGGCGTGGCTGTGCCTGGAACAGCCCGGCCCCTGGGGCCGTGACGCTCTGACCGAGAGCCACCTCGACCCGGAGCTCGGCGCCGAACTGCAACGCCGCGCCGCCGGCACCGGTGTGCGCATCCTGCTGATCCGCCGCCCCGGCAAACACGCCGACAACCACGTCCCCGCACGCCGCCGCCTGTACCTGGCCTCGACGAAGCCCGGTGGATCATGGCTCGAGCAGGCCGACCTCGCAGCCCCCGATGAAGCCCTCGAACTCGACTTCGAGGCCCTGGGCGCGGGCCGCTCGACCGCGTTCGGCACCCCGGTGCGAGATCCGCTGCTGCTGGTCTGCACGAACAGCAAACGCGACGTCTGCTGCGCCCTCTACGGCCGCCCGATCGCCACCGCGCTGAACCTGTGGGAGTGCACCCACACCGGCGGCCACCGCTTCGCACCGACCGGAGTGCTCCTGCCCACCGGTCACCTGTACGGACGCATCGACCACCAGTTGGCCCAGCGCGTCGTCACGGAGGGCATCGTCGCCGATCGTTGCCGCGGCCGTTCCTGCTTCACCCCGCGAGGGCAGGTGGCCGAGGTCGCCGTGCGGGAGCAGATCGGCGAGACCCGCGACGTGCTGACCGTCGTCGGGGAGGACGCCGACTCCGCGACCGTGCGGCACACCGACGGCCGGGAGTGGCGGGTGGCGCTGACCGAGCAGCCGGTGCCGCCGCGGCCCGCCAGCTGCGGCAAGTCGCCCGACATCGCGATCGCGCTGGTCGCCACGGCGATCGACGAGCTGGTGAAGGTCTGCCGGTAGGCGGTGCCCGCCGCCGCGCGGTGATCGCTAGCCTCGGCCGGGTGCCTCGGCTGATCCACCTCAACGGCCCGACCGGCGTCGGCAAGTCCACGATCGCCGCCCGCTACGCCGCCGACCACCCCGGAACCCTCGATCTCGACGCCGACGAGATCGTCCGGCTCGTCGGCGGCTGGCGCGAGGACTTCCACGGCGCCGTCGGCCTGGTGCGGCCTCTCGCGCTCGCCATGGCGGCCACGCACCTCGCCTCGGGCAACGACGTGGTCATGCCGCAGCTGATCATGCGCGGTGGCGAACGCGACAGGTTCGCCGCCGCGGCGGCGTCGGCGGGCGCGGACTACGTCGAGTTCGTGCTGCTCGCCCCGCCGCAGACCGTGGCCGGTCGCTACCGCGGCCGTGAGCACCACATCGACCACGTCGTCGAGGCACTCGGCGGCGAGCAGGTGGTCCACGACAGCCACGACCGCGTCACCGCCTACCTCACCCCCGCCACGACGGTCCTCGACGCCACCGGGGACGTCGAACGGACTTATGCCGCGCTCAGGGCGGCACTGGCCGTAGGTTGATCGAATGCAGAGCACGCACCGCGTCCCCTCCGACCGGCGACGCGTCCTGGGCCTGGTCATGGCGGTCATCGCGGTCGCGTGCGCCGCGCTGCTGGCCGGGTCGTTCGTCATCGACCTCGGCGGCGCCGAGAACGGCCTGGTCTTCGCCGTCATGCCGCTGGTGCTCGCCGCGCCGTACGCGGTGGTCCTGCTGGTCAGGCCCGGCAGGCAGCAGCTGATCGAGCTGGACGACGAGGGCATCACACACGCCGTGAGCGAGCTGAGGCGGTCGTGGACGTGGGACCAGGTCGAGGCCGTCGACATCGCCGAACCCCGCGAGTACACCACCGACGGGCCCGGCGCGACGGTCCGCTTCACCGACGGCCGGCTCCTGTACTTCAGCGGGCTCACCGAGAACAGCCGCGTCATCGTGTCCGCGCTGACCACCCGCTGCCCGGACGCACGGCGGGAACCGGTGCGCGCGCCGCACAAGCGACGTGCCGCGACGGTCCTGAGCGTGGTCACGCTCGCGTGCGGCGGTGTCGCGGCCTGGGCCGTCGTCGCCTACCGCGGCGGTGAACCGCTCGAGCTGGCCCAGCCCGCGGTCGCGCTCGCGACGCCCGCGGTGATCAGCTTGATCCTGCTGATCGCCGTTCTGGTGACGGGCCGGCGCTAGGCGCGGTCGCGGAGAACACACCGATGCCCAGCGCGTACGGGTCGTCCAGGCCCACGGTCGCCAGCGTCTCGGTCGGCAGCGCCAGCAACGAGATCGCGACGCCCAGGAAGTAGGCGTCGAGCAGGCCCGTGTCGCGGACCGTCGAGGGCAGGCCCGCGGCCTGCTGCAGGGCGGCGGCGGCCTCGGCGTTGGCCAGGACCATGCCCGAGAGCGCCTCCCGCACACCGGGCCGGCGGACCGCCTCCAGGTAGAGCTCGACCATCGCGAGCATCTGGGTCGGGTCGTCGGCGACCGCGCGGCGCAGCAGCGCCGGGTAGAGCTCGGCGACGTCGCTGGCGCTGATGTCGGCCGGGGTCGTCTCCCGCAGGCGCTGCACGGCCGCGCGGTGCAGGGACGTCATCCGGGCCGCGCACGCGGTGAGCACGGCCTCGCGGGTCGGGAAGTAGTTCTTGGTGGTGCCGATGGGGACGCCTGCCTCGCGGTCGATCGCGCGGTGGGTCAGGCCCCGGCCGCCTTCCACCGCGAGGATCTGGATCGCGGTGTCGCACAGGAGATCACGACGGCTCACGGTCCGGGACACTAGCAAGATCACCGCTGACCTGGCCGATCGGGGCGAACGCGCTGGTCCCGGCCGTGGCGGTGACGGCGCCGCGTTCGAGTACGAGGAACAGGCCGCAGACGCAGCGGAGGTAGGCGACCGCGCCGTGCGAGGACAGCGCGGAGGGGGCGGGCCAGTGGCAGGCGGGGCAGGTGGCGATCATGACCCCAGCGTGATGTCATGGTCTAGTGCATTTCAACCCTTACGGCGGGGCGGCCGCCGAACTCGCCGCGACGCTGGTCAACGCCGACCGGGACGCACACCTGCTCGACGTGCTGAAAGCGTCGGACTACAAGCCCCTGGGCTCGCTCGACGCACGCCAGGAACGTGACGTACGAGACTGGGTCGAGCGGCTGCGGCAGGTGTTCCGCGAGCCCACGGTCGAGCTGCTCAACGACCTGCTGGCCCAGTCGTCGATGACGCACTACATCTCCACCCACGACGGACGCGCCCCGCACCTGCACTACGCCCGCGAGGACGCGCCCACCGACGTGCGCCTCAAGGCGTACACGGCGGCGGGCATGGCGGCGTTGTTCTGCGAGGACGCCGGACGCATCGGCTCGTGCGACCGCGACGGCTGTGACGCGGTGTTAGTGGACACGAGCCGCAACGGCCGCAGGCGGTTCTGCTCCACCAAGTGCGCCAACCGCGTCGCCGTGGCGAACCACCGCAGCCGTCAGACGGCGTGAGTGCCCACCGGCCCGGGCAGACCGGTGGGCGGCGCGGTCACTTGTCGATGACGTTGTGCAGGCGGCGCGGCTTGTAGTCGGAGTAGGGCTCCAGGCCGTAGGTGCGGGAGCGGTAGTCGGTGCCCCAGCCGCCGCGCTGCTCGTAGGCGAAGTAGCGGGTCCTGGTGGTGTCGGTCCAGCGGTCGAAGATCACGACGTGGCGGTTGTCGCCGTCCCCGATCGCGTCGATGACCAGGTCGCCGCGCTTGAGCTCGGACATCGAGATCGAGAACGTCCAGGTCGAGGAGATGAGCGCCTCGGTGTTGGGCGCGTCCGGGACCTTGTCGAGCTTCGCGGCCATCGACGCGTAGCCGGAGCAGTCCTGGCGGTAGCCGTCGGTCCACTTGAGGCTCTGCGAGTAGGGCACGCGGGTGCCGTTGTTCGCCGTCAGCCAGCTGTTGGCGCGGTCGATGATCTCGTAGCGGTAGATCGGCGCTCCGGCCGCGTACGCCGGTGACACCAGCGTGCTCAGGGCGACGAGCGCGGCCGCGGCGATCGCGAGGACTCTCATGCGTGGTACTCCCATTCCGTAGATCACCTGTGGGCGCTTAGGGTCGGTTCATGGAGCTGACGGAGCTGTGTTTCGCCGGGGTCGCGAGGCAGGCGCACGCCGTGCGGTCCGGTGAGGTGACCGCGCACGACCTGGTCGCCGAGCACCTGCGCCGCATCGAGCGGATCGACCCGCGGCTCAACGCGTTCCGGCTGGTCTTCACCGAGCAGGCCCTCGCCCAGGCCGCGCGCGCCGACGAACGCCGGGCGGCGGGTGAGGACCTGCCGCTGCTGGGCGTGCCGATCGCGGTCAAGGAGGACATCGCGCTCGAAGGCCTGCCCACCACCAAGGGCACCAACGCCGCGCGCACCCCGCAGCCCGCGGACTCGGCGATCGTCACGCGGCTGCGCGAGGCCGGGGCGGTGATCATCGGCCGCACCCGCATGCCCGAGCTCGGCCTGTGGCCGTTCACCGAGAGCTCCTGGGCCGGGCCGACGCGCAACCCGTGGTCGCTCACGCACTCCCCCGGCGGGTCCAGCGGCGGGTCGGCCGCGGCGGTGGCGGCGGGCCTGGCTGCGGCCGCGATCGGCACCGACGGCGCCGGGTCGATCCGCATCCCCTCCGCGGTGACGGGACTGTTCGGGCTCAAGCCCCAGCGCGGCCGGATCTCCCTGGCGCCCGAACCGCAGATGTGGGGCGGACTGGTCGTGGCGGGGCCGATCACCCGCACGGTGGCGGACTGGGCGCTGGTCGCCGACCAGATCCACGGCGCCACCCCCGGTGACGCGCACGTCGCCCACCCGCCGCGCACGAGCTTCACCGAGGCCGCGCGCACCGATCCGGGCCGGCTGCGGATCGGGGTGTCGCTGCGGCCGTGGGGTCCGGGCATCGCCATCGCCGACGAGGTCCGCGACGCCGTGCAGGACACCGCCGCGCTGCTCACCGACCTCGGTCACGACGTGGTGCGCCTGGACCCGCCGATGCGCGACGTCACCGCCTCCACCCAGTTCGCGGCCCGCTACCTGCACAACGCCTATCTGGCGCGCGCGGGCATGGAACTCCCCGACCTGGTCGAACCGCGCACGCGGGCGGTCGGTGAGCTGGGCCGCCGCGTGCCGCGCGCGACGGCGCGGTGGGCGGCCAAGGACGACGCGACGCTCACCGCGTACGCGAACCGGGTGTTCACCTCGATCGACGTGCTGCTCACCCCGGCGCTGACCCGCCCGCCGATCCGCGTGGGCGAGTGGGACGGCCGCAACGTCGTCACGGCGCTGCTCGCGGCGTCGCACTACACGACGTTCCTGCCGCTGTGGAACATCGTCGGCAACCCCGCCGCGTCCGTTCCCGCCGGCCGCACGTCGACGGGCCTGCCGCTCGCGGTGCAGCTCGTGGGCCGCCAGCATGACGAGTGCACGCTGCTGTCGGTGTCCGCCCAGCTCGAGCGCGCTCGGCCGTGGGCGGACCGGACCCCCTCCGGCCTCGATCATGCGAACTAGGATATTACGAGTACGGACTATCCGAACCGGAAACGATCAGAATCCGCGCTTGGACAACTCGTCGAGCAGTTCGCGGTCGGCCACGTGCCGCGACTTGATGTGGTCCAGGTAGTCGGCGAACGCGTCGGGCTGCAGACCGCGTAGTTGCGCGAGCCACTCCACGAGCAGCTCCTGCTCCTCGATCCCCCGCCGCGCCAGCTCGACCTCCACGATCCGCCGGTACACCTCGATCGCGAGCCGGCTGCCGTCGGTCACGAGGTGCTGCACCAGCTCCGCGCGCAACGGCGGCCAGTCGTCGGTGTGCACGACCAGCGCCCGGATCTTGAGGTAGACGTCGAGGTTGGGGCGTGCGAAGAACGCCTCCCGGCACACCTCGACGGCCCGCCGCGGCGTACCCCGGCGCAGGTGCTCCTCCACGGCGAGGTCGATCAGCCGCAGCGCCGCACCGCGTCCACCCACGGCGCGCAGCCCGCGTTCCACCCACTCCAGGGCCTCCTCCGACCGGCCGTTGTCGCACAGCACGGTCGCGACCTGCAGGTAGTGCCAGCCCGAGGACAGGTCCTTGGACAGCACGAGCAGCTGCAGGTCGACGTCCTCGGTGTACTCGGCGAGCTCCTCCATGACGCGCAGCAACGCCCAGCGGGCGCGGTCGTAGCGGCCGGTCTCGCCGAACCCGATCACCGGCAGCGGCTCGAACAACGCCACCGCCCGCTCCCGGTAGCGCGCGAGACCGTCGTCGTCCAGCGCGCCGGTGTAGGCGGACAGGCTGACGTCGGGCGCGTCGGGGTGCTGCAGCTGCAGGTCGAGCAGCCAGTCCGCCAGGCGCAGCGGGTCGGGGGCGGTCGCGGCGCACGCGCGGGCGTGGGTGGCCAGCACCCGGTGGGCCAGCTCCGCGAGCTCGACGCGGTGACGGCGGCTGGCCGCGACCCCGTCGGCGAGCTGGGTGACGATCTGCTCGACCAGCGCGACCAGGCGCGGACCGGGATCGGTGACGAGCAGCGACTGCAGCTCGACCGACACGGCGGTCAGCGCCTGCCAGCGGGCGGGCCAGTCGGCGGTCTCGCTGTCGGCCTCGACGAGCGCGGAGGCCACGGTGGCGGGCAGCGAGTCCATCACAACATCATTACCGCGTCACCCGGTCGAGTGCTACGGATGTCGCCCTAACGGATTTAAGGTTCACCCTCAGTGGTCAGATGGCGACAGCTCGGCCAGCTTCCTGGTCAGAACCTCCCGCTCGCGTTCATTGCCGCACAATCGAATCGCCTGCTCAAGCTCGGTACGGGCCTCGCCGAACCGGCCCAGCCGCCGCAGCAACTCTCCGCGCACACCCGGTAGCTGGTGCGAGTCCTTGAACGCGTCCGCGGACGCCAGCGAGTCGACGATCGGCAGCGCCGCCTCGGGGCCCTGCGCCATCGACACGGCGACGGCGCGGTTGAGGTCCACGACCGGCGACGGGGCCAGCCGGCCCAGGCCGTCGTAGAGCGCGACGATGCGGCCCCAGTTCGTGTCCTGCACCGAGGACGCCAGCGCGTGGCACTCGGCGATCGCGGCCTGCAGCCCGTAGTAGCCGTACCCGCGGCCGGCGTCGGTGGCCTTGGCGAGGGCGGCGCGGCCGCGGGCGATCGCGGACCGGTCCCAGCGCCGCCGGTCCTGCTCCTCCAGCAGCACCGTCCGCCCGTCCGGGCCCCGGCGCGCGGGGAAACGGGCGGCGGTGAGCTCCAGCAGGGCGAGCAGGCTGTGGACCTCGGGCTCCTCCGGCATCAGCCGCGACAGGATCCGGGCGAGCCGCTGTGCCTCTCCGGCCAGGTCGAAGCGGATGACCTCGTCGCCCGAGCTCGCGGACGAGCCCTCGGTGAAGATCAGGTAGACGACGCTGAGGACCTGCGCCAGGCGCGCGGGTCGTTCGGCCGCGGGCGGCACCTCGAACGGCACCCCGGCCGCGCCGAGGGACTTCTTCGCGCGGGTGATGCGCGCCTGCACCGTCGCCGTGGGCACCAGGAACGCCCGCGCGATCTCGTCGCTGGTCAGACCGCCGATCACGCGCAACGTCAGCGCCACCCCGGACTCGCGCGACAGCACCGGGTGGCACGAGGTGAACATCAGCGCGAGGGTGTCGTCGTCGATCTGGTCGGGGTCCCACAGCACGTCGTCGGGGGCGGGCCCGGGGTCGGCGCCGGTCAACGCGCCTCCCTCGGACAGGTGGTGGGCCATGGCGGCGTACTTCTCGTCGCGGGCGCTGCGGCGGCGGAACGCGTCGATCGCGCGTCGCCTCCCGACGGTGAGCAGCCAGCCCGCCGGGTTGTTCGGGACGCCTTCGCGCGGCCAGGTCACCAGCGCCTCGGCCAGTGCCTCCTGCGCCAGGTCCTCGGCCAGCGCGAAGTCACCGGTGTAGCGGGTGAGCGCACCGATGATCCTCGCGGAGTCGATGCGCCACACCGCTGCTACGGCCTTGCGTCCCGTGGGGTCGCTCATGGGACCCAAACTAGTGGTGTGGCTCGGAACGTTGCCGGGGGGATTCGCGGTCGGACGGGTGCATCGTGGTGTCGCCCCCACTTCCTCGTACTGGTTGTACGGGGGTGTGGGGGCGGCGCCGCGAGGTGCCCTGCTGAGCGTGGATCACCTCGCCGACGTTCCGAGTCACACCACTAGATCAAGGATGAACGGGCTCAGAGCTGGCCCGTGGACTCGCGCCACGCGCGTTCCTTCTTGATCCACTCGTTGTCCTGCGGGAACTCGTCGATCGTCGGCACGCGGCGGATCTCGGTCTTGAACCCGGCCGCGGTCATCGGCGTGCGCTTGGCCCACTCGACCGCGTCCTGGATCGTGGGGACGTTGATCAGGTAGAAGCCGTTGAACAGCTCCTTGGTCTCCCCGTACGGGCCGTCGGTGACGACCGGCGGCTCGGAGGAGAAGTCGACGACGACACCCTCCTCGGCCGGGGCCAGGCCCTCGGCGGCGACCAGGACGCCGGCCTCGATGAGCTCCTCGTTGAACTTGCCGACGGTCTCGAGCATCTGGTCGAAGTCGATCTCACCGAGGTTGCCCCAGGCCTCGTCGGAGGTCACGCGCCAGATCAGCATGAACTTCATGTCGGTCTCTCCCAGATGGTTCGTGCGGGTCCGTTGTGGACCCTTTCACGCTCAGGTCGAACGGGCCGGGCGTTCGATCGACACACGACCCGGAATTTCTTAGAAAGTTTCTGTTCGCGCTGGTGAGACGACGAAGCGGCCCACCCCGGTGATCGGGATGGGCCGCTGGGCGTGCCGTGCTGCTGCTCAGACCCGGTCGTCGGGCTGGTGCAGCGAACGGGGCTGCTCCGCCTCCAGCTCCGGCACCGGGAACGCGCCGCCGACCGAACGCGGCGGGGTGCTCAGCGGACCGGGCACCTCCTGACGCGCGACGGCCTCCGCGGCGGCGACCGCCTCGGCGACCTTCGGGTCGGACTTGAGGTCGAACCAGGCGGCGACCGACTCGTCGTCGTCCTCGGGCTTGGGACGCTCGGTGGTGTCGGTGGGCGGCTCGTAGCGGAAGACGCCGTCCTCGCCGGGCGCGCCGAGCATCTTGGCGAACCCTTCGAGGGCCTTGCCGTAGTCGGTCGGGATCATCCAGACCTTGTTCGCGTCGCCCTGCGCCATCTGCGGCAGCGTCTGCAGGTACTGGTAGGCCAGCACCTCCGGGGTGGGCTTGCCGTCCTTGATCGCGCCGAAGACCTTCTCGATGGCCTTCGCCTGACCCTGCGCCTGCAGGTAGCGGGCCGCGCGTTCACCCTGCGCTCGCAGGATCTGCGACTGCCGCTCACCCTCGGCGGACAGGATCGACGCCTGCTTGGCGCCTTCCGCGGCGAGGATCTGCGACTGCTTCTGGCCCTCGGCGGTCTTGATGGACGACTCGCGCTGGCCCTCGGCGGTGAGGATCATGGCGCGCTTCTCGCGGTCGGCGCGCATCTGCTTCTCCATCGAGTCCTGGATGGAGGGCGGCGGGTCGATCGACTTGAGCTCGACGCGGGCGACGCGCAGGCCCCAGCGGCCGGTCGCCTCGTCGAGCACCCCGCGCAGCTGACCGTTGATGTGGTCACGCGAGGTGAGCGTCTCCTCCAGGCTCATGCCACCGACGAGGTTGCGCAGCGTCGTGATGGTGAGCTGCTCGACGCCGACGATGTAGTTGGAGATCTCGTAGACCGCGGAACGCGGCTCGGTGACCTGGAAGTACACGACGGTGTCGATGGACACGGTCAGGTTGTCCTGGGTGATCACCGGCTGCGGCGGGAACGACACGACCTGCTCGCGCAGGTCGATGCGGGCGCGCACCTTGTCGATGAACGGGACCATGATGTTCAGGCCGGGTGCCGCGGTGTTGCGGTAGCGGCCGAGGCGTTCGATGACGGCGGCCTGCGCCTGCGGGATGACCAGCACGGACTTGACGGCGATGGTCAGCACGAAGATCGCGATGACGGCGGCGATCACAGCGGTGATCGGGTCCAACTCGGTTCACACCCTCCTGCGGGCGCTCAGACCGCGGCTATCACCACGGCGACGGCGCCCGAGATCTCGACAACGGTGACGGCTTCGCCTTCTTCGACCACGGACCCGTCGAGGGTGCGCGCGCTCCAGGTGTCGCCGCCGATCTTGACCTGCCCGCCGTGCTCGGTCACCTGCGTCACCGCGACGGCCCGGCTGCCCAGCAGCGCCTCGTGGTGCATCCGGATGTTCGAGCCGAGCTGCAGCCGCTTCTTGAGCAACGGCCGGGCCGTGACGATCAGGCCCAGCGACGTGGCCGCGAAGACGAGCACGCTCACCAGGTCGGCGGCGCCCACGGCGGACACCCCGGCCGCGGCCAGCGCGGCGGCGCCGAGCATGACCAGCACGAAGTCACCTGAGAGAACCTCGGCGACGACGAGCAGTATCCCGACGATCAGCCAGATCAGCGCGGCCATGAGCCCATACATACACCAACGGGGACCACGCAACGGGAAGATTCACCGTGCTGAGCCCCGGACCGTAACGAAATCGATCAACGGCAGATGATTCAGGCGTGGCGAAGACGGTGAAGTCGCGGACCGGCCGGTTCGTGTCGGGGCTCGTGCTGGTGGGCGCGGTCGTGGGTCTGGTGATCGTGCTGCGGTCGGCGGCCGAGCAGCAGTCGTGGGCCAGCACCGAGGCGACGGTCCAGGAGCGGATCAAGTCCGGCAAGAGCGCGTCGGTGCGCGTCGAGTACGCGCTGCCCGACGGCACCAAGCAGGTGCAGACGCTCTCGGAGAACGGGTCCGCCCACGAGACGGGCACGCGGGTGACCGTGCGCTACGACCTGCGCGACGGCCGGGTGGTGGACGCGGCGCTGGCCGACAACGACCAGGTGTTCTGGGTGCTGGGCGTGATGCTGAGCGTGCTGGCGCTCGGCTCGGTGGGCATGAACCTCATCGCGTGGACGCCGCAGCGGCGCGACGTCTAGTCCTGGGGGACGGTGACGAAGTCGATCAGCCGCTCGACGGCGCCGAGCAGGTCGGACTCGATGTCCTTGTAGCTGCTGACCGAGTTCAGGACGCGCTGCCAGCCCTCCCAGGTCTCGCCCCAGCCCAGCCGCTCGCACACGCCGGTCTTCCAGTCGACGCCGCGCGGGACCACCGGCCACGCCTTGATCTTCACAGCCGCCGGTTTCACCGCCTGCCAGATGTCGACATAGGGGTGGCCGGTGACGAGCACGTTGTCGTCGCGGATCTCCTCGACGATGCGCTGCTCCTTGGAGTTCGCGACGAGGTGGTCGACCAGGACGCCGAGGCGGCGGTGCGGTGCGGTGCCGAACTCGGTGATCAGACGGGGCAGGTCGTCCACGCCGTGCAGGGGTTCGACGACGATGCCCTCGACACGCAGGTCGTGGCCCCAGACGCGTTCGACGAGCTCGGCGTCGTGCTTGCCCTCGACCCAGATGCGGCTGGCCTTGGCGGTCCTCGCCCTGAGGCCTTCGACCTTGACCGACCCGGACGCGGTGGTCTTCGGCTTCTGCGGGCCCGGCATGGGCTTGACCAGCGTGACGGGCTGCCCGTCGACGAGGAACCCGGCGGGGTTCAGCGGGAACAGCCGGTGCCGGCCGTGGCGGTCCTCCAGGACGACCTGGCCGTACTCGAACTTCACGACGGCTCCGCAGAAGCCGCTGGCGGGGTCCTCGACGACGAGGCCGGGTTCGGCCGTGATCTCGGGGACCTTCTTGCGCTTCGGGGTCGACAGGACGTCGCGGCCGTAGTCGTGGGAACGCACGCGAAGACCCTAGCCGTAGAACGGTTTGAAGACGGTGAGCCACTCGTGGACGCGGTCGAGGTCGACCTCGGCGCCGTGCAGGTCGTAGCCGCCGTGCACGAAGTCGAGCCAGTCGACGGCCGGGTCGCCGACGCAGGCGCGCGGGTCGATCGCGACCGGTCCGCGCGGGCCCTGCAGGACGTTGCCGGGGTGCATGTCGCCGTGCAGCAGCACGGGTTTGACGTTGTCGGCGGCGAGCTTGCGGGCGCGGTGGTGCTCGGTGGCGTAGTAGGTGCCGGTGCGGCGGGTCAGCAGCGTCTCGAACAGGAAGTCGACACGGGCCTTGAGCGGCGGGAACCCGGTGGGGCTCGCCTCGTGCAGGTGCGGGACGACCTTCGCCGGATCGGCCGCCGGGGTGCCGGGCGAGATGGTCTCGAGCAGCAGCGCGCCGCGGCTGAGGTCGGCGTCGAGCAGGCCGACCATGGCGGGGGTGTCGGCCCAGACGGCGAGCGCACGCGCCTCGTGCACGGCGATGTCGTGGTCGGGGGTGAGCTTGAGGACGCCGCCCGTGCACAGGAACGTGGCGCCGGTGCCGCCGGGTACGTGCCTGAGGTTCGTGAGGCCCCAGCGGGCACTGAGGGTGGCGACCAGGTCGGGCAGCGCGTCGATCCACCCGGACACGCCGGTACCGAAACGTCGGGTCAGCCGCGCTCTGGCGTCCTCATCGATCACTCAACTCAGATTAGCGAGTTCGCTCCGGATTGGCGGCGGAACTGGTAGTCCGCCAGCGCCGGGCGCCACAGACCGTTCACGTCGAAACACGTCGAGAGCAGCCGCAGGTCCGCTCCGTCACCGGTCACCACGACTTTCCCGTCGACGACCCACCGGTTCGCGGGCAGCAGCGGCACGGGCCACCCGGCGATGAGCAGCCGGTCGCACACCAGCCGCTGCAGCCGTCCGCCGTCGTTGTCGACGATCACGGCCGGGGTGTCGAGGTCGAAGTCGCGGACCGTGGCGTGCGGGTAGCGGCGGACGCCGACGTCGGCGAGCCGGTCGGCACCGGGCCCGATCAGGTCGACGGGCCCGAATCGTCGCGCGAGACACGCGGCCGCCCACGCGCCGAGATCGGCCGCGCCCACGACGACGATCCGTTCGAAATAGGTCATGTCAACCGTTTCCCGCATTCACAATTCGATGTTCACGCAGGTCAGAAAGCCTCCAGCAAGATAGGGGCACGGTGATCCGCACGTCAAACCCCCGGCCCGTCTCAATTGGAACATGTCAATGGGCAAGGAATAGTTCGCCGATCACGGCCACTGTCAGTAGGTGACGGTGATCGTCCGGTCCGGCCCGTTGACCTCGATGGTGCCGCCGACGGGGATGATCACCTGCGGGTCGGTGTGGCCGAGGTCGACGTCGAACACGATCATCGCCTCGGGCGCGTACTCGGCGAACGCCCGCAGGACCGCCTCACGCTGCTCGCGGGTGTGGGTGGCGCGGTCGGTGTCCTGGTCGGTGAAGAACCAGGCCTTGGCGCGGCCGACGAGCACGGCGGGGAACCTGGCGAGCAGGCCGCGTTCGCCCATGTTACGCAGGATCCGGTAGACCTCGGTCGCGGACGGCATCTCCTCGCTGGTCTCGAAGAACAGCACCTGCCCGTCGTAGTGCCCGGGGTCGTTGATCTCCCGGCCGGCCATCATCAGCCAGGACAGGATCTCCAGGTTGCCGCCCCACGACCTGGCCTTGACGGTGCGGTCGGGCTGGTGCCAGATCCAGCCGCCGCTGGGTTCGAGGACCGGCTCGGTGCCGAAGGTGGCCGGGTCGTCCCAGGGGCTGTCCTTGTCGCCGTACGCCAGGCTTTCGGTGAGCCGGTACTCCCCCGGCGTGAACAGCGCGGCCCTCAGCGAGTCCTCGGTGGTGGGGTGCATGGCGCCGGGCCGCCCGAACTGGACCATGACGCTGCCGCCGTAGAAGCCGGTGATACCGCGGTTGGCCAGCCAGGTCAGCAGGTTGGTGTTGTCGCTGTGCCCGAAGAACGGCTTGGGGTTGGCCCTGATCAGCTCCTCGTCGAGGTGCTTGAGGACGGTGATCTGGTCCTCGCCGCCGATCGTCGCGATCACGGCCTTGATGTCCGGGTCGGCGAACGCGGCGTGCAGGTCGTTCGCCCGTTCCTGCGGGGTGCTGCCCATCTTGCGGGTGGTCGGGTACTCGACCGGGATCAGGCCGAAGTCCTGTTCGAGGCGGCGCAGGCCCAGTTCGTGGGGCAGGGGGAACAGGCCCGCCACGCCTGCGGCCGGGGAGAGGATCGCGACACGGTCGCCGGGCCGGGGTTTGGGCGGGTTGATCAACGACATGGTCGCTGAGCGTAGTAACGCCGGACGCGGAGGGTGCGACCTTTACCGGTGCCAGGCGTCGACGCGGGGGTTGCGGTGATCACAGGTGGCCGAACCGGAGACCGGGGTGCACGCGGTGATCCTGGCCGACGACGTTGCTCTGGCGCTGCAGGATCGCGAAGCTGGCCGAGCTGCTGACCTAGAACGCCGGCCAGGGGATGGCGGGCCAGTCGCCGGAGGGTTCGGGGTAGACGCCCGCGGCCAGGAGCTTCTCGACGCGTTCGCCGACGGCGCGGACCTCGGCGCGGGTGAGGTGGTCGTGCAGCGACTCCCCCAGCTCGCCGTCGAGCGACGATCTCAGGCGGCGCAGCGTCTCGGTGACGTGCTCGGGCAGGGGTTCGCGGGCCCAGCCCCACAGGACGGTGCGGAGCTTGGGTTCGGTGTGCAGGCAGATGCCGTGGTCGACGCCGTAGACGGCGCCGTCGAGGGCGTGCAGGACGTGGCCGCCCTTGCGATCGGCGTTGTTGACGACGACGTCGAAGGCGGACATCTCGGCGATGCGCGGGTGGTCGGCGTGCACGAGCACGGCCGGGTCGCCGAAGCGGTCGTGGGCGTGGAAGACGGGGATCCAGCCGGGTTTGACGTCGTCGACGCTGATGATGTCGACGAGCTCGTCCTCTTCGCGGGTGTCGACCCACAGTTGCACCATGCCGGTGCCGAACGGGCCGGGGCGCAGCACGGTGGGCGGGACGACGCCGAAGGACGCGGCGGAGATCAGGTAGGTGGCCACCTCGCGGCCGGCGAGCGTGCCGTCGGGGAAGTCCCACAGCGGCCGTTCGCCTCGCACGGGTTTGTAGACGCACTGGGCGTCGACGCCGTCCAACGAGATCTTGCAGAACAAGGTGGCGTTGGAGGCGTCGACGAGGCGTCCTTCGACCTCGATGCGGCCGTGTTCGAGCAACCGCAGGGCCGCGGAGGTGTCCACGTCAGTCTTCTTCGGTGCGGCGGTAGCCGTTCTGCCGCGGGCAGATGTGGCCGTCCGCGTCGAGCGGTTCGTTGCACAGCGGGCAGGGTTTGCGGCCGGCGTTGACGACGCGGTCGGCGCGTTCGGCGAAGGCACGGGCCGCGGACGGCGACAGGAAGACCCGCACGGCGTCGGGGCCCTCCTCGGTGTCGTCGAGCACGACGGCCTCGTCGACCTCCTCCTCGGAGACCGCGAGGAGCTCGATGACGACCGCCTTGGACTCGGCGTCCCAGCCGAGGCCCATGGTGCCGACGCGGAACTCCTCCTCGACGGGCACGTCGAGGGGCTGGGTGTCGAGGTCGTCGGGTGGGGCGTCGTCGGGCACGTCGGTGCCGAAGCGGCGATGCACCTCCTCGAGCAACGAGCCGATGCGCTCGGCGAGGACCTGGACCTGCTGCTTTTCCAGGGCGACGCTGATCAACCTGCTCTGCTCGGAAGCCTGCAGGTAGAAGATGCGGTCGCCGGGCTGCCCGACGGTTCCTGCGATGAACCGGTCGGGTGCGCGGAATACGTGAATGACGCGAGCCATGGCAGAAACGAGCCTAGGCCACGCGGAGATCGTCGGCAGGTCCTCCCCCACCAAACACTCCGCGTATAGGGTCGGGTTGTGGTGAAGATCGCTTCGTACGGGACCTGGACCTCGCCCATCACGGCAGGCGACACGTCGAAGCCGGGCGGTGGGTTCCAGTGGGCCGACCTGCACGGCGAGCGGGTGTGGTGGGCGGAGAGCCGACCGGCCCAGGGCGGCAGAGTGGCGTTGGTGCGCGACGGCGTGGAGGTGCTGCCCGCGCCGTGGAACGCCCGCAACCGGGTGCACGAGTACGGCGGGCGGCCGTTCGTCGTGCTGGCCGGGGACAGGGTGGCGTTCACGCACTGGGACGACCAGCGCGTGTACGTGTTCAACCCGGACTCGCCCGAGCCCACGCCGCTGACCGAGGCACCGGAACGCCATCACGGGGTGCGGTACTCCGACCTGTCGGCGGGCCCGGACGGCGAGGTGTGGTGCGTGCGGGAGACCGTCACGGGTGACGCGCGCACCGACGTGCGCCGCGACCTGGTGGCGATCACCCAGGCGGGTGAAGTGCGGGTGCTGGGCGCGTCGCACCACTTCATGACCGGCCCGAGGATCAGCCCGGACGGCACGCGGTTCGCGTGGATCGGCTGGAACCACCCGCAGATGCCGTGGGACGGCACCGAGCTGTGCGTCGCCGAGGTCGGGTCCTCGGCGCACGAGGTCGTGGCGGGGTCGGAGACCGAGGCGGTGTGCCAGTTCGAGTGGGAGGGCGACTCCCTGCTGGCTCTGACCGACCCCGACGGCTGGTGGAACCTGTTCCGCGTCTCCCCCGACGGCACGCGCGTGAACCTGGCGCCGTGCGAGGAGGAGCTGGGCGGCCCGATGTGGCGGCTGGGCAACCGCTGGTTCGCGACGCTCTCGCCGGGCCGCTACCTGGTCGTGCGCTCCGGGCACCTCGCGGTGCTGGACGAACGCAGCGGCACCGTCACCGACGTGCAGACCGACCTGCCGACGTGGGTGCCGGACCTGTCGGTGCGCGACGGCGTGGTGATCTGCGCGGCCGCGGGGCCGACGTCGGACTTCGCCGTGGTGCGCCTGGACCTGTCCAACGGCGAGCTGACCTACCTGACCGGCGGTGAGGAGTCACCGGAGGCCGCGTACCTGCCGGTGCCGGTGGAGCGGATGTTCGGGGAGATCCCGGCGTACGTGTACGCGCCGTCGAACCCGGACTTCGAAGGGCCCGAGGGCGAGCTGCCGCCGTACGTGGTGCACGTTCACGGCGGGCCGACGGGGCGCGCGCTGCCCAAGCTCGACAGCGACATCGCCTACCTGACCAGCCGCGGCATCGGCGTGGTCGCGGTGAACTACGGCGGCTCGACCGGGTACGGGCGGGCGTTCCGGGAGCGGCTGCGCGAGCAGTGGGGTGTGGTGGACGTGCAGGACTGCGCGTTCGTCGCCCAGCAGCTCGCGGCCGAGGGCACGGCGGACCCGAAGCGCCTGGGCATCCGGGGCGGCTCGGCGGGCGGCTGGACCTCGGCGGCGTCGCTGACCTCCACGGACGTCTACCGGTGCGGCATGGTCGCGTTCCCGATCCTGGACCTGGCGGGCTGGACGTCGGAGGGCGGCGAGACGCACGACTTCGAGTCGCGCTACGTCGAGGGCCTGGTCGGCACGCTGCCCGAGGCCGCGGACCGCTACCGGGACCGGTCGCCGTCGCGCAAGGCGCGGGAGGTGTCGGGCCCGGTGCTGCTGCTGCAGGGCCTGGAGGACGAGATCTGCCCGCCGGAGCAGGCGGACCGGTTCGCCGCGGACCTGGCCGGGTCGGGGATCCCGCACGCGTACCTGACGTTCGCCGGTGAGCAGCACGGGTTCCGGATGGCGCAGAACATCAAGACCGCCCTGGAGGCGGAGCTGTCGTTCTACGGGCAGGCGTTCGGGTTCGTGCCGCCCGGTGTGCCGGTGCTGGACCTGTCGGAGTGAGCCTGCTGTCTCGCGGGGACCGGGTCGCGCTGGTGTCACCGGCCGGCCCGGCCCTGGCCTCGCGGATCGCCGCGGGCGCCGACGTGCTGCGCTCGTGGGGGCTCGAGGTCACCACGCCTGTGGTGGATCCGTGGTCGTTGCCGTATCTCGCGGGCTCTGACCAGGCACGGGCCGATGAGTTCGTGTCGGCGTGGTGTTCGGACGTGGCGGCGGTGTTCTGCGTGCGCGGCGGCTACGGGTGTCTGCGGATGACGGACCTCGTGCCGTGGAAGGACCTGCCCGCGCGGGTGTTCGTGGGGTCGTCGGACGTGACGGTGCTGCACGCCGAGCTCAACGCGGTGGGTCAGCCGACGGTGTTCGGGCCGATGCCGGGCACCTCGGACTTCGTCGACGACCCGCTGGCGCAGGCGCGGATGCGGGAGGTGCTGTTCGACGGCGTGCGGTCGTGGACCGCGGGCACCCCCGTGGTCCCGGGTTCCGCTCGCGGTGTGCTCACGGGCGGGAACGCGGCGTTGCTCGCGGCGTCGGTCGGCGGGCCGCGGTGGGCGCGGCCGGTGCCGGGGGCGATCGCGTTGCTGGAGGACGTCGGCGAGGAGGCCTACCGGCTGGACCGGATCCTGACGCAGCTGCTGCGGGCGGGCTGGTTCGAACCGGTGTCCGGGATCGTGCTGGGGTCGTGGACGGACTGCGGTGACGTCTCGGCGGTGCTGGCCGACCGCCTGTCGGGGCTGGGCGTGCCGGTGCTGGGCGACTTCGGGTTCGGGCACTGCGCGGGCTCGTGGTCGCTGCCGATCGGCGTGGACGCGGTGCTCGACGTCGAGGCGCGGACGTTGTCGCTGGCCTGAGGGTCAGGGGCGTGGGTGCCGGAGGCGGGCGTCGGCGCGCAGCCGGTCGGTGTGCTCGCCGATGTCGGCGATCCGGTCGGCGAGGCCGGGTTGCCCGTCGCGCAGCCCGGGGCCGGCCTGCGCGAGTGGTGTGAGCAGGTCCGTGACGTCGTCGCCGCCCAGTGCCCGTTGCACGGCGGCGTCGTGCGGCCCGACCTGGGCGGCGAGGCCGCGCAGCACCGCGGCGTTGTCGCGTGCCCAGGCGGCGACGGCCCTGTCTCCCGAGCGGCGGTCGCGTTCGGCCTGGACGCGTTCGTCACCGGTGCCGGTCTCGCCGGTGCGGCGCACCCGCAGGTAGCGCTTCTCGGCGGCCTGCCGGCTGGCGACACCGAGGACGGGGGCGAGGTCGGCCCAGCTCGTGCCCAGCGCGCGGGCGGCCTCGATGAGCTGGGGCTCCCAGCCGGACAGTTCGTCACGCAGCTGCCTGAGCAGCATCAACGCCGCGAGGACCTCGGAGGCGTCTCCGGGTGAGGTGGCCGCGGACCGCACGGCGTCGTAGTCGTCAGTCATGTCATCCTCCCGACGACGATGAGCACTTGTCATCGTTCCGATGACATGTTAGAACAGTGGGGCAGCGCATTGACAGTCCTACGAGAAATGGCTGGAGGTGTCAGATGTTGATGCGCACTGACCCGTTCCGGGAGCTCGACCGGCTGACGCAGCAGGTGCTGGGGTCGGCGGGCACGTGGTCGCGGCCCACGGCGATGCCGATGGACGCCTACCGCGACGGGGACGAGTTCGTGGTGGCCTTCGACCTGCCGGGAGTGGCGCCGGACGCGATCGACCTCGACGTCGAGCGCAACGTGCTGACGGTGAAGGCGGAGCGCAGGCCGGTCGGCAAGGACGTCGAGATGCAGGTGTCGGAACGGCCGCTGGGTGTGTTCTCCCGGCAGCTGTTCCTCGGTGACTCCCTCGACACGGACAGGATCGACGCCCAGTACGACGCGGGTGTGCTGACGCTGCGGATCCCGATCGCGGAACGCGCGAAGCCCCGCAAGATCGCGATCTCCGCCGGCGAGGACGCCCCGCGGCAGATCGACGCGTGACTCACCCGGCGGGCGGCGGCCTTCCGGGTGACGGCAGGTAGGCTTCCGCCCGCCATGAGACCCCATCCACAGTGGACGGCGTCGGACGTCTACGAGTCCAACACCGACCTCTACGCCGATCCCCGACTGGTGGAACGGGTGGACTACCGGCGCCGCTTCCGGCGGCACCGGCCCCGCACCCCGTCGGTCGTTCTCGCCCCGCACGGCGGTGGCATCGAGGTCGGCACCTCGGAGCTGTGCCTCGCGATCGCGGGCTACCACCCCTCCACGCGCGTGCCGGTCGGGCAGACCCACGACTACTGGATGTTCGAGGGCCTGCGCACGGCCTCGAACGACGAGCTGCACGTGACGTCGTCCAACTGCGACGACCGCGTGGCACGGCAGCTGGTGTCGGGCGCGTCGCACGCGCTGGGCCTGCACGGGTGCACGGCCGCGGCGGCGGGCCTGGAGGACCACGACCGGGCGGTGCTGGTCGGTGGCCGGGACGCGCTGCTGCGCCTGGAGCTGCTGACGCGGCTGCGGCGGGCGGGGTTCCACACGATCGATGCCGTCGACCACCCGATCCTGGGCGGCTACGACCGGGCGAACATCGCGAACCGCACGAGGTCGCGGCAGGGCGCGCAGCTGGAGCTCACGACCCCGCTGCGGTCGGCGATGTTCTCCGAGAACTCGCGGTCGGACCGGCGGCACACGACGACCGAGGTGTTCTGGGACTTCGTGCACGCGTGCCGGGCGGCGCTGGCGGCCCGCGAGGCCCTCAACAACTAGAGGTCCTGGACGGTCAGAGGCGTTGGGCGAGCACGCGGCCGGGCCAGGTGCCGCCGCGTGCGGTGAACGTGTCGACCGAGGTGAAGCCCTGCTTCTCGTAGTAGGCGACGAGCCGGTGGTCGTCGCCGTCGTAGCAGTCCACGCGCAGCAGCCCGACGCCGGCGGCGCGGGCCTCGTCGCGGGCGTGACGCAGCAGAGCGGCGCCCACGCCCGCGCCGGTGTGGGCGCGGGCGGTGACCAGGAGCAGGACGTAGTGCTCGGGTTCGGCGACAGCAGGCACGTACTCCGGTGGCGTGGTGGAGGTGACGATCACGCCCGCGACGTCGCCGCCGGCCTTCGCGAGCCAGACGGTGCCGGTGGTGGCGTGGTCGGTGAACCGTTCCCAGGCGGCGGGCTGCGCCGAGAAGTGGTCGGTCCCCCACTGTCCGGTGCGGCCCTGCGAGGCGAGCCAGTCCTGGGCGTCGTCGAGCATCGCCATGATCGCCGGTACGTCGGCCGGCCCGCCTCGCGTGATGTCCATGCCTCTACAAGTACTTCTTCAGCTCCCGCTTCGCGAGCGACATGCGGTGGACCTCGTCGGGTCCGTCCGCGAGGCGCAGGGTGCGGGTGGCGGCCCACAGTTCGGCGAGCGGGAAGTCCTGGCTGACGCCGGCGCCGCCGTGGGCCTGGATGGCCTTGTCGAGGACCCATTCGGTCATGGACGGGACGCCGATCTTGATGGCCTGGATCTCGGTGTGGGCGCCCTTGTTGCCGACGGTGTCCATGAGCCACGCGGTCTTGAGCACGAGCAGGCGGGCCTGTTCGATGCGGACGCGGGACTCGGCGATCCACTCGTGCACGACGCCCTGGACGGCGATGGGCTTGCCGAACGCGACGCGCGAGGACACGCGGCGGCACATCAGCTCGAGGGCGCGTTCGGCCATGCCGATCAGGCGCATGCAGTGGTGGATGCGGCCGGGACCCAGGCGGGCCTGGGCGATGGCGAAGCCCTCGCCCTCGCCGGAGATCAGGTTCGACGCGGGGACCCGGACGTTGTCGAAGACGATCTCGGCGTGGCCGCCGTGGGCGTGGTCGCCGTAGCCGAAGACGTGCAGGGCGCGTTTGACGGTGACCCCGGCGGTGTCGCGGGGCACGAGGATCATGGCCTGCTGGCGGTGGCGTTCGGCGTCGGGGTCGGTCTTGCCCATGACGATGAAGATGGCGCAGTTGGGGTTCATCGCGCCGCTGGACCACCACTTGCGGCCGTTGATGACGTAGTCGTCGCCGTCGCGTTCGATGCGGGTGGCGATGTTGGTGGCGTCGGAGGAGGCGACCTCGGGTTCGGTCATGCAGAACGCGGAGCGGATCTCGCCGTCGAGCAGCGGCTGCAGCCACTGCTTCTTCTGCTCGTCGGTGCCGAACATGGTGAGGACTTCCATGTTGCCGGTGTCCGGGGCGGCGCAGTTGAGGGCCTCGGGGGCGAGGTGGGGGCTGCGGCCGGTGATCTCGGCCAGGGGCGCGTACTGCAGGTTCGTCAGACCGGCGCCGTGCTCGGGGTCGGGCAGGAAGAGGTTCCACAGGCCCTGGCGGCGGGCCTCGGCCTTGAGCTCTTCGAGGATCGGCTGGCGTTCCCACGGGTCGGCGGCGTCGTGCAGCTGCTGTTCGAGGACCGCTTCGGCCGGGTAGACGTGGGAGTCCATGAACGTGAGGAGCTTGGTGCGCAGTTCCTCGGTCTTGGCGTCGTAGGCGAAGTCCATTAGAGCTCCTTGTGGGCGGCGGCGAGTCCCTGCCGCACGAGGGGAACGGTGAACGCGCCGAGCTTTTCGAAGCCGGCGCCGACGGTCTTGCCGCTGGCGAAGCGGAAGTGGATGCCTTCGACGATGACGGCGAGCTTGAAGTAGCCGAAGGCGATGTACCAGCCCAGGCCGGAGGTGTCGGTGCCGGTGGCGGCGGTGTAGCGGGCGACGAGCTCGTCGGCGGTGAGGAACCCGGGAAGCGAGGTGACGCCGCCGGTGATCGGGTCGTTGTCCGCGCCGAGGCCGGCCCAGTAGACGTAGAGCAGGCCGAGGTCGGCGAGCGGGTCGCCGAGGGTGGCCATCTCCCAGTCCAGGACGGCGCTGATGGCGAGCGGGTCCTGGGTGACCAGGGCGTTGTCGAGGCGGTAGTCGCCGTGGATGATCGCGGCGCGCGGCGAGCCGGGGACGGTGTCGGCGAGCTTGTCGCGCAGTTCCTCGACGCCGGGCAGGTCACGGCTGCGGGAGGCGTCGAGCTGCTTGCCCCACCGCTTGACCTGCCGGGCCATGAACCCCTCGGGGCGGCCGAAGTCCTGCAGGCCCACGGAGGCGGGGTCGACGGAGTGCAGCTCGGCGAGCACGTCGACGAGCCGTTCGGACAGGGTGCGCGCGTCCTCGGGGGTGATCCACGGGCACTGGGACCGTTCGCGCAGGGCGGCGCCGGGCATCTCCTGCATCAGGTAGAACGGCGCGCCGATCACCGAGGTGTCCTCGACCAGCAGCTTCGCGCCCGGTACGGGCACGGTGGTGTCGGCGAGCGCGGAGATGACGCGGAACTCGCGGGCCATGTCGTGCGCGGTCGCGAGGACGTGGCCCAGCGGCGGGCGGCGCAGGACCCAGGTCTGGGTGCCGTCGCTGACGCGGTAGGTGAGGTTGGAGCGGCCGCCGCGGAACAGCTCGCCGGTCAGCGGGCCCGTGCCCAGGTGCGTGGCCAGGGCCTGCAGGTCGAGGCCGGGAAGGTCGGTCACAGGTTCACTCCGAGGGTGGCGAGGTGGGCGCGGGTGCTCTCGGCACTGGTGTGGCGGAAGGCGTGCATGCCGACGGCCTGGGCGGATTCGACGTTGACGGGCGCGTCGTCGAAGAACACCGACCGCGCGGCGGGGACGCCGACCTGCTCGAGGGTGTGCAGGTAGATGCGCTCGTCGGGTTTGCGCAGGCCGATCCGGCCGCTGATGACGACGGTGTCGAACAGCTCCAGCAGCAGGTCCTTCGGGTAGCCCTCGCCCCAGCTGTTGGACAGCAGCGCGGTGTGCAGTCCGGCGGCACGGGCCTTGCGGACGAGCTCGACCATCGCCGGGTCCGGGGTGGCACCGCCGAACATGCGCTTGAGCAGCCCGGTCTCGTCGATGCCCGCGCCGCTGGTGGTGATGAGCTCGGCGGCGAGCAGCCGTTCGAACTCGGGCACCGTGAGCTCGCCGGTCTCCAGGCGGAACACGGGGTTGTCCGGGAGCGCGTCGCGGCCGAGCCAGTCGCGCATGATGCGGCCGTAGACGTCGCGGTCGATGGCCTCGGCGTGCAGCCAGGCTCCGACGAACTCGGGCACGGAGACCGTCAGGACGCCGCCCCAGTCGAAGATCAGCGCGTCGACCAGGGGCTGCTGCGGAAGCGTTGTGTCACCCACGCCCAGGAGGGTACCGACCGGTCGGTATGTCGGCAACCGGTGACTGTTCCGTCCACCTTTCGATGTACCCGGCAAGTGTCTTCGGGTGGTTCCCGGGCCCGGCGGACCTCGATACGTTCGAGTCCGAAGGGGGTCTGACAACTCATGGCACGGACAACGACGGTGGCCCTGGCCGCCGCGATGACTCTGGCCCTGCTCCCGGCGCCGGGTGCGCTGGCGCAGGGCGGGCAGGTCGTCAGGACCGACAAGGGTGTCGTGCGCGGCACGGTGACCGGGCAGGTGCGGACGTTCGGGAACATCCCGTTCGCGGCGCCGCCGGTGGGTGAGAACCGGTGGCGCGATCCGCAGCCGGTGACGCGGTGGCAGGGGGTGCGGGACGCGACGACGCCGGCGCCGATGTGCGCGCAGGGCGCGGGCCTGGGCCGGCCGCCCTCGCAGACCGAGGACTGCCTGTATCTGAACGTCACCACCCCGGCCGATCCCGCGCGCAAGGCGCGGCCGGTGATGGTGTGGATCCACGGCGGGTCGTTCGTGTCGGGCGGTGCGTCGATGTACGACGCGACGTGGCTGGCGTCCGAGAACGACGCCGTGGTCGTGACGGTGAACTACCGGCTGGGCGTGTTCGGGTTCTTCGGGCACCCCGGCCTGGCCGGGTCGGGGACGTTCGGGCTCGCGGACCAGCAGGCGGCGCTGCGGTGGGTGCAGCGCAACGCCCGTGCGTTCGGCGGCGACGCGCGCAACGTCACGGTGTTCGGCGAGTCGGCGGGGGCGTTGAGCATCTGCGCGCAGCTCGCCTCGCCCCGTGCGGCGGGGTTGTTCGCCAAGGCGATCATCCAGTCCGGGCCGTGCGGGCTGGCCCTGCCGGCCACCGGCGGGCAGGGCGAGTTCACGCACGTGTGGCGCTCCCGGACCGACACGGAGAACGCGGGCGCCGGGACGCTGGGCTGCGCCGACGTGGCGTGCCTGCGGGCCAAGCCGGTCACCGAGCTGCTGACGGTGCACGAGCTGTTCGCCTCACCGTCCTACGACACCGCCGTCCTGCCGATCGACCCCGTCGTGGCGCAGCGCACCGGCCGGACCCACCGGGTACCGACGCTGGTCGGGACCACGCACGACGAGATGACGTTGTTCGCGCCGCTGTTCTGGCCGCAGCCGGTCCCCGAGACCTCCTACGCGCAGCAGCTCACCGGGTTGTTCGGCGCGGACGCGGGCAAGGTCGGCGCGCGGTACCCGGTCAACGGCAACGGTGACGCCCGCGACGAGATCGCCCGGCTGCTCACGGACCGGTCGTGGGCCTGCACCGCGCAGGTCACGCGAGAGGAACTGGGCCGGCACACCCGCGTCTCGGGCTACGAGTTCTCCGACCCGGACGTGCCGATGATCTTCCCGGGCTTCCCGCCGTTCCCCGGCGGCTACCAGGCCTACCACGGCTCCGAGCTGCTGATGCTGTTCGACATGGGCCAGACCCTCACGCCCGCGCAGCGCGAGGTCTCCGACTACATGATCGCGGCGTGGGGCCGGTTCGCGCGCACCGGTGCCCCGGGGTGGCGGGCCGGGGTGCAGACCCTCGCGCCCGGCTCGACCGGCCCGGCCGATTTCGCCCGAGATCACCAGTGCGGGTTCTGGTCGTCCATCCTGTAGCGCATGCCCGGCTACCGCGACCTCGCTCGCGATCGCGAGTTCCGCGCCCTGCTCGTGGCGCACGTGGTGTCGGTGGCCGGGGACCAGTTCGCCAGGGTCGCGCTGACGGTGCACGTCTACGACCGCACCGCCAGCGCGGGCCTGACCGCGCTGACCTACGCGTTGACGTTCCTGCCGGACCTCCTCGGCGGGCCCCTGCTCTCCGGGCTCGCCGACCGGTTCCCCCGCCGCGAGGTCATGGTCGTCGCCGACCTCGTCCGGGCGGCACTGCTGCTGCTCATGGCCACACCGGGCCTGCCGTTGTGGCTGCTCGCCGCACTGCTGGTGCTCGTGCAGTTCGCGGGCGCACCGCACGGCGCGGCACGGGCGGCGCTGCTGCCGCAGATCCTCCCCGACGAGCGCTACCCGATGGGACAGGCCGTGCTCGGCACCCTGACCCAGGCCGCGCAGGTCGCCGGGTTCGTCGGCGGCGGCGCGCTCGTGGCACTGCTCGGACCGGCACTGGTGCTCGTCGCCGACGCCACGACGTTCCTGCTCGCCGCGCTGCTCGTCGGGATGTTCCTGCTGAACCGGCCCGCACCCACGAGACCGCACGCGCGCGCATGGCCGGCGGACCTCGTCGGCGGAGCACGGCTGGTGTGGGGCGACCGGCGGCTGCGCGCCCTGGTCGCGCTCGCCTGCGTCTCCGGGTTCTACATCACCGGAGAGGCACTCGCGGCGCCCTACTCGGCGCAGCTCGGAGCCGGACCCGCCGGGGTCGGAGCGATCTTCGGCGCCTACGCCGCCGGCGCGGCGGTGGGCATGCTGCTCGTCGCACGGCTCGACGAACGCCGCCAGCAGCGGCTCATGCCGTGGCTCGCGATCACCGCCTGCGCGGTGCTCGTCCCGGCCGCGGCCGCACCCGGCCTGGCCGTCAGCGTGGTGCTGTTCGCGCTGTCCGGAGCGGCCAGTGCCTACCACCTGGTCGCGAACACGAGTTTCGTGCGCTCGGTTCCGGACTCCTCGCGCGGGCAGGCGTTCGGTCTCGCCGTCACGGCACTGCGGGTGTCCCAAGGCGTCGGCGTGGCCTTGGCGGGCGTGGCGGCGGAACGAATCGCGGTGCACCTGGTCATCGCCGCCGCCGGAGCACTGGGAGTGCTCGCGGCAGGCGGTGCGGCGGTCGTCTGGTGGGTCAGCGGGTCTCGCTCGAACGCCAGTCGTTAGGACGCTGCCAGTCGTTGGGGCGCTTCCAGTCGTTCGGGCGGACGGGACGCGGGGAGCCGGAACGAACGATCATGACGATCTCCTTCGGAAAAAGGGTGCGAAAAATCGTGAGTACTACTCAGGGTGAGGTCCCCCACATGGAGCCACGACTTTGAGTTACCCGGTAGCTACAGTTGTTTCTTCCTGACGGTGGTGTGGGGGTGGCAGCGTGCCTTGGCTCGACCCGCGCCGATGGAGGTTATGGTCGCTTCCTCCTGTGGTGCTGGCCTATGTCGTGACGGTGGTCGTTTTGGCGTCCCTCGTCACGCTCGCCACCGCATGGCGTACCCCTGCCGAGGCCTTGACCTGGCCCCTGTTCCTGCTGCTCGTCGGCGGCGCCGTGCTGCACCTGGAAGCGGCCCAGGGAATCGAGCGGATCCGCGAGATCTCCCGCGAGGGCTCGCCGCACGCCCACATGCAGTCCGTGTGGCTGTTCGCGGGCGTGCTCGTACTACCGACGCCGCTGCTGGTCGCGCTGATCTCCATCAGCTACCTGCACGCGTGGCTTCGGGTCTACAAACGGCGGGCGGTCCTGTTCCGCAAGGTGTTCTCCGCGGCCACTGTCGTACTCGCATGCGCCGCCGCGCAACTCATTCTTCGATTCTTCTCGAACCGGCCTCTTGACGTTGACGGTCCACTCGGGCTGCTCGCGCTCACCAGCGCCGGCCTTGTCTACTGGCTCGTCAACTACGCGCTCGTCGTCGGCGCCATCGTCATGACCAACCGCGACCAGCCCGCCCGCGCCGCCCTGGGCAACGCCTCCGACCAGCTCATCATCCTCGCCTCGATCGGCCTGGGCTCGGTGCTCGCGATCATGATGACCAGCCGCCCGTGGCTCACCCCGCTGCTGCTGCTCACCGTCCTGGCCCTGCACATGGGCCTGCTGCTGCCGCAGTTCCGCGTCGCCGCCCGCACCGACTCCAAGACCGGCCTCGTCGACGCGACCTTCTGGCACGACGTCGCCGGCCGCGAGATCGAACGCGCCCGCCGCCTGGTGTCCACGGTGGGCGTGCTCATCCTCGACCTCGACCACTTCAAGCAGATCAACGACACCTACGGCCACCTCGCCGGCGACAAGGTCCTGCGCGCCGTCGCCGACGCCCTCAAACACTCGGTGCGCTCCTACGACCTCGTCGGCCGCTTCGGCGGCGAGGAGTTCGCGGTCCTGCTGCCCGGCGTGAGCACCGAGGAGGTCCGCGCCACCGCCGAACGCATCCGCTTCGAGATCGCGAGCCTGCACATCGTCGCGCTCGACCGCCTCGGCGAGAGCCAGGTCGTCGCCGGCCTCACCGCCTCCGTGGGCGCCGCGGTGTTCCCCGACAACGCCACCGACCTGTCCCCGCTGCTGCTCGCCGCCGACGAGGCCCTCTACCAGGCCAAGAACAACGGCCGCGACCGCGTCGCCACCGCCGCCAGCGCCCGCTGACCCGTCACGCCCGCAGGAACGCCTCGATCCGCGCCGCCACCCGGCCCGGTTCCTCCACCCACGGGTAGTGCCCCACACCCTCGTGCACGTACAACGTCGCGTCCGGGAACAACCCCGCCAGCTCCACGTCCCGCCGCACCGGCGAGATCGGGTCCTCCGAACACGCGTACACCAGCACCGGACGAGCGAAGTCCGCCAGCGCCCGCCGCAACACCCCCGGCACGAACGCGCCCTCGGCGTTGTACCCCAGCGCCACGGGATACTTCCACTGCCCCAGCTCCGCCTCGGCGTGCGCCCGCGCCGCCTCCGTCCACCGCGCGTACAGCAACGGCGACGCCGCCACCCGGTTCTCCACCGAGTCGTCACCCGCCGCATTGCGCTCCAACGCCGCCGTCGCCGCCCCGAACCACGGCTCGCCCACACGCGCGGCCAGGAACTCGTCCCAGTCGCTCTGCTCCGGCGACAACCCGACACTGCGCAACGCGGGAGTAAGCAGCACCAGCCTCCCCACGTGCGCGGGAAAGTCCGCGGCATACCCCATCGCGATCCCCGCGCCGGCGGAATGCCCGAGCACGTCCACCACGTCCAGACCCAGGTGGCGGCGCAGCATCTCCACGTCCCGCACCAGCATGTCCCGCCGATACGTGAACGGATCCGCGGGCTCGTCCGACTCGCCCGTCCCCCGGTTGTCCAGCACCACCAGCCGCCGCGACGCGTCCAGCCCGCCCACCGTCCCCAGGTACTCCGAAGCCCGGCCGGGACCACCCGCCAGCACCAGCAGCGGAACCCCCTCACCCATGTCCCGGTAAGCCAGTTCCGTGCCGTCGAACGAGGTGAAGCGTGCCATGCTGCACATCATGCCGAAGATCGCCACGGCCGACCTCGTCGACCGGCCGCAGCTGCTCGAGTTCCTCTCCACCCGCCACCACGGCGTCCTCATCACCCACCGCGCCGCAGGCGCCGGACTCCAGGTCTCCCCCGTCGCCTGCGGCGTCGACACCGAGGGCCGCATCGTCGTCGCCACCTACCCCCAGCGCGCCAAGGTCCGCAACGCCCGCCGCGACCCCGCCGTCACCATGTGCGTGCTCTCCGACGACTGGAACGACGCCTACGTCCAGATCAACGGCACCGCCGAAGTACTCGACCTGCCCGACGCCCTCGACGCCTTCGTCGACTACTACCGCTGCATCGCGGGCGAACACCCCGACTGGGACGAGTACCGCGCCGCCATGCTCCGCCAGGGCAAGTCCCTCATCCGCATCACCATCGACACCTGGGGCCCCATCGCCACCGGCGGCTTCCCACCCGAACTGGACGCGTGACCCCGCCGTGAAGCTCTGGATGAAGATCGTCCTGTGGGTCTACATCGCCTTCAACCTGCTGCAGACCGTCGTCCTCACGCTCAGCCCCGAGCTCACCGACCGCGCCTACCTCGGCGGCGAGATGACCCCCACCCGCGCGTTCCAGTGGTACGCCGTCGCCGGCTACCACGTCCTGATCATCGCCGTCACGATCATCGCGATGGGACTGCCCAGGGCCACCGACCGACGCAAGATCATCATCGTCAACGCGCTGATGTACCTGCTCTGGGACGCCGGCGCACAACTCGCCCACTGGGGCCGAGAGATCGGCATGGCCACCTCGGACCTGCTCATCAACTCCGGCGTCAGCATCGCCACAGGCCTGACCCTGCTCGCCGTCGCCTGGTTCGACCGCGACCCCGCTAGCTAGCCCAGTTCCCGCCCCAGCCCGCCGGCTTCTCCAGCACCACGCACGAACCGCCGTGCGGGCCCTCGATCGACGCCACCAACCCCGTCGGCACGGTCGTGGGCTCCAGCAGCACACGACCGTCCCACTCGGACACCCGCGCGCACACCGCCGCCACGTCGTCCACCGCGAAGTACATCTGCCACCCCTGCGCCCGCGACGTCGTCAGACGCCCCGCCACCGCACGAGGATCCCCGTGCCGCGAGGACGTGAACACCACGAAGTCCTCACCCTCGGCCCGGCTCTCCCACCCGAGCTCACCCGCCCAGTACCCGTCCTCCGGTGACTCCGTCATCAACTCCACCCAGCACGGCTCACCGGAACGCGGCGGAGGAGCCCACGGACCGTGCAACACCCGGCCGCCGTCCACAGAGGAGTTCGCCTTCAGCTCCCGCGCCCCGTCACCACCGAAGAACACACGCCAACCCCGTTCCCCCGCAACGACATGAGCCGCCAGCCGATCCCCCACGAAACCCGAGAACGACCCACCCGGCTCCGCGATCACCGTCCACCCGAGCACACCGGCGAAAAAATCCACCGACACCTCAGGCTCGGCGACACTCAACTCGAGACGACGAACACCACAAGACGACACGGACATCCCATCGGGCGGGGATCAGGAGCGGGCCCCATCCTCTGCTCCGACCACCTGAGACGACAATGCGCCATTCGGCGGCATGCGCTCCGCACTCACCACGTCACGCAACGGCACCGGCCGACCCAGGTGGAAACCCTGCCCCACCCGCACCCCCAGCTTGCGCAGAGCATCCACCTGGGACGGACGCTCCACCCACTCCGCCACCGACGACAACCCCAGCCCGTTCGCGATCTGCACGATCCCCGACACCAGCACCGCGTCCGCCTCGCTGGTCTCGATGCCCTTCACGAACTCACCATCGATCTTGATCCCCGTGATCGGCAGATGCTTCAGATGCACGAACGACCCGAACCCCGAACCGAAGTCGTCCAGCGTGATCCGGCATCCGAACCCCCGCAACTGCGTCGCCAGCGTCACCGCCGCGTCCAGGTTCGTCACCGCCGCCGTCTCCGTGATCTCCAACCCCAGACGACCCGGCGCCACCCCCGCCGACCCCAGCTTCTCCAGCACGAAGTCACCGAAGTCCGGATCCTCCAGAGTCCGGCCCGACACGTTCACGTTGAACCGCAACCGCGGATCCGGCTGCGCCACCAACGCGTCGATCGCCGTCGTCAACACCCAGCGGTCCACGTCCAGGATCAGGTTCGACCGCTCCGCCACCGGCAGGAAGTCCGCCGGACCCAGATACGGCTCCTGCCCGTCCTCCAGCCGCAGCAACAACTCGTGCCCCAGCACCTCACCGGTGTGCAGATCCACCATCGGCATCCCGTACAACGCCAGCCCGCCACCCGCCAGCGCCGCCCGCAACCGGTCCAGCACACTGACCCGCTTCACCGTGTCCGCGTAATGGTTCGGCTCGTACACCGTCACCCGGTCCCGGCCCGCCGCCTTCGACGCGTACAACGCCAGATCCGCGTTCGCCAGCACCAGCTCCCACGAGTCACCCGGACCGAACTCCGCCAGCCCCGTCGACACCGTGATCCGCGCCGGCGTCCCGATCCCCGCCAGCGGAAAACCCGCCACCGCGTCCCGCAGCCCATCGGCCACCTCGGACGCGTCCTTCGGCGACGCCCCCGGCAACACCACCGCGAACTCATCACCACCCAGACGAGCGATCAACCTGTCACCCAAACGGGACTGCAACGCACTCGCCAGCATCCGCATCACCCGGTCACCCACCGCATGACCACGCAGATCGTTGACGTCCTTGAAGTTGTCCAGATCCAGCACCAGCAACGCACCCGACACGCCGTTCGCCAGCTCCTGCTCCAGAGCCCGCGTCAACGCACGACGGTTCGGCAACCCCGTCAACGGATCCTGCTCCGCCATCCTCACGAGCTCGTCGTGCACCCGCGACGACTGCGTCACGTCGTGCGCCGTCCCCAAAGCCCGCAACGGCGTGCCGTCGTCACCCACGACGACCTCACCGAAACACTCGAACACCCGCTCCTTGCCGTCCGGACGCAACATCCGATGCGTGTACGTGAACACCGACCCCGTCTTCAGAGCCGAGTCCAGCGTCTCCTCGATCATCGGCAGATCGTCCGGGTGCACCAGCTGCGAGTACATCTCGAAGTCGAACGCCGTCCCCGGCGCGAACCCGAACATCTCCAGCAACGTGTCCGACCACGTCACCCGGTCCTCGCGGATCGACCACTCCCACGTCCCCATGCGACCCAGCGCCTGAGCCCGCCGCAACGCGTCCGCCTCCTGCGTCACCGTCAACTCACGATCACGCCACGCCGACACGTCCACGACCTCGTACATCAGGTCGTCACCCAGCCGCGAACACCGCACCTCGAGCCACTTCGGACCCGGCACCAGCACTTCCCGCACCGGGGCAGGCACCTCCGGCACCCCCGGGAGCAACGCGGGCAACGACCGCCCGTACGCCTGCTCGACCGGAACCCCCAGCACAACACCCAACGCGCGGTTGCACCACAACAGGTTCCCGCGCGAATCCGTCACGGCATAGCCGACACCCGCTCGGTCCAGCACCGTGCGGCAGTAGGAGGTCACGCGCGTCATGATCGTCCGATCACCGGACGTAAGCAACCCGCTACGCCGGTCAGTTCGCTGTTGTGCGAACGGCTATCTAAGCCGCTCCAAACCCTTCGCCGACTCCACCAGCTCCGCCGCCAGCTTCCTCAGCTCCTCGTTCTCGGCCCCGTCCTGCGCCGCCGTCACCACGTCCTCCGCGGCGCACCGCAGCTGGAACAACCTGTCCTGCAGGTCCGCCAGCTCCGCGGTGCTGAGCACCACCGCGTCCTCCGGCAGACCACCCCGCTGCAACGCCGCCCTGCGTTCGTACGCGCGCTGACGACACGGCTGCGCGCAGTACCTCCGCGGCCGGCCGATCCGCCCGCTCCCGGGCAACCGCCTCCCGCACCACGCACAGTGCCTGGGCTCATCCGCCTCCATGGAGCGCTCCATGGCGCGCGACGGTAGCGAATGGTGGCGGGTGGTCTCCAGCGACGCGCCAGAAAGCCCGACCTTCGTAGGGAACCGGACAGTACCCGGCGGGCCGTTCGTGGCGCTTTCGGGTGGGGTTTGATCAACTTCCGTCGCTTCCCGCCCGTCCTGTGCGGGTGTGGATCAGAGCGTGCGCTGAGACGAGTGGCTGACAGGCTTTATTTTAGGCGACACTGAAGCAATAGAGAAAAAGAAGAAAGTGTGTCGCCACCCACTGTCCACCCCGGAGCCACCGCCGGAAGGCAGACTCACGTCACGTGACACACCCGTACCTCGCAGGCCCGCGCCCCCGCGCCTTCGCCCACCGCGGCTGGCACGTCGACGACCTCACCGGCATGGAGAACTCCCTGAGCTCCTTCCGCCGGGCCGTGCAGGAGGGCTACCGCTACATCGAGACCGACGTCCACGCCACCGCCGACGGCGAGGTCGTCGTCCACCACGACCACACCCTCGACCGCACCACCGACGCACACGGCATCGTCTCCGAGCTCCCCTGGACCGAGGTCCGCCACGCCCGCGTCGGCGGCCGCGAACCCATCGCCCGCCTCGCCGACGTCCTCGAAGAGCTCCCCGACACGTTCTTCAACATCGACGTCAAGTCCGAGAACGCCGTCGAACCCATCCTCACCCTGCTGCGCAAAGCCAAGTCGCTGCACCGCGTCTGCCTCGCCAGCTTCTCCGACAACCGCCTCGCCAGGATGCGCAGGATCGCCGGACCCCAGCTGCTCACCTCCATGGGCCCCCGCTCCGCCGGCGCCCTCTGGGCCGCCGGCCGCGTCCCCCTCGCCGGACTCGCCGTCCGCGGCCAGGTCGCCCAGGTCCCCGTCAGCCAGGGACGCCTGCACATCGTCGACCGCCGCTTCGTCCAAGCCGCCCACCGCAGGTCCCTCGAAGTGCACGTCTGGACCATCGACGACGAAGCCGACATGCGCGCACTACTCGATCTCGGCGTCGACGGACTCGTCACCGACAGACCCGACGTTCTGCGCGAAGTTCTCCAGTCGCGCAACAGCTGGTAACAGGTTGGGCGCTAGATCATCGGCCGTGTCGGCGGACAAGTACAGTCCGCCGACATGAAGAGCACGGGCGACGACACCGCCGACGCCAACACCGCCGGGCGCCGCAAGAAAGAACAACGCGGCTGGGTCTGGTACGACGTGGCGAACTCGGTGTTCCCCACGTCGGTGATCACCGTCTTCCTCTCGCTGTACCTCACGAGCATCGCGACCAACGCCGCCAAGGCCGACACCGCGCTCAACGGGGCCAACCCCTGCGCGAACGACAACGCCTTCGCCAACTGCGACGTCACGATCCTCGGACTGCAGTTCCCCTCCGGCTCCCTGTGGGGCTACCTGCTCTCCATCGCCACCGTGGTCCAGGTGATCGTGCTGCCCGTCATGGGCGCCATCGCCGACCGCACCCAGAACAAGAAGAAGATGCTCGGCTTCTTCGCCTTCACCGGCTCCGCCGCCACCATCGCGCTCGCCGCGGTCGAAGGCACCAACTGGAAGCTCGGCGTCGTCTTCTTCATCCTCGCCAACATCTGCTACGGCTCCAGCGTCGTCGTCTACTACGCCTTCCTCCCCGAGATCGCGACCCCCGACGAACGCGACGCCGTCTCCAGCCGCGGCTGGGCCTTCGGCTACCTCGGCGGCGGCGTCGCCCTCGCCATCCAGCTCGGCATCACGCTCTCCGCCGACTCCCTCGGCATCACCTCCGGCGACGCCGCGCGCATCGCGTTCGTCATCTCCGGCATCTGGTGGGCCGCCTTCACGATCATCCCGCTGCGCGCCCTCACCGAGCACCAGCGCCCTCACGGCGGCGAACACGGCGCCTCGGTGGTCTCCGCCGGCTTCAAGGAACTCGGCACCACCCTGAGGCAGGCCAAGGCCTTCCCGCTCACGCTCGCGTTCCTCGGCACCTACCTGATCTACACCGACGGCATCGCCACCGTCGCCAACGTCAGCGCCCAGTACGGCAGCGTCGAGCTCAAGTTCACCCAGCAGACGCTGATCACCGTGATCCTCATCGTCCAGTTCGTCGCCTTCATCGGCGGCGTCCTGCACGGCTTCGTCGCCAAGCGCATCGGCGCCAAGAAGACGATCCTCGGCTCCCTCGTCGTGTGGATCGTCGTGATCACCGCGGCGTTCTTCGTCGAGGCGGGCGACGAGACCTCGTTCTACCTCGTCGCCGCCGGCATCGGCATCGTCCTCGGCGGCACGAACGCCCTGTCCCGCAGCCTGTTCAGCCAGATGGTGCCGCCCGGCCGCGAAGCCCAGTACTTCTCGCTCTACGAGGTCGGCGAGCGCTCCACCAGCTGGCTCGGCCCGCTGGTCTTCGCCGGCGTCGGCCAGGCCACCGGCAGCCTGCGGCCCGCCATCCTCGCCCTGATCATCTTCTTCGTCGCGGGCTTCGTCCTGCTGATCTTCGTGCCCGTCCGCCGCGCCATCAAGGCCGTGGGCAACAAGGAACCCGCACTCGTCTAAGCGGTCCGCGGCGCCGCTTTCGGGCGGCGCCGCACCGGCAGCACCACGACGAGCACCAGCACCGCGGCCAGCGCACCCGCGAGCACGAACACCCCGGGATCCGCGAAGACCAGGAACCCCAGCGGAACCAGCTGCAGCACCGCGAACAACGACAACGCCCGCCCCAGCACCGCGTCACCCCGCACGAACGCCGCCACCCGCGCGAGCACCGTGACGAGCCCGACCGAGATCAGCCCCACCCCCGTGGCGACACCACCGAGCACCCCGAGCGCCACCGCTCCCCCGCCCCACCACAGCAGCCTGCCCGCCGGCGGCGTCGGCGCCTCCCGGTGGAAACCCAGGCACAGACACACGAGCGTCACGAACGACGGCAGCTGGAACAGCCCCCACAGCAACGGGTTGTGCGGCAACGACATCGACACCACCGCCACCACCACCGGCCCGGCCGCCGCCACCTTGGCCAGCGTCCGCCGCCCGCCGAGCAACGCGCCGAACGCCACGAACGGCCCCAGCTCCAGCACCCGCCACCACGGGAACACCGCCGGGTACTCGCTCCCGGAGCGCAGCACGACGTCCACGACCGCCGCCGTCGCGTAGAACAGCCCCAGCAGCAACCCGAGCATCCCCAGCGCCCGCACGATCTCCCCGCGCCACGCCACCTTCACCGGCACGCTCGGGAACGCCGCCCCCGCCGCCAGGTGCGTGCGCACCGCGAGCGCGAGCACCGCCCCCGTCTCCCCCCACCCCGGCCAGCTGTGCTCGAGGTCGAGGTCGTCGTCCCGCTCGGCCAGGAAGATCCCGACCATCTCCTCCTCGCGGTCCCGCCGGTACCACTGCGGCAACACCTTCAGCAGCGTGCGATACCGCCGCTCCAGGTTCCTCACGCCAGACCCGCCCACGCCCGCAGCCCTCTCCCCTTCAGCACGGCACTCGCCGCCCGCACGTTGGCACTCAGCCGCGCGACCTCCCCCTGCAACGCCCGCACACCGGAGTCGGTGAGCTTGTAGTAGCGCCGCAGCCGGCCCTGGTGGACCTCCTCGCGGTCACGCTCGGCCTGACCGTCGGCCACCAACCGGTCCAGCACGCCGTACAGCGTGCCGACCCTCAGCACCATCCGCCCCTCGGACAGCTGCTCCACCGCCTGCACGATGGCGTAGCCGTGCAGGGGCTCCTCCGCCAGCGCGGTGAGCACCAAGAACGTCTGCTCGGACATGACCCGACCACTCATGTCGCTGAATATATCGCGGCGCGAGCTATATCGGGAAGCGGAAGGATCAGTAAGAGCTGGTTTCGGTCAACACTGAAGTTATCGAGCAGTTCGAGCGCTGATGAGCGCTCCGTTCGCGCAGGTGACATGCCGATCGGCACCCGGGGGGGGGCTGTGACCAGCGCGGAAGGGGGCCCCCAAACCGGCCACGGCGGGCCCACCCCCGCCCCCCCCCCCCCC
>NZ_JBSGUQ010000002.1:326791-412627 GCF_053608005.1 Lentzea sp. NPDC055074
TTTTGTTTTCTTGCTTTTGGCGCGTGTTGGCGCCCTCCGTGGGGGGTGTTGACCCGCCGTGGGCCCGGGGGGGGGGGCTTGCCCCCGCCGCGAACGGAGCCCAGCAACCGGACCAGTCCTGCCCAGCCCGCTCCCCTCCCAGCCCGCTCCCCTGCCGCGTTGCACTCCTGCCCGCTTGATTCCACGCGAAACGAGTCGCCTCGTCTCGCGTCACGGCCGTCTCCTCCCCCGGCCGTACTCGGCATGGCTTCGCCGACGGCACCGAACCACCCCGCGGCGAGTCATGCCTCAGTCCACACTGAAACTATCGAGTGACTCGATCCCAGATGAGGTTTGAACCACTTCCTCAGCGGCTATGTCGTCGGAAAATGGCAGGTCGCACTCGAAACACCCGGCGCCGGAGGGAGACAGACCGTGGGGATTCCTCATGATCGGGATCCAGGCACTAGGGTGACCCGCCGTGGACGCCCTTCCCGATCCGACAGACGCCCTTTCCGCTGTCCCTGTCGCTGGTTCCCGGCGCTCGACGCCGGTGGTCGGGCACCTCAAGTTCTTCTTCGGTCCCATGGACTGCGGCAAGTCGACGCTCGCGCTGCAGATCGACCACAACAACTCGCGCCAGGGCCGGCGCGGGCTGCTGCTGGTGCGGCACGACCGGTCGGGCCGGCCGCAGATCTCGAGTCGCATCGGCATCACGCGCGAGGCCGCGGAGATCCGCGACGACGATCTCCGCCGGCTCGTGCGGGCGGAGTGGGCGCAGGGCAGGCGCGTGGACTACCTGATCGTCGACGAGGCGCAGTTCCTCACCCCCGGACAGGTGGAGCAGCTGGCGGAGCTCGCGGACGACGTCCAGGTCGACGTCTACTGCTTCGGGCTCGCCACCGACTTCCGGGGCGAGATGTTCCCGGGGTCGCGGCGGTTGTTCGAGCTCGCCGACGAGCTGAAGGCGATCCAGGTCGAGGTTCTCTGCTGGTGCGGGGTGCCGGGACGGTTCAACGCGCGGGTGCAGGACGGACTCGTGATCCGGGCCGGCGACACGGTGCTCGTCGCCGACACGGCGACGGACACGGAACAGCACCGATCGGGTACAGAGAGCAACGGTGTGGGCGACGCCACGGAAACTACTGTCCGCTACCAAGTGCTCTGCAGGCGTCACTTTAGGTTGGGCGACCTGGGCCCTGACGTCGCACAAAGTGGTCAGCTTCGGTTGGCATAGGCGACTACCCACAGGGTCCACTGGGCCATTAGAGTGATGCATGAGCGCAGGAGCTTGATAACGCGTCACGATCCTGTGGCGATCGCATCCATTAGTAGGAAGCCTTCGTTGACGAGTGAACGACGTCACTGTGGGCGACCATGAGAGCGAGCCGGAAACAAACGGAGCAATCCGGGCGTTGCACACGGTGAGCAAGAAGCCTGGGCCCCGGCCCTGAGCCGAGCGAAAGGACACCGCCATGGCCGACCGCGTTTTGCGTGGAAGCCGGCTCGGAGCAGTCAGCTACGAGACCGACCGAAACCACGATCTCGCTCCGCGCCGGGCAGCGCGGTACGCCTGCCCGAAGGGACACGACTTCGAGGTCCCCTTCTCCGACGACGCCGAGTTGCCGCCGACCTGGGAATGCCGCCTCCACGGCACCGAGTCGAAGATCATCGACGGTGTCGAGCCGGAGGTGAAGAAGGTCAAGCCGCCGCGCACGCACTGGGACATGCTCCTGGAGCGCCGGTCCATCCCCGAGCTCGAGGAGCTGCTCGACGAGCGCCTCGAAGAGCTTCGCGGACGCCGGACCCGCACGGCCTGATCCACACCAGACGCAAAAAGCCGTCCCGGTCTCCCGCCGGGACGGCTTTTTGGGTGCCTCGTAAGGGCCTCTAGGAGGCCCGTACGGCCGCTGTGATCAAGTTCCGGCCCCACCACACGCCCACGGCCGCCAGCACGGCCCAGATCGCCAGCGCGACGATCGAGCGCGGTGAGCCGAGATCGCTCAGGGCGTCCCCCAGCACCGCGGCGAGCACCGTCGAGGGCACCAGCCCGAGCGCCGTGCCGAGCGCGAAGTGCCTGCCGCGCACCGACGTCACGCCCGCGCCGTAGTTCGCCAGCGTGAACGGCAGGATCGGCAACAATCTGATCACGAGCGTCGCCTCGACCCCTCGCCGCGCGAAGACCTGTTCGAGGACCCGCAGCCGCTCCCCGAGCCAGCCCTTCACCGTGTCGCGGCCGAGCCCGCGGGCGATCGTGAACGCGATCAGCGCGCCCGCCGTGAACCCCGCGATCGCGAGGGCGCTCCCCCACCCCACGCCGAACAGCAGTCCCGCCGCCGTGGCGAGGACCGGTTTCGGGAAGAACACCGTTGTACCGAGCGCGCACACCGCCACGAACACGACCGGCGCCGCGTTCCCCGCGCGGTCGACCAGGGCCCGGAGCTCGGTGCCGTCGGGCAGGTCGACGAGCTGTGCCGCGACCGCCAGTGCGACGACGAGCACCACCAGCGCAATCAGTCCCGCAGGTCGCATCAGACCACCGTACGCGGCAAGCTGGGGCACATGACCGTGCTGCTTCCCTCCGGCGAGACCGTCCCCGCGCTCGGCATGGGCACCTGGATGATGGGCGACGACCCGCACCGGCGTGCCCAGGAGCTCGACGCGCTGCGGACCGGTCTCGACCTCGGCCTGACGCTGGTCGACACGGCCGAGATGTACGGCTCCGGCGCGTCCGAGGAGCTCGTGGGCGAAGCCGTCGCCGGCCGGCGCGACGAGGTGTTCCTGGTGTCGAAGGTGCTGCCGTCGAACGCGAGCGCGGCGGGCACGGTCCGCGCGTGCGAGGCCTCATTGCGCCGCCTCGGCACCGACCGGCTCGACCTGTACCTGCTGCACTGGCGCGGCGGTGTGCCGCTGGCCGAGACGCTGGAAGGGTTCTCGGCGCTGCTGGAGGCGGGCAAGATCCGGTACTGGGGTGTCAGCAACTTCGACCTCGACGACGTGCGCGAGCTGACGGCGTTGCCGGGCTCCTGCCAGACCAACCAGATCCTCTACAACCTCTCCCGCCGCGGCCCGGAGCACGACCTGCTGCCGTGGCACGCCTCCACGGGCATCCCGGTCATGGCCTACTCCCCCGTCGAACAGGGCAGGCTGCTCGGCTCTCCCGCGCTGGCGGAGATCGCCGCACGGCACGACGCCACGCCCGCCCAGATCGCGCTCGCTTGGGTGCTGCGCCTCCCCCACGTGAACGCCATCCCCAAGGCGGGCTCGGCCGGCCACGTCCGCGAGAACGCACGAGCGTCGGACATCCGCCTCTCCCCCGAAGACCTCGCCGACCTCGACCGCGCCTTCCCTCCCCCTGCTGGGCGTACGCCGCTCGCCATGCTTTAGTTCCGCGGATGAGCTGGACCGACATCGAGGACTGGATCGGCGAGAAGGTCCCGGCGCTGCACGCCGCGCTGCTCCCGCCTTCGTCCGCTGTGGACGTCGCGGACGCGGAGGAGTCGCTCGGCTACGTGCTGCCTGCGGACGTCTCCGCGTGGTGGCGCCGGTTCGGCGGCATCGGCGAGACGTACACGCACTGGCCGCTCGTCCCGACGATGTGGCAGCCGCACGGCCTCGCCACCGCGCTGCGCCTGCGGACGTTGATGACGGCGGCGATCAGCGGCATCGCCTTCGCGACCCTCGGCGAGGAGAAGGACTACGAGGCCGCGGCGCTGCGGGAGCCCGCCGGAACGCCCTGTGTGGACATCTGGCTGCCCGCGTGGCTCCCCGTCGCGTCGGACGGGTCCGGGTGGGAGCTGTTCGTGGACCTGCGCGGCGGGCCGTCGCACGGGTGCGTGATGGAGTGGGACAAGTACAGCGGCGCCGACAGTGGTCCGTTGTGGACCGACGTCACCGCGATGTTCGACGATGCGGCACGCGCGTTGCGCGGCGAGACGAAGCATCGGATCGTGTTCGAGCGCAACGACTTCCACTGGGAGTGAGACGCGCGTCCCACTCTCACTCCTGCCTCACGCACGGCCCGCTAACGTGGCTCCCCGGTCCTACCAATCAGACACGAGGAAGCGAGGTGAGCGACACATGCCAGGCGACAGTAGCCCGCGCAGGTCACGACACCTCGCACGCTCGTGAGTTCTTCTGGCGTGTGACGCCGCCCCTGCACACAAGGGGAGTCACACGATGCACATCTTCGACATGACACTGCGCATCGCCGAGAGCATGGGCCTCGGCGCGTTGATCGGTTTCGAACGGCAGTACCGCTCGCGCATGGCGGGACTGCGCACCAACGCCCTCGTGGCGGTGGGTGCCGCGTTGTTCGTCCTGCTGTCCGCGCAGGGCTTCGACGGCCAGGGCGACCCCACGCGCGTCGCCGCACAGGTGGTGTCCGGCATCGGGTTCCTCGGCGCGGGCGTGATCCTGCGCGACGGGCTCTCGGTGCGCGGACTGAACACCGCGGCCACGCTGTGGTGCGCGGCCGCGGTGGGGTCACTGGCGGGAGCCGGGCTGCACGTCGTCGCGGCGGCCGGCACGGTGGCGATCATCGCGGTCAACGTCGGCCTGCGGGAGCTGGGCCGGGCCGTGGACCGCAAGGACGAGGAGGTCTAACGCGGCTCGTAGGTCAGGCAGTTCGCGTGGTGCCCGCCCTCGCCCTGGCCGACCCGCACGCTCTGCGCCGTGCACTCCAGCGAGGCGTTGTGCGTGCAGTCGGTGCGCGAGCAGGCGCCGACCTGGGCGACGACCTTGTCCAGGCCGCCCTTCGTGCCCAGCGGGATGAACGTGCCGCAGTCGGCCGCCCCGTTGTCGCCGCGCACGGTGATCGCGAAAGCGTGGCAGCCGTCGTGGTTGTAGGAGCAGTCGCTCACGGTGCAATCGTGGACTGCGGGCATCGCCGGGTTCTCGAGGGTGGTCATGTCCGCTCCTGCCGTGGTGGGAAAGGTTCGGTATTCCGGACCATGCCACCACGGCAGGGAGCCCGCAATTCGAGATGAATTAGGCGAGCCTATCCTCAAGAATCATTTCAGCCGTGGTCGAGAACGCGCCGCAGGAACCGCCGAGTGCGTTCTTCGCGGGGGTCGCCGATCACCTGACCAGGCGTTCCGTGTTCCACGATCACTCCTCCGTCGAGGAACAACACCTGGTCGGCGACCTTCTCGGCGAACCGGATCTCGTGCGTGACGATGACCGTGGTCCACCCTTCCGAGGCGAGGTCTTTGATCACCGCGAGGACCTCCCCCACCAGTTCGGGGTCGAGTGCGGAGGTCGGTTCGTCGAACAGCACCACGCGAGGTTTCAAAGCGAGCGCGCGGGCAATACCGACGCGTTGTTGTTGTCCTCCGGAAAGTTGATACGGGTACGAATCAGCTTTGTCGGCGAGGCCCACCTGGTCGAGCAGGACCCGTGCCTCGGCGACGACCTCCTCCTCTGGACGCTTCTGGGCGACGACCGGTCCCTCGGTGAGGTTCTGCAGGACCGTGCGGTGCGGGAAGAGGTTGTGCGACTGGAAGACCATGCCGCTCTGCGCGCGCAGGCGCGCCGCCTCGGCCCGTCCGGCCTTGCCCGGTGGCAGGGCGGAGAAGTCGACCTGCACGTCGTCGATGCGGACGACGCCGCGATCCGGGGTGTCGAGGGCGTTCAAGGACCGCAGCAGGGTGGTCTTGCCCGAGCCGGACGGTCCCAGCAGGACGGTCGAGGTGCCGCGCGGGGTGCTGAAGCCGATGCCGCGCAGCACGTCCAGCTCGCCGAAGGACTTGTGCAGCCCGGTGACCTCGATGCGGATGTCGGTCATGCGATCACGTACCTGTTCAGCCTGGTCTCCAGTCGTTTCTGCGCGGCGGACAGCGCCACGCAGATCACCCAGTAGTAGAGCCCCGCGAACGAGTACAGGGCGAGGAACTCGTTGCTCTCGGCCGCGGCCAGCTGGGACTCGCGGAAGAGCTCGGTCAGCAGCACGACCGACCCCAGCGAGGTGTCCTTGAGCAACGACAGCAGTGTGTTCGACAACGGCGGCACGGCGGTGCGCGCGGCCTGCGGGAGCACGATGCGCCGCAACGTCTGCGTGTAGCCGAAGCCGATCGTCGACGCCGCCTCGAACTGACCGCGCGGCACGGACAGGATCGCCGAGCGGATCACCTCGGCCGCGTAGCCGGCGACGTTGAGCGAGAACGCGACGACGGCGGCGGTGAACGGCGGGAACTTCAGCCCGATCTGCGGCAGGCCGTAGAACACGATGAACAGCTGCAGCAGCAGCGGCGTACCGCGGATGACCGAGATGAACGCCCGTGCGAGCCCGGACAGCACCCGGTAGGGCGAGATCCGGGCCAGCGCCACCAGGAGTGCCAGTGCCAGGCCGATCGCGAACGACAGGGCGGTCAGCGGGATGGTGACCTTGACCAGGCCCACGAACATCGGCCACGCCGTCGAGCGCAGGATCTCCCACGTGCTGCGCTGGCCACGCCCCTCCGACAGGTCCGCCGACCCACCGTTCTCGACGGACACGTCGGCTTTGAAGTACTTCTGCGAGATGCCCCGCAACGTGCCGTCGGCCTTCAACGCGTCGATCGCCTGGTTCGCCTGCGACAGCAGCGCCGAGTCGGCCTGCCGCAGCGCCAGGACCTGCTCGCTGCCCGCCTGGCCCGCGTCCCCGGCGATCTCGACGTCCTTCGAGCCGGTGGTGGCGAGGTAGTCGAGGACGGCGATGTTGTCGTTGACGATGGCGTCGACGCGTCCCTGTTGCAGCAGCGCCGCGGCCTGGGCGAAGCCCTCGACGGCCTCGACGTTCGCGCCGGCGTCGCGGGCGACCTTCGCCCAGTTGCTGGTGCTGGACTGCGCGGTGGTCCTGCCCCGCAGGTCCGCGACCGACTTGATCCGGTCGTCACCGGTGCGGCGGACGATCACGCCGCGCGAGTAGGTGTACGTGCTCGACAGCCCGTACTTGGCGGCCCGTTCGGGGTTGCGCGACACCTGGTTCGCGATGAGGTCGATCCGCCGGGCGTCGAGCGCGGGGAAGATCGCGTCCCACTGCGTCTCGACGAACTCCAGCCGCCAGCCCGCCTTCGCGGCGATGGCCTTGACGACCTCGATGTCGTACCCGGTGAGCTCCTGGGTCCCGGGGTCGTGGAACGAGAACGGCGGATAGGTGCCCTCGGTGCCGACCCGGACCAGCGGTGGTTGCTCTTGTTGCGCGTACGCCGGTGCGGGGACGACGATCAACAGCAGCAGGAGCAGCACCGCGCCCCTGAACACTTGTCGCATCGGGGCAGGGTAGAGCGAACCGGGCACGCGGTGCTGAAGATCCACTATGCGGGACGGGGTGTGCGGCATGACCACGGTGACCACGGCGGACGGTCAGCTGGTGTCCTACGCCGACCACGGCGGTGACGGCCCGGCGGTCGTGCTGCTGCACAGCTTCCTGATGGACGCGACGATGTGGTCACCGCAGGTCGAGGCGCTCGGTGGCCGCTACCGGCTGGTCGCGATCGACGAGCGCGGCCACGGCGGGACGCCCGCGACCGAGCCGTTCGACCACTGGGACGTCGCCCGCGACGTGCTCGCCGTGCTCGACGCCCTGGACGTGCGGCGGACGGCCGTGATCGGCACCAGCCAGGGCGGGTTCGTGGCGTTGCGGATGGCGTTGCTCGCGCCGGAACGGGTGACGGCGCTGGTGTTGCTCGGCACGTCCGCCGAGACCGAGGACGAGCAGATCTCCGCCGCGTACCAGCAGCTCGCGGAGGTGTGGATCGCGCAGGGGCCGGAAACGGTGATCGAGGCCGTCGCGAAGATCTGCTTGGGCGACTACGACCCGTCGGACTGGACGCCGAAGTGGAGCGAGGTCGAGCCCGACCGGCTGCGGCTGATCATGAACGCACTGGTCGGCCGCGAGAGCGTGCTCGACCGGCTGCCGGAGATCGGCGTGCCGGCTCTCGTGCTGCACGGGACGGCCGACCTCGCCTACCCGGTCGCCAAGGCCGAGGCGCTGGTCTCGGGGCTGCCCGAGGCGTCGCCGCTCGTCCTCGTCGAGGGTGGCGCTCATTTCCTGAGCCTCACGCACGCCGCGGACGTGACCCCGCACGTGGAGCGGTTCCTCAGCGAGACCCTCTGACGGCCCACGCCTTCGCGGTCAGCTCGATCGGACCGCGCTCGGGCAGGCGCGAGCGGAGCAGGTCGCGGACGGCGGCGAGCTGCTCCGGGGGCAACGAGGCCGCGTAGGCCGGTGCCGCGCCCGTGCCGCCCAGGAACGGGCTCCAGAAGTCGTCGAAGTCGCGGAACACCGTGGGCACGACGATGCCGGTCACCTCGACGTCGCGCAGCCCGGCCCCGGTCCACAGCGCGCGCAACGGCTCGGCGCCGCTCACCGTGCTGAAGCGCAGGCCCTCGTCGTGGCCGGCCGCAGCGGGGTCGACGTCCTTCGCGGCGTCCCAGAACAGCCGCATCATCCGCATGCCGCTCGTGTAGTCCCACAGGTACGAACCCACGTACGGCGCGGCGCGGGCGAACTCACCGACCGCCTGGGCCGCGTCCGGCACGAACGTGAGCACGAGCCCGCTGACCACGACGTCCGCGGTGCGCCCGCCCAGGTCGGTGGCGGTGCCGACCTCGAACGTCGCGCCCCGCACCCGTTCCCTCGCCTGCGCGAGGAACCCTTCCGACGGGTCGATGCCCGTGATCGCGGCCGGCCGGGCGTGTGCCAGCACGGTCTCCGTCAGCGCGCCGGTGCCGCAGCCGACGTCGAGCCATCTCCTGCCGGGCGGCACGTCCAGCCAGCGCAGGAACTCCACCGCGACCGGCCGGCTCCACCGGCCCACGTACCGCTCGTAGGCGTCACCCAGTCCCCACATGCGTCGACGGTACCCCCGCCGGAATTAAACGGGGGCTGGTCCGGTTAAGCTGGATGACATATCAACCAGCGAGATCGGGTGGGCTGTGAAGATCGCTGTTCTGGGTGCGGGCCACGTCGGTCCCGTCATCGCGCGCCTCGCCCTGGCGGCGGGCCACGAGGTGAGGATCGCGGGGTCCGGTGACCCGTCGCGGATCGAGATGATCATCGACTTCCTCGCGCCCGGTGCCGTCGCGCTGCCGGCCGCCGACGCGGTCGCGGACTCCGACCTCGTCGTGCTGGCGATTCCGTGGCACCGCTTCCCCACGCTCGAGCCGGGGATGTTCGCGGGCAAGGTCGTCGTCGACTCGATGAACCACTGGCCGCCCGCCGAGGCGCCCCTGGGCACGAGCGAGCAGGTGGCCGCGCGGCTGGCGGGCGCCCGGGTCGTCAAGACCCTCAACCACGTCGCCTACCAGGACATGGAACCCGCGGGCGGGCGTGCGGTCGGTGTCGCCGGTGACTCACCGGACGCCGTCGCGGCCGTCACGTCGTTCCTGGACGGCATCGGGTTCGACCCGGTGCCGGTGGGGTCCCTGGCCGCGGGACGGCTGCTGGAGCCCGGTGGCCCGGTGTTCGGCGTCGCGGCCGGCAGGCAGGAATTCGAGAACCTCGTCAAGGAGCAGTCATGACCACCACCTTCGGACTCGACACGTTCGGCGACGTCACGCACGACGCCTCCGGCACCCCGCTCACCCACGCCCAGACCATCCGCAACCTGGTCGAGCAGGGCGTGCACGCCGACGAGGTCGGCCTCGACTTCTTCGGCATCGGTGAGCACCACACCCCGGACATGCCGCTGTCGGCGGCCGACGTGGTGCTCGCCGCGATCGCCGCCCGCACGTCGTCGATCCACCTCGGCTCGGCCGTGACGGTGCTCAGCTCGGACGACCCGGTGCGCGTGTACCAGCGGTTCTCCACGCTCAACGCCCTGTCGGACGGTCGCGCGGAGGTCATCCTCGGCCGCGGGTCCAGTGTGGACTCGTTCCCGCTGTTCGGGTACGACCTCGCGGACTACGAGGACCTGTTCGAGGAGAAGACCCACCTCTTCGCGGAGCTGCTCAAGGGCGGCCCGATCACCTGGCAGGGCAAGACCCGCGCGGCGCTGCACGAGCAGGACGTGGTGCCCTACACCGCGCCGTTCCCGACGTGGATCGGTGTCGGCGGCAGCCCGCAGTCCGTGGTGCGCGCGGCGTCGTACGGCTTCTCGCTGATGCTCGCGATCATCGGCGGCCACCCCGGCCGCTTCGCGCCGTTCTCGGAGCTCTACAAGCACGCGCTGGAGAAGTTCGACCGCGCGCCGCTGCCGATCGGGATCCACTCCCCCGGCCACGTGGCGCCGACCGACGAGCAGGCGCGCGAGGAGTTCTGGCCGCACTACCTGGACGTGATCGGCCGGCTCGGCAAGACGCGCGGGTTCGCCACGCCGACGCCCGAGTCGTACGCGCACGAGGTGGGGCCGCACGGCGCGTTGTTCGTCGGCTCGCCGGAGACGGTCGCGGAGAAGATGGCGCGCACGATGAAGAAGCTCGACGCGAGCCGGTTCGACCTGAAGTACGGGATCGGCGGGCTCTCGCACGAGTCTCTGATGCGGACGATCGAGCTGTACGGGACGAAGGTCGTGCCGCTGGTGAAGGACATGCTCGCCTGAGGTGGGGCCGCGCGAGCGGCCCCACCACGTCACTTCTTCGACGAGGCGATCTCGCACTCCTTGGCGTGCTCCAGGCCGAGCGAGATCGACGCCGCGTCGTTGTTCGGCCCGCCCAGCGCGTAGCTGACCATCGTGGAACCCGGCTCGTTGTGCACCTCGACGTAGCGGACTCCCTTGCCGCGCAGGCACTGCACGACGCGGTTGGCGAAGTCGACGGCCTCCGGGTTGGTGGCGTCCTTCTCCCACGGCGGCAGCGGCGACTTCGACTCGCACGCCTGCAGTGCCTTGTCGAGCTCCTCCTTGGTGGGCTGGGGGCGTCCGCTGCCCTCGGCGGCCCGGCCCTTCTTGTCCAGGCCGAAGCTCGCGAGGCACTGGTCGTACGGGACGGTGAGGGCCTCCAGGTCCTCCGGGGTCATGTCGAGGCGTTCGCGGGGGCGTTGTTCCTGCTGCGCCGACGTGGGTGCGGCGCTGCTCGGCGGGGTCGAGATCGAGGCGACCTGGGGCTGGGCCTCGGGTGTGCCGCACGCGGCCAGGAGCAGCAGGAGGGCCGGGATGGCCTTCTTCATCGTCGGGTTTCCTTTCGTCACGCGGCGAGCGCCTGCGTCGGGGTGAGCCTGGCGGCGTGGAGGGAGGGGTAGAGGCCGGCGGCGGCGCCCACGACGAACGCGGCGAGCACGCCCGAGGCCAGTACTTCGAGCGGGAGGACGAGCGGCCAGCGGTGCAGGGTGGCGTAACCCGCCACCGCGAGTGCTCCCAGTGCGGTGCCCGCGAGGCCTCCCAGGCCGGAGAGCAGGACCGCCTCGGTGAGGAACTGGGCCCGGATGTGGCCTCGTGTGGCGCCGAGGGCGCGGCGCAGGCCGATCTCGCTGCGGCGTTCGAGCACGGAGATCACCATCGTGTTCGCCACGCCCACGCCGCCCACCAGCAGGGCGATGCCCGCCAGTCCGAGGAACAGGGCGCTGTAGGTGTTCTGGGTGGCGCGTTTGGCCGCCAGGGCGTCGGAGGGGCGGCTCACCTGCACCAGGCCCGGGACCTCGCCGTGGAGGGTGGCCGGCAGGATCGCCCGTACGTCCTCGATGGACTCCTCGCGGGCCTTCACGTAGACGACCGTGGGATGGCCGTCGAAGCCGAGCTGGGTGCGGGCGGCGTCCCAGCCGACCAGGACCGAGCGTTCGATGTCGGGCGCCAGGGGCGTGGGGGCGAGCACTCCCGTCACGGTGAACCACCGGTCCCCCACGAGCACCGCCGGGTGTTCGCCCACCTCGGGGATGCCCAGGCGCTGGGCGGCGACGTGGCCGAGCACGACGTCCGGGAAGTCGGGACGTGGCAGGAACTCCCCGCTCCGGACGTGGCCGTTCACGGTGTCCAGGAGGCCCGCTGTGGCGGCAAGCACGGTGATGTCGGAGCTGTGGCCGGGGTCGAGGAGGTCGTTGCGGCGGACTCGGGTGTGGGTGTTGGCGACGGCCGCGGCGGCGGTGACCGGGCCGATGCGCCGGGCCATCGCCACCGACGACTCCGGCAGGAGCACCGGGTCGTCCTGGCGCTGGACGGGCTGGGCGCGCAGGAGGTTGGTGCCCAGGGCCGTGAGCTCGTCGAGCAGGGCCTGCTGACTGGAGGCGGGGATGCCGGTGACGACCACGACGGTGGCGATGCCCAGGGCGATGCCGAGCGCGGACAGGGCGGCGCGGAGCCTGCGGGTGCGCATGCCCAGCGAGCCGACGGACAGCAGGTCCACGGGCGAGAGGCGGGTCATCGCTCCCCGATCCTGGAGAACTGGACGGTCGCGTCGGCCGTGTCCGCGACGATCCGCCCGTCGCGCAGCTCCACCCGGCGGGGCAGCGACGCGGCGATGTCGCGGTCGTGCGTGATCAACGCGATGGTGGTGCCCTGCCGGTTGAGGTCCCGCAGCAGCTCCAGCACCGCCAGGCCGTTCGCGGTGTCGAGCGCCCCGGTCGGTTCGTCGGCCAGCACCAGGGACGGGTCGTTCACGACGGCACGGGCGATGGCGACGCGCTGGCGTTCGCCGCCGGACAGCTGCTGGGGCTTGTGGTCGGTGCGATGGCCGAGGCCGACGCGGTGCAACGCCTCCACGGCCATCCCCCGGCGGTCCTTGCGGCGCACGCCGGCGTAGAGCAGGCCGGTCGCGACGTTCTCCACCGCGGACAGCCCGTCGGACAGGTGGAACTGCTGGAACACGAACCCCAGCCTGCTGCCGCGCAACGCGGACAGGCGGCGGTCGGGCAGGCGGGACACGTCCTGGCCGTCGATCTCCACCGTGCCGGACGACGGCAGGTCCAGGGTGCCGACGAGGTGCAGCAGGGTGGACTTGCCGGAGCCGGACGGTCCCACGATCGCGAGCAGCTCTCCCGAGCCGACCTGCAACGACACGTCGTCGAGGGCCGTCACGCCGCCGGGGTACCGCTTGGTCACCGAGCGCAGGGCGAGCACCGGGGTCACTGGGCCGTCACCACTTCCAGGCCGTCCACCACTCCGTCACCGGAGATCTCGACCTTGTCCTGCGAGTACAGACCGGTCTGCACGGCCTTCAGACCGCCCGACGGCAGCTGCACGGCATAACCGCCCTCCTTCAACGCCACGAGCGCCGCCAGCGGCACGGTCAGCACGCCGGTGCGGCTCTCGGTGGTGACGGTGAGGCGCACGGGGGCGGTGTCGAGATCACCGACCGCGGCCGGGTCGTCGGGCGTGATCACCACGTCGACCTTCGGCCCGCCGCCGTTCTCGGCGGGCGTCGCGACCGGGGTCAGCGAGGTCACCTTGGCGGGCACCGGTGTGGTGTCGGGGCGCACGATCGTGACGGGCAGGCCGGTCTTCAGCACACCCGCCTCGCTCACCGGCACCTGCAGCGTGACGAGACGGGTGGTGGGCGTGAGCTCGAACAGGTCTCCCGTGGCCGGGTCACCGAGCTGGGCCTTCACGGTGCCGACGCGCATCGGGCGGTCGAGCACGAGCACGCGGCCGGGCGCGAGGGTGCCGGTCTGCTCGACGCCGAGGGTCTTCTGCCACTTCTTGAGCGCCTCGGCCACGAGCGGCGTGAACTCGGCCTTGGCCGCCTCCCTGGGGCGCGTGCCGACCTTGTAGCCCAGGGCCGCGAGGTTGTCCATGACGACGGCGACGTCCGACCCCTTCAGCCCCGGCGCGTCGAGGGCGCGGAACAGCGGTGTGGCGCCGATGAACACCACGACCGGCTGGTCGTCGACGCGGTAGAGCTCCTTGCCCAGCTCAGTGGTCTGCCCGGCACCGGGCAGCTTCGTGACGGTGCCCGCGGAGTTCTTCACGGTACGGGCGGCGCCGAAGCCGAGCTGGCCCTGCAGGGTGCGGGTGTTCGTGAGGTCCCCCTTCCTCACGGTGGTGGTCCTGACCGCCGGTGGTGGGGCCGCGGCGGGCTCGGCGGGCCGGCCGCGCACCACCAGGACCACGGTCGCGGTGGCGGCGACGACCACGGCGAGCGCCGAGGCCGCGATGACTGTCTTGCGCATGCCGTGGATCTTCGGAGGCACTTGTGAGGATCCTGTGTCGAACCGGTGATCGGGCCGAGGGCGTCCTTATGATCGGCCGGGTGAGCGCTCTCATCCTGGTCGCGGAGGACGACGAGAACCAGGCCGAGCTGGTGCGCCGCTACCTGGAACAGGACCACCACCGGGTGCTGGTCGTCCACGACGGACGGGACGCGCTCGACGTGGTCCGCCTGCACCGGCCCGCTCTCGTGGTGCTCGACCTGATGCTGCCGGGCCTCGGCGGCCTCGACGTGTGCCGGGCGTTGCGGGCCTCGTCGGACGTGCTGGTGCTGATGCTGACGGCGCGGTCCACCGAGGACGACCTGCTGCACGGGCTCGGGATCGGCGCGGACGACTACATGACCAAGCCGTTCAGCCCGCGCGAGCTGGTGGCACGGGTGCGGACGTTGTTGCGCCGGCTGCCCGTGCGGGCACCGAGGCCGATGCTGGAGGTCGGGCCGATCGTGGTCGACCAGCTGCGGCACGAGGTGCGGGTGCGCGACGTGCTGGTCGAGTGCACGCCCGGCGAGTTCGGGTTGCTGGAGGTGCTGGCGTCCGAAGTGGACCGGGTGTTCAGCCGAGAGCAGCTGCTGGAGCGGATGCACGGCATCGACAGCTTCCTGACCGCCCGCACGATCGACACGCACGTGAAGAACCTGCGTCGCAAGATCGAGACCGATCCGCGCACGCCCGCACATCTCGTGACGGTGTACGGGATCGGCTACAAGCTCACGGCCGGGACGCGCTGATGCGCCGAAGCGTCTTCACCCGGCTGCTCGTGGTCGTGGTGCTGATCGCGGTGTGCTCGATCGCCGCGACGGCGTGGCTCGCGACGCAGCTGACGAAGGCGTCGATCGCCCGGGAGCAGGGCCGGGAACTGGCCTCGGACAACAGGATCTACGCGACGTTGCTCGCCTACGCGGCCGGGCACCGCGACTGGTCCGAAGTGGACGGCTACGTCGAGTCGCTGGTGGGCGAGCATCCCGGCCGCCGCGTCGTGCTCGTCACCAAGGACGGCCGCACGGTCGCGGATCGGGGCGGGGACGGCGGCGAGCTGCCGTCCAGGGCCGCGGCGGTGGTGGACCCGCTGGCGGTCGACCCGGTGCTGGTGCCCGGCGCGCCCGCGGACCGGATCGACGAGCGCGTGCTGGGGCCGTTCCGCACGCCGATCGACTTCCGCGACCGCGAGGACCCGACCGGAACGCTGTTCTGCCTGCGGCTCGTCAAGAAGGAGCAGACGCGGCTGGACTGCCGGGAGCGGGACCTGCCGTTCGACACCGCCGCCGACTTCTACGCGCTGCTCGACCTCGAGGACCTCGTCAACGCCTGCCTGGCGCGCCGCTCGCTGCCCCCGACGGACCTCGACCCCGACTACACGCCCGCCCAGAAGCAGTCGGGTGGGGCGCCGCCACCGGACGAACCGGCCGTCGCCGAGTGCGTGGCAGCGTCGCGCAAGGAGCAGCTCGCGCCGTACGTGGCGCCGCCGGCCCTGCTGTACCTGACGAACCCGACAGGCCCGCCGACCGCCGCGATCTCGTTGTCCGGCAACGGCGGGCAGGTCGTGGGCGCCGCGGCGGCGGTGCTGCTGGCCGCGGTCGGGGTGGCGGCGTTCGCGGGCGCGCGGATCACCCGGCCGCTGCGGGCGTTGACCGCGGCCGCCCAGCACCTGTCCGCCGGGGGCGACATCGCGCCGGTGCCGGTGCGAGGGCAGGACGAGATCGCGGGACTGACCAGGGCGTTCAACACGATGGCGGCGAACAGGGCGCAGCTGGAGCAGGCGCGCAAGGCGATGGTCAGCGACGTGGCGCACGAGCTGCGGACGCCGTTGAGCAACATCCGGGGCTGGCTGGAGGCGGCCGAGGACGGGGTGAGCGACCTCGACCCGGCGCTGATCACGTTGCTGCTCAAGGAGGCGCTCGTGCTGCAGCACGTCGTGGACGACCTGCAGGACCTCGCCGTCGCCGACGCGGGCTCGTTGCGCCTGACGCTCGAACGGGTGAATGTCGCGTCGGCGTTGGAACAGGTCCAAGCGGCGCACGAGGTCCGTGCCGCACAGGCGGGCGTCACGCTGACGGTGTCGGCGGACCGGTCGCTGGTCGTGCGCGCCGATGCCCTGCGGTTGCGGCAGATCCTCGACAACCTCGTCGCGAACGCGCTGCGGTACGTGCCCGCCGGTGGCTCGGTGGCGGTCGAGGCCACGTCCGGGGAGGGCGAGGTCGTGATCACGGTGGCGGACACCGGTTCGGGCATCCCGGCCGAGGACCTCCCCCACGTGTTCGACCGGTTCTGGCGCGCGGACAAGTCGCGCAGCCGCAGCACGGGCGGCAGCGGGCTGGGCCTCGCGATCGTCCGCAAGCTCGTCGAGGCGCACGCCGGATCGGTCGATGTGACCAGCACGACAGGCACCGGAACCACGTTCCGCGTCCGATTGCCGGAACTCACCTGATACACCCAGCGTTAGTTCGCTGGAGAGGAAACCGGTGATTGTTCCCATGCCCTCGAGCGCGCCCCGTCGCACGGGCTCGTTCGTACTGACCGAAGACGTGACCGTCCGGGTGACCGGGCAGGCGCGCACCGCGGCCGCGATGCTGCGCGAGCACGTCTTCCGGGAGACCGGCTACCTGTTGGCGGAGTCGCCCGACGGGATGCTGATGGTGTCGCACGACCCGGCGATGCGCGGACTCGGCCCCGAGGGGTACGCGCTGCTGGTCAGCAACGACGCCATCATGCTGCGCGCGGGCACCCAGGCCGGGCTGCGGCACGGTGTGCAGTCGTTCCGGCAGCTGATGACCCGCGACGGCACGGTCCGCGCGGCCGACCTGCGCGACTCCCCCGCGTTCGCGTGGCGCGGTGTGTCGAGCGCGCTGCTGGCACCCGCCGAGATGCGCAGGGCGATCGACCGGATGGCCGCCTACAAGCTCAACGTGCTGCACGTGTTCCCGGACGGCGACGCGGACGCGCTGCGCGATCTCGTCGAGTACGGCCGCGACCACGGCATCACCGTCGTGCCCGAGCTGAGCCCGGCGACGATCGAGCTGCTGGAGCTGTTCCCGAGCCGCTGGGTGCACATCGGTACCGCCAAGCTGACGACGAAGTTCGCCGGTCTGCTGGAACGGCACGGCAAACTGCCGGTGCGCTGGCACGACGGGGACGCGGCCGTCCTGGGCCCGCACGGCACGCTCGCCGAGGGCGACGACGTGCTGCGCGCCATCGCGACCGCGGGCTGGGTCGGCGAGCTGCGCACCATCTCCGCCGTGGCACCCGCCTGGTAGCTCGTTCACAGTCGTCGCGTGATCGCAGGTCACGCGACGACCGGCTTCACATGTTTATCTTTGATCAGCCGGGGCCCGGCGGGCGGCGAAGCCGTGCGACCGGGGAACTTCCGCCGCCCCCGGCGTTCCCGGTCCGGCGGCCGAGCTGTCCGTTGGCTGTGCGTCCTGGTTCGGCGCCGTGCGCGGTGCGATCGTTGTCATCGTGCGGATCTCCTCGAAGACGCGGCCGGCCCCCCGCTTCCGGCTGCTGCTCGTGGACGACGACCGCGAACTGGTGGAGCTGCTCGCCGCGGTGTTGCGCGGTGAGGACTACGAAGTCGACGTCGCCTTCGACGGGCAGCGCGGTCTGCACCTCGCCCTGACCCACCCCTACGACGTGGTCGTGATCGACCGCGTCCTGCCGGCGGTCGACGGGCTGGACCTGGTGTCCCGGTTGCGTTCCCGGTCCGTGCGCACCCAGACCCTGATGCTCACCGCGATGGGGTCGGTGCACGACAGGATCGACGGCCTCGACGCCGGCGCCGACGACTACCTCGCCAAACCGTTCGACCTGGGCGAGCTGACCGCACGACTGCGGGCGCTGTGCCGGCGCGCCGTGCAGCTGGCCGCGGTGCTGCGCATCGGCGCCGGCCGCCTGGAGCTCGAACAACACCAGGTCGTGCTCCCCGACGGTGAGAAGATTCCGCTCACCACCAGGGAGTTCGCGCTCCTGCGGGTGCTCGCCACCCACCCCGAGACGGTGCACACGCGGGCGGCGTTGCGGCGCACGGTGTTCTGCGACGCGCCCTCGCAGTCCATTGTGGACACCTACGTGCACTACCTGCGGTCGAAGGTCGGGCGTTCGGTCGTCCAGACGGTTCAGGGGATCGGCTACCGGTTGGGGGCGCTGTGAGGTCGTGGGCCGAGGCGGAACGCGCCGAGATCAGGCGGGCGCGGCTGAGGGTCAGCGTGCTGGTGGGCCTCGCGATCACGCTGATGATCGCGTTCGTCGGCGCCATCGCGTACACCGTCATGGCGCACGCCCAGGAGACCCAGGTGTCGCGCGAGCTCCGGTACAACGCCCAGTACGGCGTGCCGGGCATCGCGCCCCGGTGCGCGTGGGTGTTCGTGCTGGAGGACGGCGTGCTGCACGAGGGGCCGCTGGAGGTGCCGGACGGGTTCCCCCTGCGCGGCGACATCGACGCGGTGCACAGGTCGGGTGCCTCGGTGCCCCGTGACGTCGTGGCGAACGGCACGGAGTACATGGTGCTCACGGCACCGGGCGCGGACGGCACGACCGTGCAGGCGGTGTTCGACCTGCGCTACCAGCTCGCCGACCGCACGAACCTCCTGCAGGCATTGGCGATCGCACTGGTCTGCGGCCTCGTGGTCGCGGCCTTGATAGGCCTCGGCGTCAGCCGCCGCACAGTGGGCCCGCTGGCGGAGGCGCTGGCCCGGCAACGCAGGTTCGTCACCGACGCGAGCCACGAGCTCCGCACCCCGATCGCCCGCGCCTACCTCCGCGCCCAGCTGCTCGCGGCCGCCGTCGACCTGCCCGACGCCCAGCGCACCGACCTCGACGCGCTGGCCAGGTCGATCCGAGGGCTCGCCGACGTGGTGGACGACCTGCTGGAGTCGGCACAGCTCGACCAGCGCCTCGGCAGACCCGTCGACCTGGCGGACGTAGCGGAGGCCGCGGTCGTCGGCGAGACCGAACGTGCTGCCGAGCGCCGGATCACCCTGACGCTGGACCATCCCGGTCACCCGGTGGTGGTGCACGGGATCGAGACCGGGCTGCGGCGGGCTGTCGACGAACTGCTGGCCAACGCCGTCCGGCACACGCCCGAGGGTGGGCGGATCTCGGTGAGCGTGCGTGGCGGCGACGGAGTGGTCTCCCTGGTGGTGGCGGACAACGGGGAGGGGTTCGAGGCCGGTGAGGCGGGGCGGTTGTTCGAGCGGTTCCACCGCGGGGCCGGGGAGGGGCGGTTCGGGCTGGGGCTCGCGTTGGTGCGGGAGATCGTGACCGGGCACGGGGGGACGGTGTCCGCGGTGGGGCGGCCCGGGGTGGGGGCTCGGTTCACGTTGCGGATTCCGGTGGGTGGGGCGGCGCCGACGGTCCGGGAGCGGATCGCCAGCGCCTGCCCGTGAGGTCTCGTCACCACTGCCCGTCGATCACCACCTCCGCCGCCACCCGGACGTCCACGTCGAGCGGCCGGTCCGGATCCACCGGCTCGATCGCCGACGCCAGCGCGTCCAGCAACGCCGCGCACCGGGGCGCGGTCGGCCGGCGGCCCCCGACGTGCACGGCCTGCCGCAGCCCCAGGGCGAGCGAGCCGCACAGCAGCCGCAGCAACTCCGCGAGGTCGTACGCGCGCAACGCCGCCTGCGTGCCGAACGGCACCACGTCCTGGTTGTGCAGGTTGGTCGGCAGGCTCTGCGTGCTGGCCGGCAGCACCCCGCGCCGGATCTCGGCGACGAACGCGGTCGTGGCCAGCTGGACGCCCTGCAAGCCGTGCTGCTGACCTGGTCCGGCGGCGAGCATCGGGGGCAGGCCCGTGTTGCGGGCCGGGTCGACGAGGAGGTCGAGCTGGCGTTCGGCGAGGTTGCCCAGGGAGGCGGTGACCATGGCGAGGACGTCGGCGGCGAAGGCGGCGGGCTGGCCGAAGAAGTTGCCGCCGTGGGCCACGAGGTCGTCCTCGGGGAAGAACAGCGGGTTGTCGCTGACTCCGCCCAGGTCCGCGGCGACGACGCTGTCGACGTAGCGCAGGGCGTCCTCCGCGGCGCCGAGGAGCTGGGGTGAGCAGCGGATGCTGTACGGCTCCTGCAACGCGCGCAGGCCGCTCGGTGTCGTGCCGTCGAGCATGGAGCGCATCCAAGACGCCACTGTGACGGCGCCGGTGTGCCCGAACGCGGAGATCAGGCGGTGGTCGGTGAAGCCGGGGTCGGCGCCGACGACGTCGACGAGCAGACAGGTGAGGTCGGCCAGGGCGCGGTGGGAGGCGCGGACCGACGACAGGGCCAGGGCGGTGGCGGCGGTCGTCACGGAGGTGCCGTTGACCAGGGCGAGGGCGTCACGGCCGTCGAGCTGCAACGCGGTGAGGCCGGCCGAGGTCAGTGCTTCGGCGGCGGGGAGGCGGACGCCGTCGAGGTAGGCGTGGCCGCGGCCGCGCAGTGCCTGGGCGGCGTAGGCGAGCGGGATGAGGTCGCCGCTGGCGCCGACCGAGCCGTAGCGCGGGACGGCCGGGACGAACGTCGTCGCGAACATCGCGGACAGGCCCTCGACGACGTGCGCGGACACGCCGGACAGGCCCTGGGCCAGCGACCAGGTGCGCACCAGCAGCGCGGCTCTGGCGACGTCCAGGGGCAGGTCGGGGCCCTGGCCCGCGCCCAGGTGTGCCAGGGTGTTGTCGCACTGGTCGGCCTCGGAGGACCTGCCCGCGAAGCCCACCAGGGCACCGAATCCGGTCTTCGCGCCGTACACCGGGCGCTCGTCGTCGGCGAGGACCGTGCGCAGGTAGGCGCGGCCCCGTTCGACGCGGTCGAGAACGCCGGAGCCGACGAGCACGTCCAGTGGTGCGGACGAGCGTCGCAGGTGCGCGGGAGTCAGGGGCGAACCCAGGTCCACGGACGTGTCTGAGGCGGTCGTGGTCACGGGACGGACGGTAGGCAGCCGATCTCAGAGAGTTCTGAGATCGCGTGGGTAGCTTCCCCGTCCATGGCTCACGACTACCTGATCATCGGCGCGGGACCGGCCGGGTTGCAGCTCGCGGCGCTGCTCGAGCGGGACGGTCGTGACTACGCCGTCCTCGAGCGCGGCAGCGGGGCCGGCACGTTCTTCACCCGCTACCCGCGGCACCGCAAGCTCATCTCGATCAACAAGGTCCACACCGGGTTCACCGACCCGGAGCAGCGGATGCGGATGGACTGGAACTCGCTGCTGCTCGACGACCCCGAGCTGCTGTTCACCCGCTACACGCCCCGGTACTTCCCGGACGCCGACGACATCGTCCGCTACCTCCAGGACTGCGCGGCGAACCTGAAGATCCACTACGACATCGACGTCACGCGCATCTCCCGTGACGACGACGGGTTCGTCGCGCAGGACCACAGCGGACAGACGTGGCACGCGAAGAACCTCGTGATGGCGACCGGGGTCTCGCAGCTCTACGTGCCGCCGATCCCCGGCATCGAGCACGCCGAGCGCTACGACACCTTCGACACCGACCCCGAGTCGTTCACCGGGCAGCGGGTGCTCGTGATCGGCAAGGGCAACTCCGGTTTCGAGACCGCCGACGCCCTGGTCGAGCACGCCGCCGTCATCCACGTCGCCGGCCCGCACTCGGTGAGGCTCGCCTGGCAGACGCACTACGTCGGGCACCTGCGGGCGGTGAACAACAACTTCCTCGACACCTACCAGCTCAAGAGCGAGAACGCGGTCATCGACGGCAACGTCGAGAACATCGAACCCAGGCCCGAAGGCGGTTTCCGCATCCAGTTCCGCTACGCGCGCACGGCCGAGAAAGTCCGCGAACTGGAGTACGACCGCATCATCGCGTGCACCGGCTTCCGGTTCGACTCCTCGGTCTTCGCGGAGGACTGCCGGCCGGCGCTGGTCATCAAGGACCGCTTCCCGCAGCTGACCTCGGCGTTCGAGTCGGTGAACATCCCCGGCCTGTACTTCGCGGGCACGATCACGCAGTCACGCGACTTCAAGAAGTCGACCAGCGGGTTCATCCACGGCTTCCGCTACGGCGCCCGCGCGCTGCACCGCGTCCTGAGCGCCCGCAACCACGGCGTCGACTGGCGGGGCACCGATCTGGAGCTGTCACCCGAGGCGATCGGCGACGCGGTCGTCGCCAGGGTCAACACGTCCTCGTGCCTGTGGCAGCAGTTCGCCGTCATCGGCGACGTCGTGAGCGTCACCGGGAGCTCCGCGCGCCACACCGAGGAGGTGCCGGTCGCGTTCGTGGCGGACGGCGGCCTCGGCCCGGCGGAGCACCGGTTCGTCGCGACGCTCGAGTACGGGCCGGACCACGACACGGTCGACCCGTTCGACATCAGCATCCCGCGCGTGGCCGAGAACGACGCCTTCAACGCGGCCGACGCGAGCTACCTGCACCCGGTCGTCCGCTACTACCGCCACGGCGTGCTCGCCGCGACGCACCACCTTGCCGAGAACCTGGAGAACCACTGGGACGTGCCGGAGGTGCACCAGCAGCCGCTGGCGGTGTTCGTGAAGGAATGCCTTGCCGGCGCGTGACACCGGGCAGTTCCCGCGCGCGCTGCTCGACGTGCTCGCCGCCGCGGTGGACCGGCCGGTGTTCGAGCACGGCACCCGCATGGTGACCGGGGCGGAGATGCTCTCGCTCACGGCGCGGATCGCGACCGGGTTGCGGGCGAACGGGATCGGGCCCGGTGACGGCCTGGCGTTGCTGCTCGGGGTGAACACCGAGGCCTTCGCGACGATCCTGGCCGGGCACGCCGTGGGGGCGCGGGTGGTGGGGGTGCGGCCGGGGCTGACCGAGGCCCAGGTGAGGCACCTGCTCGGGCTGGAGATCAAGGCGGTGGTGAGGGACGGGGCAGGAGCACCGGACGACCCGCCGGCCCTCACCACCGCGGACCTGCTCCGCCACTCCCCCGATCCCCTGCGCTGCGACGGCCGCCCCGGCGACGTCGCCCGCCTCCTCCACACCAGCGGCAGCACCGGCACCCCCAAGGCCTGCGCCCAGACCTACGCCTCCATGACCAACGCCTGGACCGCGCGCCCGGAAGCCTGGCCACCGGCGATCCAGGACCTCGCGACCCGGCTCGACCGCTACCTCGTGTTCGGATCGCTGTCGAGCCAGGTCATGTTCGAGTACGCGGCCCTCACCCTGACCGCCGGCGGCACGATCGTCGTGGCGGAGAACCCGGCCACCGCGATCACCGACCTCGGGGCCACCGCACGCGTGATCACCGTGCCGGGCCTGGCGAAGCTCGTCGCCTCCCAGAAACGCGACCCCGCCGACCTGGGAACGCTGAAGGCCCTGCTGGTCTCCGGTTCTCCCCTCACGCCCGAACGGCACCGCGAAGCCCTGGAAGTCCTGGGACCCGTGCTGTTCCACGGTTACGGGCAGACCGAGACCGGCATGATCTCCATGGCCACACCGCACGATCCCCCCGGCACGGTGGGGAGACCGCCGGTCGAGGTGGAGCTGCGCGACGGCGAGCTGTTCGTCCGCACCCCCGGCCAGGCAGGCGGGTACTGGGGTGACGCCGAGGAGTCGGCCGAGGTGTTCGTCGACGGCTGGGTCCGCACCCGCGACCTCGGCCGGTTCGACGCCTTCGGCTACCTGCGGCTCACCGGGCGGGCCAGGGACGTCGTCATCGTCTACGCGAACCTGCACCACGTCGGCCCCATCGAGCAGGTGCTCGCGGAACACCCCGACGTCGCGGAGGCCTACGTCGTCGCCGTGCCGGACGACGACACCGGCGAGGCAGTGCACGCGTTCGTCGTCCCGAAGGCCGACCGCGTCCCGGAGCTGGAAGAGCTGCGGACGCTCGTGACCGGACGGCTGGGCGCGGCCTGCGCCCCCGCGAAGGTCACCGCGATCTCCGAACCTCCCGTCGCTCCCAGCGGCAAACCCGACAAGCGCGAGCTAAGGAGAACGTCGTGTCGAGCGAGGTAACGACCGAGTGTCTGGTGATCGGCGCGGGCCCCGCGGGCCTGCAGGCTTCCCACCTGCTCAAACAGGATGGCCGTGAGCACCTCGTGCTGGAGGCGGGGCAGTCCGCGGGGACGTTCTTCACCCGCTTCCCCCGGCACCGGCAGCTGATCTCCATCAACAAGATCTACACCGGCTGGGACGACCCCGAGCTGAACCTGCGGGTCGACTGGAACTCGTTGCTGTCCGACGATCCCGCGCTGCTGTTCACCGGCTACACCCCGCGCTACTTCCCCCAGGCCGACGACATGGTCCGCTACCTCGGCGACTTCGCGGTCAAGAACGACCTGCCGGTCCGCTACGACACCCGCGTCGTGTCGGTGACGCGGCCGGACGACTTCGTGGTGCGCGACCAGCACGGCGGCACCTACCGCGCGAAGCGGGTCATCGTCGCGACGGGCGTGTCGCAGCGGTACGTGCCGGACATCGAAGGCGCCGAACACGCCGAGCACTACTACGACGTCTCCGTCGACCCGCAGGACTTCGTGAACAAGCGGGTGCTGATCATCGGGCGCGGCAACTCGGCGTTCGAGACCGCCGACGCGCTCATGGAGACCACGTCGGTCATCCACGTCGCCGGGCCGGGGTCGCTGAAGCTCGCGTGGCAGACGCACTTCGTCGGCCACCTGCGGGCCGTGAACAACAACTTCCTCGACACCTACCAGCTCAAGTCGCAGAACGCGTTGCTGGACGGGCACGTCAAGGGCATCCGCCGCGACGGCGACGGCTACCTCGTGAAGGTCAGCTTCCAGCGGGTCGACGAGGTGGTGAAGGAGATCCGGTACGACCGGGTCATCCTGGCGACCGGGTTCCGGTTCGACGCCTCGATCTTCGCACCGGAGTGCCGCCCGCGGCTGACGATCAAGTCGCGCTTCCCGGACCAGACGGCGGCGTGGGAGTCGGTGAACGTCCCCGACCTGTTCTTCGCGGGCACGATCACGCAGATGCGCGACTTCAAGAAGTCGACCAGCGGGTTCATCCACGGCTTCCGCTACGGCGTCCGCGCACTGCACCGGATCACCGAACAGCGCTACCACGGCGTCGACTGGCCCAGCCGGTCCGTCGAGGACGTCACCGAGGCGATCATCGAGCGCGTCAACCGGACCTCAGCGCTGTGGCAGTTGTTCGGCTTCCTCGCCGACGTCGTGCTGACCGGCGCGGACGGCACCGTCCGGTACCTGGAGGAGGTACCCGTCGCGCACCTGCACGAGGCCGTCGAACGCGGTGAGTTCGGCGACGTCGAGTCGTACCTCACCGTGACGCTGGAGTACGGCGAGGACCACGACAAGGTCAACCCGTTCGACATCACCGCGGGCCGCAACTCCCAGGAGGACACCAGCGGGCTCGACGGCCGCTACCTGCACCCGGTCGTGCGGCGGTTCCGCGGCGGCGTGCTCGTCGACGAGCACCACGTCACCGAGAACCTCGAGAACGAGTGGGACAGCGAGAAGGTCCACAAGGCCCCGCTGCGGGAGTACCTGCGGTGAACCCGGTGCTCGCGGAACTGCACGACAAGGCACGCGCGGTGCTCGACCCCGTCCACTACGACTTCTTCGCGGGCGGGGTCGGGGACGAGGTCGTGCTCGCGGAGAACGAGGCCGCGTTCCGGCGCCTCGCCCTGCTACCGAGGGTGTTGCGGGGCAAGGAGGTCCCCGACGACTTCCCGGTGCTGGTCTCGCCGACCGCGTTCCACCGGCTCGCCCACCCCGACGGCGAGCTGGCGACCGCGCGGGCCGCCGCCGGGACGGTGCTCGTGTCGAGCATGGCCTCGACCGTGCCCGTCGCCGACGTCGTGGCGGCCGCGAGCGGGCCGGTGTGGTTCCAGCTCTACGTCCAGCCCGACATGGACGTCACGGAGGCCCTGGTGCGGCGCGCCGAACAGGCGGGCTGCACGGCGTTGGTGGTCACGGTCGACTCCCCGGTGTTCGGCCGGCACCGGCGGGACATCGCGCACGGGTTCCACGACCTGCCCGCCGGACTCGCCGCGGAGAACATGCGCGACCTGGCCGGGGTGCCGTTGCGCGACATCGAGATGTCCGCGGCGATCTCGTGGGACCACCTCGACCGGCTGCGGGAGATGACCTCGCTCCCGTTGTGGGTCAAGGGGATCCTGCACCCGATGGACGCGGTGACCGCCGTCGGCCACGGCATGGCGGGCATCGTCGTGTCCAACCACGGCGGACGACAGCTCGACCTCGTACCGGCGTCGCTCGACGCACTTCCCGCCGTCGTCGACGCCGTGGCCGGACGGGTACCGGTCGTGCTCGACGGCGGCGTCCGCGGTGGAGGCGACATCGCGCTGGCACTGGCACTCGGAGCATCGGCCGTCGGCATCGGCAGACCCGTCCTGTGGGGACTGGCGGCGGACGGCGAACAGGGCGTGCGGCGCGTGCTCGACGTGCTGCGCGACGAGTTCCGGCACGTCCTCGCGCTCTGCGGCGGCGAGCTGACCCGCGACATGGTGGTGGCCCGGTGCTGAGCTGGTTGCCCGAACGGGTGGTCGCGTTGCGCGCCAAGGTGTTCGAGAAGGTCAACGGGGACAACGCCATCACCTTCCCCAACGACCAGGTCGGCCCCGACCGCTTCCAGGAGCTCTACAGCCACCCCGCCGCGAACGGCCGCAGCAAGGGCGCCGGGCTCTCGGACCTGTTCTGGTACTGGCTCTCCCCCGGCCCCGAGGTCCACCAGGAACACCTGGAGGCCGGGCCCCGCTACGACGACGTGGCCCGCGCGACCCGCGCCTTCCTCTCCGGGACGAGCGCCGAACTGTCCGCCGCCGCCACCCGCTGCACCGCGAAGGTGCTCGACGAGGTGCTCGCCGGCCGCGTCACGGCGGTGCGGCTGCGCGAGCTGATGATGCCGGTGTGGGCCGAGTACTTCTACGAGCTCGTGTTCGCCGAACCGTGCCCGCGCCACGCCCGCGACCTCATCGTCGACCACGCCACCGACGTCGTGACCTCGTTGAAGTGCACGGGTCTGCGGCATCCCTCCCGCCGCGCCCGCCTCACCCGCTACCTGCGGGTCCGGCTCGCCGACGTCCGGCACCCGTTGCCCGGGACGCTGTCCGAGACCGAACAGGTCCACTACCTGCAGGGCACCTACTTCAACACCGCCGTCGTGCAGATGGCCGAGGCCATGACGCACCTGCTGCTCGCCCTCGCTCAGCACCCCACGGCGGCCAGCAAGGTCAACGACGACAGGTACTTCGCCCACGTGCTCGACGAGACCTTCCGGCTCTACCCGTTGTTCGGCATCGCCCACCGCATCACGACCGCGGACATCGTGCTGGACGAGCACACGTCGTTCCCGGCGGGATCGGTGCTGTGCTTCAGCTATCCCGCCTACCACGCCACCGGCTACGCGAACCCGGACGAGTTCGACCCCGGCCGCTGGGAGAACACCGGCGCCCGCCGCGAGCACCACATCCCGTTCGGCGTCGCCGCCAACCGCCCCTGCCCGGCGTGGCGCCTCTCCCCCGTCGTCATGCGCGCGTCCGCCCGCGAGGTCCTGCGCCGCGTCACGCTCCACTCCACCGTCACGCACACCCGCTCCCTGCCCAGCCGCGGACCGTGCCTTCTCGTCCGCGACGGCCCCGCGCCGCGGTCCAGGCTGACGCTGATGCGCGTGCGGGACCGGTGGGAGGACGTCTGGCGCAGCGTCGCCCAGCTCGTCCTCGGCACCGCGATGGTGCTGCACGCCCACCGGCTCCGCCTGGCGGGGCGCTACTTCGACACGCACGACACGCAGGGTTGCCCGGTCCGGCACTGATCCCAGGAGATGCCCGGTGAACCAGATCCACTTCGCGCTGCAGGTCTTCGCCGCGCTGGCGGTCGTCCTCGTCGCCACCACGGTGTGCGGGCGCCTCGCCATGCTGATCAAACAACCCAGGGTCGTCGGCGAGATGGTCGCCGGCGTCCTGCTCGGCCCCGCGCTCCTCGGTGCCGTCGCACCCGGCGTCCAGGCCCAGCTCTTCCCCGCCGACGTCAAGAGCACCCTCTACGTGCTCAGCACGATCGGCCTCACGTTCTACATGTTCCTCGTCGGGTCCTCTTTGGACCACGGACTCACCACCGGAGCCAACGCGCGCAAGGCGTCCGTGCTCGCGGTGTCCGGCATCGTGCCGACGTTCCTGCTCGGCGCGGGCGCGGCGGTGATCTTCTTCGACACCCTGAGCCCCGAGGGATCGAGCCTGTGGGTGTTCGTGCTGTTCGTCGGCGGCGCCCTCTCGATCACCGCGTTCCCCATGCTCGCCCGCATCCTGCAGGAACGCGGCATCGCCAACACCCCCATCGGCGGCCTCACCCTCGTCGCCGCCGCCATCGACGACGCCGTGGCGTGGGCGTTCCTCGCGCTGATCATCGCGGTCGGCACGTCCGGCAGCCCGTCCGGCGCCCTGCGCACCATCCTCGGTGCGGCGATCTTCGCCGGCCTGATGCTCACGCTCGGCCGCAAGTGGCTCGCCAAGCTCGGCGAACGCGCCGAGCGCGACGGCAGGCTCAGCCGCGACATGGTGGCGGTCATCCTGCTGATCGTGCTGGTCGCGGGCTGGTACACCGACTACATCGGCGTCTTCTCCGTGTTCGGCGGCTTCATCACCGGCCTCGCGATGCCCAAGTCGAAGGTCGTCCGCCACGAGCTGGAGACCAAGCTCTCCGACCTCAACTCGATCCTGTTGCTGCCGGTGTTCTTCGCGTTCAGCGGCCTCAACACCCGCATCGACGGCTTCGGCTCCGGCGGCGCGCTGTGGTTCCCGCTCGCGGTGATCATGCTGGCCGCGTTCGCCGGCAAGTACCTCGGCTGCGGCCTCGTGGTCCGCGCGCAGGGCTACTCCTGGCGCTACGCGTCGGCGGTCGGCGGCCTGATGAACGCGCGCGGGCTGATGATCCTGATCTTCATCAACATCGGCCTCGCCTACGACCTGGTGACTCCGGAGATGTTCGCGATCCTGGTCGCGGTCGCCATCGTCACCACCGCCGCGGCGATGCCGATCTACCGCGCGTCGCTGCCCGACCACCTGGAGGCGGGCGCCGACGTCAAACCCTCTCCCGCACCAGTTCCGTGAGTTCCTGAACGACGGCGGCGGGGTCCGGCATGTCCGCGATCTCGGACCGGGCCCTGTCCGCCACCTCCCGCGCGGCCGGGTCGTCGAGCAGACGGCCCGCCGCCGCGGCGACGGCGTCGGCGGTGATCTCCGGCCCCACGAGCTTCGCGCCCGCGCCCGACTCCGCGAGCACGTCGGCGTTGACGAACTGGTCCGCGCCCTGCGGCAGCACGAGCTGCGGCAGGCCCGCCGCCAGCGCGCCCAGGACCGTTCCGGTCCCGCCGTGGTGCACCACGAGATCAGCCCTGCGCAGCACCTCCGCCTGCGGCACGAACCCCGCGACCCGCACAGTGGGCGGCACGTCCTCCGGCGGCGCGCCGGGGCCCAAGGCGACCAGCACGCTCACCGGAAGCCGCGCAAGGCCGTCCATCGCCTGCCGCAACACCTCCGTCGCGGTGTGCGACACCGTTCCCAGGGTCAGGTACACCAACGGTTTCGTGCTGTCGATCTCCGGCATCGGCACGTCCAGGTCGAACGCCGACGGCCGCATCCGCAGCACGGTGGGCAGCGCCGCGACGACCGGGTCCCGCACGACGTCCGGCCACAGGTCGACCACGACGTCCCCCAGCATCAGGTCGGCCGGCTCGGTGCCGTCCCACATCCACGCCATCTCCCCCGCGGCCCTCTCCTGGATCGCGGGCGGCAACGAGCGGCCGATCACGTGCGACACGAACGGGATCCCGGCGTCGCGCGCGGCCTTCGCGGCGCCCGCGTCGCTCTGCTCGTAGACGACCAGATCCGGCCGGACCCGCGGAAGGAGCGCGCCGAGATCCCTGACCGTCGCCCGTGGCACCAGGTCCGCGAACATCGTGATCAGCAGCCGCGGGACGTCCGCGTCGCCGTGCGTCCTGCGGGCCTCCGCCTCGGCCTCGGCGATCGAGATGCCGGACGCGTGCGCCTCGAAGCCCAGCTCCCGCGCCTTCTCCACGAAACCCGGACCGGTCGCGAACACGACCTCGTGGCCGGCCCGCTGTGCCGCCCTGGCCAGTGGGACCAGCGGGAACAGGTGGCCGTAGGCGGGGCGGCACGAGAAGAGGATGCGCACCTCGTCCAAGCTAACGATCTTTTCCTGAGAACCGCGCCGAACACTTAGTTCAGTCAACACTGAAGCAATAGAGTCAAACAACACCAACGGTGAACGCGGCGCGGTGCAGCTGGCCGCCGTGCACGAACTCCAGGAACAGCCGGTACTCGCCCCGGTCGGCGAACACTGCTTGGAAGCTCAGCTCGCCGTTGTTCAGGGGAATCCCCGCCAGCTCGACCGGGTGCAGGTGCGTGGCGGAGAGCAGCATGGTGTGGAAGCCGGTCATGTGCCCGTTCGCGCCGAGGTGGGGCTCCAGCGAGCTCACGGGCGTGCCGTCCGGCGCGCGGATCGACAGGCGCAACGTGTGAGCGCTCATGGGTTTGAGCTCGCCTTGGTCCACGCGTACGAGGGTGTAGCCGTCGGTGGCCGTGATGCCGTCCGACGGGGCCGGCACCGCGGCGATGGTCGTGTCGCCGGGGACGCTGAACGGCACGCCGAGCACGACCGGGTGGCGGGGGTCCGCCGTGTCGAGCGGCACGAACTCCGCGAACATCCGGTAGACGCCGCCGTCGGGCAACGACACCGTGGTGCGCCAGGTGTCGCCGTCCAGCACCGGGTGCAGGTGCTCGAAGACGGCCATGTCCTCGCGGACCGAGAAGAAGTGCATCTGCTTGGTCTGGTTGTCGAGGAACCTGGTGACGGGCTTGTTCGCGCTGTCGAGGATGCGGAACGCCACCGGCACCGCCGTACCCCGCGTGCCGGGCGTGCTGACCGGCTCGAAGCGGTAGCCGCTCTCCACATCGGACAGTCCGTCGCTGTGCGCGGCGGGCACGACCGCGCCCATGTTCTGGTGCTGCATCGGCGGTGCGGACCTGGCGAACACCATGACCCCGCCTCCGGCCACCACGGCGACGGCGAGCAGGACGAAGAACCAGTCGGTGATGCTCAGCTTGCGCATGACAACTCCTCGCGGCGCGGGTGGGCGGCCCGGGGACCGCCCACCCGCGTCAGGGTCAGAACTGAAGGCTCCAGGCGTCGACGTAGCCGACGTCGGAGCTGGCGACGTCCTGCACCTTGAGCTGCCAGGTGCCCGCGGCGTCCTCGGCGGCGGCGTTGACCGTGTAGGTGGTCACCACGTTGTCGCCGGAGTCGTTGCCGGAACCCTTGAGGCGGAACGAGGTGCCGTCGGGCGCGACGAGGTCGATCACCAGGTCACCGCGGTACGGGTGCTTGATGTCGACGTTCACCTTCAGCGCGGACGGAGCCTTGCCGGGCACGCCGGAGACCGAGACGGGCGACGTCACCGCGGCGCCCTTGTCCGGGATCTGCACGTCGGCCGTGTTCTCGAACTTGCCACCGGTGGGCGGCGGCTCGACGGCGCCGAGGTTGGGCTTGACCACGACCAGGCCCTGCTCGATGCCGTTGACCAGGACGATGCCGCTGGCGAAGTACGGGTAGTTGCTCCACGCCCCGTTGAACTTCGCCTCGTTGGCCGCCGGGTAGATGTCGAAGTAGCCGGCCTCGGTCAGCTGCGCCGACGCGACGTTGCTGACGTCGAGGATGCGCAGGCCAGCCTGGTAGTTGGCCTGGTAGGAGTACTTGCCCCTGATGTACTGGTTGTGGTCGATCGCCGTGGCGGGCGAGTTGTAGACGCCCGTGTGCACGGGGTTCGCCAGCGACGCGAGGTCCCAGATGTAGGTCTTGGTGCGCTTGTCGGTGCCGCGCGACTCGTCGAGCTCGTCGTCGAGCAGGAAGTAGCGCTGGTCCTCGGTCAGCCAGCCCTGGTGCGAGTACTGCGCGCCGGAGTAGGCCTTGCGCACGATCTGGACCGGCTTGGCCTTGTCGGTCACGTCGACGATCGTCAGCGTGTCCTCGTTGGAGTTGAAGCAGATCTCCCTGCCGCGGTAGGTCGCGTCCGGGCCGCGGTAGATCACGCACTGGTTGTCGTGCGTGTAGCCGTCCTGAGCGACGCAGCCCGCGTTCTTCGGCGACTTCGGCGTGCGGATGTCGACCATGTGCGGGCCGCCGCTGCACGTGTTGGAGCCGATCGCGTACGCGTACCCGGTCTCCTCGTTGATGGCGATGTTGTGCGCCGGGCCGAACTCCTTGTACAGGGTGTCAGCCGTGAACGTCTGAGGCGTGGTGATCGTCCGCAGGCGGGTCAGGTCGAACACCTGCATCCCGTGGCCGGTGATGAAGTCGGCGACGATGAAGGCGTGGTCCTTGTAGACCTTCATGTCGCGCCAGGAGCTGCTGCCGCCGTTGGAGGGCAGGTTGCCCAGGAACTTCGGCGCCGTGGGCGTGCTGACGTCGACGAACGCGGTGCCGTTGGTGCGGCCGACGATCGCGTACTCCTTGCCGGAGGACGGGTCGGTCCAGCCCCAGATGTCGTTGCCGTTGCCACCGCCCATCGCGGACAGGGGCAGGACGCTGAGCAGGTCCACGTTCTTGCAGGGGTAGATGTCGGCCTTGCCGTCGACGCACGGCACACCGGCGGCCTGGCCGGTGACGGCGTGGCGGGCGGCGGGCTCGTGGTCCGCGAGGAACGTCCTCGCGGCGGCCTGTCCTTCGGCGGTGTTCGGATCATGGGCGGAGGCGCCCGTCATCGAGAGGGCGACCGCGGAGACCGTCAAGACGGCCAGCGCCCCCATGCGCAGGGATTTCATGAAGTTGGACTCCTTCGGACCGGGGAGCAGGGAGTTCCCGGTCAACCACAGACGGTAGAAGTGCCGGGCACTGCCCGTGAACCGTCGTTCGTCTGGTCCGGATGGAATGACGGCCGGATCGATACCCTCGGGCCATGGACAGCAGCCGCCAGACCCGTGTGCGCGAGGCGTTCGACGACTTCTTCGCGGCCGCCGAGCCGAAGTCGGAGAGCTGGGTGCTCGACCTGTTCCAGCGCACCGCCGCGACCGTGCCCGCGTACGGGAAGCTGTTGCGCGAGAACGGGATCGATCCCGCGTCGATCACGACGTTCGCGGACTTCCAGCGCTTGCCGTTGCTCGACAAGCCGAGCTACCACGACCGCTACCCGCTGCCGGAGCTCTGCCGCGACGGGAAGCTCGAGAACTGCGACATGATCGCGGTGTCGTCCGGGTCCAGCGGCAGGCCGACGATCTGGCCACGCGGGATCGAAGACGAGCTGCACGTGGCACGGCGCTTCGAGCAGGTGCTGGTGGACGGGTTCCACGCGGACGAGCGCAGGACGCTGGCCGTGGTGTGCTTCCCGCTCGGCACGTGGGTGGGCGGGCTGTTCACGCAGGCGTGCGTGCGGCATCTCGCGGCCAAGGGGTGCCCGATCACGGTGGTGGCGCCGGGGAACAACAAGGCCGAGATCCTGCGGGTGCTGCCCGAGCTCGCGCCGCACTTCGAGCAGGTCGTGCTGCTGGGCTACCCGCCGTTCGTGAAGGACGTGGTCGACACCGGGCTCGCGGAGGGCGTCGACTGGGCCGCGTACCGGATCAAGCTGGTGCTGGCCGGCGAGGTGTTCAGCGAGCAGTGGCGTGACCTGGTGTCGCGCCGCGCCGGCATCGCGGACCCGGCGGCCGACGTCGCTTCCCTTTACGGCACAGCGGATTCCGGTGTGCTGGGCAACGAGACGGCGCTGTCCGCGTCCGTGCGCCGGTTCTTCGCCGACCACCCGGACCACGCTCGGGAGGTGTTCGGCGACTCGCGCCTGCCGACGCTCGTGCAGTACGACCCGGCCAGCCGGTTCTTCGAGGTGCACGACGGCACGCTGGTGTTCACCGCGGACGGCGGGATCCCGCTCGTCCGCTACCGGATCGCCGACGAGGGCGGGGTTCTCGGGCACGCCGAGCTGCTCGCGTACTGCGCGCGGCACGGGTTCACTCCCCCGCCCGGGCCGGAGCTGCCGTTCGTGTTCCTGTTCGGACGGTCGCTGTTCACCGTGTCGTTCTTCGGCGCGAACGTCTATCCGGAGAACGTGACCGTCGGATTGGAACAGCCCGGAATCAGCGACGTGGTGACGGGGAAGTTCGTGATCGAGTCGGTCGAGGACGAAGATCGCGACCGGCGGTTGCGGATCATCGTCGAGACCGCGCCGGGCGCGACGGCGGACGCGGCGGCGATCGCCGAGGCGATCAAGGTCCAGCTGCTGAGGCTCAACAGCGAGTACGCGCACTACGTCCCGGCGGAGCGGCAGCTTCCCGAGGTGGTGCTGCGTCCGCACGGCGATCCCGAGCACTTCCCGGCGGGCGTGAAACACAGGTACACACGACGAGCGTGAAAAGCGCTTTTGCGCCACGGAGAAATAGCTTTTCGAAACTTCCCCGACCTGCTTAAAGTGGCGTCGTTCGAATTGATTGCAGGACTGGGGAGGAAATCCGTTGAGTTTCGTTCGGCGTATTCTGACGGCATTGATGCCGCTCGTCATGCTCTTCACGGTCGCTCTCGCGGCGCCGAGCGCGCAGGCGGAGGCTCCGGTCACCGAGGCCGCCGCCGTGGGCGCGGCGTACGACGCCGAGACCGGCCAGGCTCTCGCGGCCTGGGCCTGCAACACCGGCAACGTCTGCTTCTGGAACGACTTCGGCGGCACCGGCAAGCGCTGCATGTGGGACGTGGCCGACTCGGACTGGGCCTCGGGGACCTACAAGTGTTCTTGGTACGACACCGAGGTCAAGTCCGTCTACAACCGCGGCACGTCCTCCGCCAAGGGCGTCAGGTTCTACCGCGACACCGGCTACAACGGCTCGATCGGCTGCACGAAGCAGGGCAAGAAGGGTGACCTCGCCGGCACCTACAAGATCCGCTCGCACCAGTGGGTCAGCACCAGCTGCGGCTGATCCGGCCCTAGCACGAAAACCGGTCGCGGGACCTGGTCCCGCGACCGGTTTTCGTTGCGCGAAATGGCGGATCGACACGCCCAGTAGCATTATGCGCGGTGACCTGGCCTGGGGAGGTTGCTGTGTTGCGCATCCATTTTTCCAACGGTGATCTGGAGCGTACGCAGGTAGCAGAAAGGGTGGATCCGCTCTGGGAAATGGTGTTCAGCTGGCTCCGGCTGACGGAGCTGGACAGCGGGTTGTTGTTGCAGCCGTGGCTGCGGCACGTCCGCCGCAACGGCGACCGGCAGGTGATCACGTCCGGCGTCCGCATGCTGTCCGTGCTCGCTCCGCTGGGGCCGTACTTTCCTGACTTCCTCACACCGCCCGAGGGTGCGCAGGGACTCGGCAGCGCGCTGGCCGCGATCCGGTCCACACCCCGGCACCGGTTGCGAGAGGAGTTCGGGCTGCTCGACGGCGTGCGGCCGACACCGGAGTGGACACGTCCGCTGGCGGCGGGAGACGGCGAGTCCCTGATGGAGCTCACCGAGTCGCTCACCCGCTACCACCGCGAGGTGATCGAGCCGTACGGCGATCTGATCGACGAGGCCGTCGAGACCGATCGGGTGCACCGCAACGGCGCCGCGTGCACCGTGGAAGGACTGCTGCGGGGCATGTGGCCGTTGATGAACTGGCGGGCGCCGGTGCTGGAGGTCCAGTACGCGCACGACCGCGACCTGTACCTCAACGGGCGCGGGTTGCGGCTGGTGCCGTCGTACTTCTGCCGCCGGTCCCCTGTCGCGTTCGCCGATCCGGGGCTGCCGCCGACGTTGGTGTACCCGTTGCACCACGACTGGACGTGGCAGCGGCAGCTCGCGAGCGGCCGACGTGAGCAGGGCGCGCTCGCGGCGTTGCTCGGCAACACGCGGTCGGCGGTGCTGGCCGCGGTCGGCGCCGGGGCGACGACGACCGAGCTGGCGGAACGGCTCGGGGCGTCCCCGTCGTCGGTCAGCCGGCACACGACGGTGCTGCGGGAGGCCGGGCTGCTGACGACGGAGAGGCAGGGGCTCTCCGTGCTGCACCAGCGCACTTTGCTGGGGTCGGCGCTGCTCGGCAAGAACTGAGGTCGCCGCGAGACCGGAGCGCCGGAGAGGTGGTTGCGGTCGTGGGCGTGCGTTCCGGCAAGCTGGGACGCACGCCCGTCGCGGTCTCAGTCCTGACCGGCTCGGGAGGCCGTTGCCCGTCGTGCGCGCACTCGCGACCACAGAGCCACCGCGCACGCGCCCAGTGCCAGGCCGGTGAGCAGGACGTGAACGGCACCGCCGAACCTCGTCGCGAACGTCAGGTCCGTGCGCAGCGGCACGGTGTCCACCATCAGGTCGTCGGTGAACATCCCCGTCGACCGCACGATGCTTCCATCCGGCCGCACGACCGCGCTCACACCGCTGATGGCCGCGACCACGACGGCGCGGCCGTGCTCGATCGCGCGCAGGCGAGCCATGCCGAGCTGCTGGTAGGTCATCTCGCCGCGGCCGTACCAGGCGTTGTTCGTCGGCACGACCAGGAGCTGGGCACCGTCGGCCGCGCTCTCGCGCAGCACGTAGTCATAGGCGACCTCGTAACAGATGCCGACGCCCACGCGCGTGCCCGCGATGTCGAGGACACCGGGTCTGGTCCCTGCTTCGAGGTCGGCCTGGTCCGCGAACGGCGTGAACATCCGGGCGAGCGGGCGCAGCGGGATGTGCTCGGCGAACGGGACGAGCTCCTGCTTGGCGTACGACTGGCCCGCCCCGGTCTCCGGGTCCCACGCGATGACGGAGTTCTGGTCGTCGCGCAGCGCGCTCACCAGGGTCGGGACGCCGAGGTCGGCGATGGCGCCGTCGAGCACCGGGTCGCGGTCACGGGTCCTGGTCGCGCTCTCCGGCCAGACCGCGAGGTCCGGCTTCGGCAGCGCGCCGCCTCGGACCAGCGCGGCCAGTTCGGCGGTCTTGCGCAGGTGGTTCTCGCGCAGGGTGGCGCCCTCGGTGAGCAGGCCGAGGCCCAGGTCGGGGGCGTTGCCCTGCACGACGGCCACGGTCCGCCGGCCGTTCTGGGCCTCGATCGAGACCACCGGGCTCACGGCGAGGGCGGCGACGATCGGCACCAGCGCCCAGGCCCGCGTCCAGCGCGGGAACCAGGCGGCCAGGCCGAAGCCGGTGAACACCACCGCGAACGTCACGAGCGGCGCGCCGCCGATCACGGCGAGCTTCGCGAAAGGCCCGTCGACCTGGCCGAACGCGATGCGGCCCCACGGGAAGCCGTTGGCCGGGACCAGGCCGCGCAGGGTCTCCTGCAGCACGAACAGCAGCGAGGCCCACACCGGTGCCGCGGGGAGGCGGCTGACCAGCGGGAACAACGCGCAGACACCGCAGATGAACAACGCCATCAACGCGCTGAGCACCAGCCAGGGCCACGGCCCGAAGTCGGTGCCCAGGAAGTGCTGGATCCACCACAGGTGCGGCAGGAAGAACGCGAGCCCGAACACGAACCCGAGCCCGACGCTCCGTCGCGCACCCGCGCCTTTCAGGGCCAGCCAGAACACGACGAACGCGGGCACGGCGAGCCACCAGAGCGTGCGCGGCGGGAAGCTCAGGGCCAGTGCGCCCCCGGCGAGCGCCGCCGCGCCGTAGCGGGCGAGATCAGGCTTGCGCAACGGACACCCTCGCCCGGCGCAGGACGAGGTACGCGCCACCGACGAGAGCGATCCCGACGACGTAGGCACCGACAAGTTCGGGCACGCGGCCCGCGAAGTTGCCCGCGAGCGGCGGCACCAGCAGCGCGAACACCCCGGCGAGCACGGCGACCCTGGTCCGCCACGTCCCCACCGGCAGGCACGCGGCCAGCGGCAGCACGGCCCACAGCAGGTACCACGGCTGGATCACCGGCCCCAGCACCACGATCAGGCTCATCATCAACCCCAGCGACGTCACCTCGGAGATCCGTCCGCGCAGCTGACGGCCCACCAGCACCGCCACCCCGCACAGGATCAGCACGAGCCCCGCGATCCGTGCCGCGGAAATCATCGCCTGCCCGGCCTGCGGGCCGAACACCGCACCCGCCAGATAGCCCGGCCAGTTCGTCGGCGCCATCCAGCTGTTCACCTTGGACGGTGTGCCGAGCGCCTGCACCCAGCCGAAACCGGATCCGCCGGCCAGCGACGTCACGACCGACACCACCCCGGCGGCCGCGACCATGGCGAGCCCCGCCACGACGAACCTGCCCCCACCGCCTCCCAGCCTGCGCGCCAGCGCCGTGCCGACGACCGCGAGCGCCACCAGTGCGGGCAGCTTGATCTGGGCGCCCAGTCCGATGAGGACGACACCGGCCGTGAACTGCCACCACTTCAGTTCGGGCAGTGCGTGCAACGCGACGACAGTGCCCGACAGCATGAGGCCGAGCATCAACGCGTCATTGTGGACACCGCCGACGAGATGCCACAGCACCAACGGGTTCATCACGCCCAGCCACAACGCCGTGCGTTCCTCGACGCCCGTCATCTCCGCGAGCTTCGGCACCGACCACACGACGAGCAGCAGGCCCAGCACGGCGGCCAGGCGGTACAGCCCGATGCCCAGGACGGGGTCGCCGCCGGTGATCTCGGTGATCGCCCGCTCGACCGTGGTGAACAACGGCCCGTACGGCGACGGCGTCTCACGCCAGTAGACGCCGACCCGTGCCACCGCCTCCGCGCTCGCGCCCACCGCCGGGCTGACCACGTTGGGGTCGAGCCCGTTCGCGGCCACCTCGCCCTGGGCCAGGTAGCTGAAGACGTCGCCGCTGAACAACGGCGGGGCCACCAGCAGCGGCCCGCACCACCACGCCAGGGTCCGGCGCAGCCACCGCGGGTCCGGCCGTGTGCGGCCGAGCAGCGCCCATGTGAGCACGACCAGTCCGGCACCCGCGATCGCGACGCCCAGTGCCACCGCGCCACCGGTTCTGGCGCTCACGGCCCACGCCCCGGCGGTGAGCAGGAGCGCACCGCCGAAACCCGTCCAGCGCAACAGTTCCGGGGTGCGGGTGATCGTGGTCGTGGTCACCGCGGTCGGCCAGCGGTACGTGACGGTCTGCACGGTAGGACAGTGCTTGCCCGGCGGATCGTCACGCGTCCGACTGTGGTCGCGTTCCCACGTACTACTTCAGGATGATCTTTTTTAAACTGGTTTCGCGGCTCAACTTCCGGCGAAGTCGTGCGTCATCCACACGGTTCCCTTGGCGTCGCGGATCACCACGATGCCGATGCGGGTGGACGACTTGCTCAGGATGTTCTTGCGGTGGCCGTCGTTCGGCGGCTTCTCGTCGATCATGCCCTGGGTCAGGCCGAGCGCCATCTTGGAGATCGCTTCGACGTTGTCCTTGACCGGGCCGCCCATGCCGACGTTCTCCGCGACCGAGCTCCACTTCACGCCCGCCGCGCTGCTGCGCTCGCCGAGGCCGCTCTCGCCGGGGCACTGGTGCGACAGGCCGCAGCCGTTGCTCATCATCGCCCTGGTGTGCCGGTCGGCCGCGGTGACCAGCGCCGGGTCGACGCTCAACGGTGCCAGGCCGTCCTTTGCCCTGGTCTCGTTGATCAGCGCCAGGACGCGTTCCTCCGGCGTGGCCGCGCGCGCGGGCTCGGGCGGCGCGATCGTGGTGGTCGTCGTCGTCGTGGTCGTGGTCGTCGAGGACGACGGCGCGCTCGACGTCGCGGACGTGGTGTCCGGCGCCTGCGACGAGGACGTGCTGAGCGCGAGGCCCTGGGTGGTGTTCGGCCCGGCGACCGCGGCGGGCGGGTCCGACGGCAGCAGCACCACCGTGCCGACCACGCCGACAAGCGCGCACACCGCCGCGGCGCCCGCCACCGCGAGCACGGGCTTGGCGGCGAGCTTCGCGAACACGCCCACCGGTTCGGCCAGGTGGTTCGGGGCGAGCTCGGCCGCGTGCGCCGCGAGGTCCGGCGTGACGTCGCCGAGGTTCTCGAGCAGCCGCGGCAGGTAGGCGGCCGGGACCACGAGCAGCGCGGCACCGGTGAGAATGCGCTCGACCGGCATCGCGTCGTCCACGCCCCTGCCGCAGCGGCCGCACTCGTCGACGTGCCGCAGGAGCCGCTTGCGCCACAACGGGCTCGGCTCGCCGTTCCAGCCCTGGGCGGCGCGGTCGAGGCCATCGCAGCGCGGTTCCATCGACAACGCGCGCACCAGGTGCCGGATCGTCTCCAGCCGGCCCTTGAGCCTGCTGACCCGCACCGTGACGGCGTGCGCGCCGAGGTCGAGCGCGTCGGTGACCTCGGCCCTGGTGAGCTGCCCGACGCGTTCGAGCGTCCACAGCGCCAGCAGCTCCCGGTCGGCCGGGTCGAGCCAGCGCGCGGCCTCGTCGACCTCGCGGCGCTGCTGGGCGAAGTGCAGCCGGGACAGCGCGGTCTCGACGAACTCGGCGCCCGGATCGGCCCGGTCGTACTCCTCCAGCGAGGCCGGGGCCAGGTCGCGGCGCCGGTAGTGCTCGCGGACCTGGTTGATCGTGACGGCGACCAGCCACGACCGGAACCGGTCCGGCTCCCGCAGCGCGTCGATGCCGCGGATCACGCGGACCATCGTCTCCTGCACCACGTCGTCGACCTCGGAATCGGCGTGCAACGCCCGACCGGCGACGTTGTAGACCAGCGGCAGAGAACCCGCGATCACGGCGTCGAGCGCCGTCCGATCACCGGCCCGCGCGGCCTGCACCTGCTCCGCGTCCACCTGCCCCAGCCACTCCCGACCCGTCACTTCCGCACCCTTCGCCGACTGTTCCTGCACGCCATGGGAGACCGGCGAGTCTCACCTCAGGTCACAGAAACCGGGCCGTAAGGTGACCGGGGTCACACTGCGACCACCGCCACGCCGGTCCGGCCACCGTCGACGTCCAGCACGATGCCGTGCACGAACTCGGCTTCGTCTGAAGCCAGGTAGACGGCCGCGGCGGCGATCGCGTCCGGGTGCCCCGAACGGCCGGCGGGCGTGCCGCGCATCATGACGTCGGCCGCACTCCGGGTGGTCTCGTCCCAGCCCGCCGAGGCGATGACACCGGGCGAGATGGCGTTGACCCGGATGCCCTGCGGACCGAACTCCGAGGCCCACGCTCGCGTGAGCGTCTCCATCGCGCCCTTGCTGGTGCTGTAGATCGCCCCGCGGGGCACGCCGAGCCGGGTGATCCACGAGCCCAGGTTGAGGACCACGCCGCCACCCGCGCCGATCATCGCGGGAGCGAGGGCCTGGGTCAGGAAGAACGGGGCCTTCAGGTTGACGCCGAAGACCCGGTCGAACGTCTCCTCGTCGGTCGTCGGGGTGGACGAGGGCGGGTAGATGCCCGCGTTGTTGACGAGGACGTCGACGCGGCCACCCAGCAGTGAGGAGGCCTCGGCGGCGAGCGCCTGGCTCAGGGCGGGGGTGCCGTCGAGGTCGGCGCGGGCGAAGTCGGCCTTGCCGCCGTCCGCCCGGATCTCCGCCACGACCTCCGCTCCCCTGGCCTCGTCGCGGCCGGAGACGACGACGTGCGCCCCCTCGCGGGCGAAGGCGACCGCGATCGAGCGGCCGATGTTGCTGGTGGAACCGGTGATGAGGGCCGTCCTGCCCCGCAGTCGCTGTGTCATGTCCCCGACGCTACGAGCGATTTTTTGGACCAGCAAGTCCAGAAAATCTAGCCTCGGAGGTGGTCGGTCAACGTGTCCATCACGGCCTCCAGGTGCGTGACCCGGCCGGTGTTCATCAGCACCACGACCCCGCCCTGGACGCCCGCGATGAAGGCCGCGGAGACCCGGTCCGGGTCGAGGCCGGCGCGGACCAGCCCGGCCGCCTGCATGTCGGCGATCCCCTTGCGCACGTGGGCCTGCCACTGGCTCAGCAGCGTGCTGACCACCTCCTGCGCGCCCGGAGTGTTGCCGACCTGCCCCATCAGCGTGCCGAGCGGGCACTGACGACCCTGCGCGCGGTACCGGGCCACCACCGAGTCGCGCCAGCGCTCCCAGGCCGCCCACGAGGTGAGCGCGCCGAGGTGCGGCTGCTGGTCGTCGAGCACGCGGCCGGCCTCGAAGCGGGCCACGGCGAGGAAGAGCTCCTCCTTGCCGTCCGGGAAGTAGTGGAAGATCTGGCTCTTGCTCGTGCCGGTGATCGCCCGGATGTCGTCCAGCGTCACGCCCGCGGGGTCGTCGCCGCGCAGGTGGGCCGCGGCGCCCTCGATGATGCGCTGCCTGGTCGCGCGCCCCTTCGTCGTCAGTGCCATGACGCCGAGACTAGGTTTTCTGGACCGCCGAGTCCACTGTGGTTGACTGGGCCCATGCTGCCTTGGGAGGGACCGCTCGCCGGTCGGCTGGACCGGCGCACCATCGACTCCGCGCTGCTGCGCGACAACCCGCTCGGTGACCCGCACGAGCGGCCGCTGTGGGTGTACGTGCCGCCGGGCTACGACGGGAGCGCCGAGCGCTACCCCACCGTCTACCTGATCCAGGGCTACACCGGGCACGTGGCGATGTGGGCGAACCGCACGCCGTTCCGCCAGCCGTTCATCGAGACGGCCGACGCGGTGTTCGCGCAGGGCGCGCCCGGCTGCATCGTCGTCTACGTCGACGCGTGGACGGCCTACGGCGGTTCGCAGTTCGTCGACTCCCCCGGCACCGGCCGCTACCACTCGTACCTGTGTGACGAGATCGTGCCGTGGGTGGACGCGCACTACCGGACGATCCCGGACCGCGAGTCGCGGGCGATCGCCGGCAAGTCCTCGGGCGGGTTCGGCGCGATGATCACGCCGATGCTGCGCCCGGACCTGTTCGGCGCGTTGGCCACGCACGCGGGTGACTCGCTGTACGAGCTCTGCTACCTCGCGGACTTCGGCAAGGCCGCACGGGCGTTGCGCGGCTACGACCACGACGTCCATAAGTGGTGGGCGGACTTCACCAGCCGCACGGCGTTCACCAAACCCGAGGACATGGACCTGCTCGGGATGCTCGGTGTCGCCGCCTGCTTCTCGGCCGACGACGATGGCACGCCACGGCTGCCGTTCGACCCGGTCACCGGCGCGCCGATCCCGGAGTTGTGGCAGCGCTGGCTCGACTGGGACCCGGTGCGGATGGTCCCCGGTCACGCCGACGCGGTCCGGTCGCTGCGGGCGGTGTGGATCGACGCGGGCACCAGGGACGAGTACTACCTCGACCTGGGCGCGGAGGCGTTCCGCAAGGAGATCGCGCGGGCGGGCCTCCCGGACGACCGGGTCCACTTCGAACTCTTCGACGCGGGCCACGGCGCGATCGACTTCCGCTATCCGCTCTCCCTGGCGTGGCTCGCGTCCAGGCTTGCTCGATGATCCGGGAAGTCACGCTGCGGCCTGTCGAAGACGCCGACTTCGACGACCTCTTCGAGTTCATGAGAGACCCCGAGTCCGTGGCGATGGCCGCGTTCACCCACGAGAACCCGGACGACCGCCCGGCGTTCGACGCGTGGCTGAGCCGCAACCTCTCCAACCCGGAGACGACGAACCTCGTGATCGTCGGCGACGGACGGGTCGTCGGCAGCATCGCGAGCTTCGTGATCGAGGGCGACACGGAGATCACGTACTGGGTCGACCGCGCGGTGTGGGGTCAGGGCGTGGCCGGGCGCGCGGTCGCGTTGCTGCTCGAGCTCGTGACGGTCCGGCCGTTGCACGCGCGGGCCGCCAGCGACAACACGGGCTCGCTGCGGGTGCTGACCAGGGCAGGGTTCCAGGTCGTCGGCACGGACGTCGGCTACGCGGCGGCGCGCAGGGCCGAGACCGAGGAGACGATCCTCGTCCTCAGCTGACGAACTTCTCCGTGCCCAGCACACCGAGCAGCGCGATCTTGTCGAACGCCTCGGTGCGTGGCGGCGCGGTCAGCACCAGCAGCGCCTGCGACTGGTCCTCGGTGAACAACGCCTGGCAGTCCACCTCGATCTCGCCGAGCTGGGGGTGGATCAGCACCTTGTGGTCCTCGTACCGCTTGGACACCTCGTGCCGTTCCCACAGCTCGGCGAACTCCGCGCTTTCCTTCCGCAGCACGCGAACCAGCTCGCCGGCCCGGGAGCGCGGGCCCGTCGAGGCGTAGGCGGCGCGGAGGTTCGCGACCTGGGTGCGGCCCTGCCGGTCGCGGTCGTGCTCGGGGTACATCAGGCGTTCGCCCGGGTCCGTGAACCAGCGGTAGATCCCGCTGCGCGCGTGGCCGGTGAACCGCGACGAGTCGCCGTAGAGCGCCTCGGCGAACCGGTTCTGCACCAGGACCTCGCCGAGGTTCGACAGGATCAGCGCGGGCGTGTCCGTGAGCCTGTCCAGCACCCGTTGCAGAGCCGGTGCCACGTGGGTGGCGGTGGCCTGGGGCGACGGGGCGTTGCGACCGGCCACGCGGAACAGGTAGTCGCGTTCGTCGACGCTCAGCCTGAGCGCACGGGCCAGCGCGGTCAGCATCTGCTCGCTCGGCTGCGGGCCGCGTTGCTGCTCCAGACGCGTGTAGTAGTCCGTGGACATGGCGGCCAGCGCGGCGACCTCCTCGCGCCGCAGCCCCGGTGCCCGCCGGCGCGCGCCGACCGGCAGCCCGACGTCCTCCGGCCTGAGCTCTTCGCGGCGGCGCCGGAGGAATCCCGCGAGTTCGACCCGATCCATGAACCCCAGTATCCGGGCCCTCGCGCCGCGAACCAGGGATCGCCGATCCCCCGACAAGGGCTCTCTGCCGCAGCCCCGGAGATCGGCAGAAGCTCAGTGCCATGGACATCACCGGAAACACCGTCTTCATCCCCGGCGCCACCAGCGGCATCGGCCTGGCGCTCGCCCTCGCCCTGCGGGAGCGCGGCAACACCGTGATCGTGGGCGGCCGGCGCACCGAACTGCTCGACCGGATCGCCGCCGAGCACCCCGGCGTCGAGACCGTCCGGATCGACACCGCCGACGCCGCGAGCGTCGAGACCGCGGCCAAGGACGTCATCAGCCGCTTCCCGGCGGTGAACGTGCTGATCACCATGGCGGGCGTGATGCGCGCCGAGGACTGGCGCGACCCGTCGTTCCTGGAGTCCGCCGAGAACACCGTCGTCACCAACGTGCTGGGCCCGATCCGCCTGATCGCCGCGTTCGTCGAGCACTTCCAGTCGTTGCCGGACGCCACGGTCATGACCGTCTCGTCCGGACTCGCCTTCACGCCGTTGAAGATCACGCCGAGCTACAACGCGTCCAAGGCCGCGATCCACATGCTCAGCGAGACCCTGCGGCTGCAGCTCGCGGGCACCTCGGTGAAGGTCGTGGAGCTGGAGCCGCCGGCCGTGCAGACCGACCTCATGCCGGGCCACGCGGAGAACGAGCACGCCATGCCGCTCGACGAGTACGTCACCGAGGTCATGGGCATCATCGAGACGCAGCCCGACGCCCGTGAGATCCAGGTCGAGCGCGTGAAGTTCCTGCGCTACGGCGAAGCGCGCGGCGACTACGACCAGGTCGTCGCCGCGCTCAACGCCACGGACCCGCACGGCAAGTGAGCTAGGAGATCCCGGGGCAGGCGTCGTTCGAGGTCTGCCCCGTGCGGTAGAACCGCACGGCCTTCCCGGCGCAGTCGCTGAACCACAACGAGCCGTGCGTGCTGTCGTCCACGGTCAGCAGCGCGCCGCCGATCTTCCGTTGCATCTGCTCGGCGAAGAAGAGCGGTGTGTTGGTCTCGTGGCGGTGGCCGGAGAGCTGCAGCGGACTGCTCGCCCGCTTCAGCCGCCACGGCGTGGCGGGCAGCGGCCAGCCCGCGCACCAGTTGCCGTAGCCGTGCCCGTTGCGGAAGAACGGGTAGGTCTCCTCGCGATGCCGGACCTGGCGCCACGCCTCGTCGACGTCCGGTGCCCTGCCCTGGTCGTTGCAGACGACAGCGCGCTGCATCAGCAGGCCGCCGTACCAGACCGGGGTCAGGCCGAAGCCCTCCAGCTCGGGTTCGTCGCCGGTCAGCGGCGGCACACCGCCGTCGCGCAGGGCCACGATCGAGTCCTCGACCTGCGGCCAGGTGGTGCGCTTGTAGGTGAGCATCGTGCGCACGTGGCTGCCGGAGTAGGTGCGCGGCCTGCCGTCCGCAGGGGTGACCGTGACCGGGGTGGCGTCGAGCTTCGCCACCAGGTCGCTGATCGACCTCGTCACCGCCTGCGGGGTGGCGCCGAGACGATCCCGCTGGGCCAGCCACCCGGCCAGCACCTCGTAGTTGGCCTGCTTCGCGGCGGAGGCGCCGAGGTTCATGGTCTCCAGCGTGAAGTCCGCCGGCATCACGGAGTCGAGCAGCATGCGGTCGACCCGGTGGTCGTGGTGGCTGCGGTAGACGGCGCCGAGCGCGGTGCCCCAGGAGATGCCGAAGAAGCTGATCTTCCGTTCGCCCAGGGCGGCGCGGATCAGGTCCATGTCGTCGGCGACAGCTCTGGTCGAGAGGTTCGTCAGCAGTTCGCGGTCGTAGCCGATGCAGCGGGCGTTCGTGCGTGCGTTGCGTTCGTAGTCCTGGCGGAACCGCACTTCCGGGCTCGCCTTCGGGTCCGGCTCGGGGCCGTCCTCCGGGGTGGCCTCGCACTCGACGCCGCCGCTGGACCCGGTCGCGCGCGGGTCGAAGCCGATGAGGTCGTGGTCGGTGTTCAGGTCGGCGAGCTTCGACTGCCGCATCGTGAACGGCATGCCGAGGCCGGGGTTGCCCGGACCGCCCGGGTTCGTGAAGAGCACACCGCGTCGCTTCTGCGGATCGGTGGCCTTGATCCGGCTGACGGCCAGGTCGATCTTGCGGCCGTGCGGGCGCGAGTGGTCGAGCGGCACGGTGACCTTGGTGCACTCCGAGAGGCTGTCCTCCGAGTCCCAGTGCTCCTCGACCTGTCTGCACGGCTGCCAGGTCAACGGCGCCGCGAGAGCGGGAGTCGCGGTGACGAGCGGGACGGCGAGCACGGCGACGGCCGCGCAGCGCCCGATGACGGTGAGTGTGGTGGACATGAGCCTTCTTCCCCGGGATCCGGTCGGCGCCAGCGTAGGAAGACGGGTCGTGCGCGCGGATCATGCGGACGGATGACCCGCGCGTCCGACCTGAGGCTGATCAGAGGCTCCGGGCGAACTCCCGGAACATCACCGGCTCGCGGCCGGTCAGCAGCGCGAGAGCCGCCGCGTCCGCCGACGTGGTCGAGCCGTGCCGCGCGACTCCTCGCGCAGCCGCCGTACGAGGTGGGTGCCGGTGCCGCCCTGACGTCCGGTGGCGCCCGTGACGAGGATCAACTCCTTGCCTCCTGGATGAGGCAGGTGCTCGACGCGGTGGCCAGCAGCCGCCCGGCGCCGTCGACGAGGCGTGCCTCGGCGAGTGCGGTCCGCCTGCCCTGGTGCACCAGGGTTCCGACGCAGGTGACCGTGCCGGTGTCCGTCCTGATCGGACGGAGGAAGCGCACGGCCAGGTCGAGGCTCGTGTACCCGGTCCCGGCAGCGAGCACCGAGTGCACGGCGCATCCGGCCGCCGTGTCGAGCAGCGTCGCGTAGATGCCACCGTGCACCGAGCCGATCGGGTTGTAGTGGAACTCCTCCGGCTCCAGCGCGAACACGACCGATCCCTTGTCCACGGACACCATCCGGGCGCCGATCAGCTCGGCGACGGGCGGAGGCGGGATCTCGCCGGACGCGATGCCGCGCAGGAAGTCCAGTCCGTCGAGCTTCATCGCCAGCGCGGCGGTCCTGTGCGGATCGGCCCACGTGACGTTCCGCGTGCGTTCGGTCGTCATCAGGCGGCCACGGTGCCCTTCATGAGCCACGTCGGGCCCTCGGCGTACGCACTGGCCTCGGCGAAGAACGCGCCGAAGTACGGACCGCCCGCGTGGGCTTGGAACGCGTCGACGTCGGCGTAGGTCTCGTTGAGGTAGAAGAGATCCGGGTTCTCCTCGTCCACGATGACCTCGAACCGCAGCGAGCCGGGCTCGTGCGCGAGCGAGTCCTCCGCGGTCTTGCGGGCGATCTTCACGAAGTCCTCGCGGCGGGCGGGCTGGACGGTGAACGACACCAGGAACTGGTACACGGGCGGCGACCTCTCTCGAAGGCAAGTTCATTCATTGAACTAGCCGAACCGTAGCATGGCAGTTCGGTGAATGAACTAAGCTGGAGTCATGGCACTGCCCAGCACCTACGCGGACCGCAACTGCTCGCTGGCACGATCGCTGGAGATCGTCGGCGAGCGGTGGACGCTGCTGATCGTCCGCGACGCGTTCCTCGGGATCCGCCGCTTCGGCGACTTCGCCACCCAGCTCGGCATCCCCCGCGCCGTCCTGACCAACCGCCTGAAGTTCCTGGTGCAGGAGGACGTCCTCGCACATACCGACGGCGAGTACCTGCTCACGCCCAAGGGCGTCCAGCTGTGGCCGATCCTGCGGGCGATGATGGCGTGGGGCGACGAGCACTACTCCCCCGGCGGCGACCGGCGCACGTTCCGGCACGAGGCAGACGGCGGCCGTCTCGACGCCACGAGCCGCTGTTCCTCCTGTGGCGCCGTGGTCACGCCTCCCGGCATCACCATCGAGCCGGGGCCCGGGTACGAACCGGGCACGACCGAACCCGATCCCGTCTCGGCCTTGCTCGGCACCCCGCGCCGGCTGCTGGAGCCGCTCTCGTGAACCCTCTCGACCACGCCGCCCACTCGGCCCTGACGGGACCGCACGCCCACTTCGCCGAGCACAAGGGCAACGTGCTGCGCTACCCGTCCGACATGTCGCCGTTCGTAGCGCTGCCGCCCGAACCGACCGACGCAGACTGGCTCGACCTCGCCGCGGCGGCCCCGCGGTCCGCCGTGACCGGCCTCGAACCACCCGACGGCTGGCAGGTGGACGACCGCCTGCCCCTGCTGCAGTACGTCAGCGACGGCGTCGCCGACGCGCCGGAGCCCGAGGCCGTCCGCCTCACCACCGCCGACGTTCCCGAGATGATCGCGCTGGCCGAGCTCACGCGGCCCGGCCCGTTCCTGCCGCGCACCATCGAGATGGGCACCTACCTCGGCGTCCGCCGCGAGGGCCGGCTGGTGGCGATGGCCGGGGAACGGCTGCGCGTGCCCGGCCACACCGAGATCAGCGCCGTGTGCACCCACCCGGACGCGCGCGGCCAGGCGTTGGGGACGCGGCTGCTGCTGGCCGTCGCGCACGGCATCCGGGAACGCGGCGAGACGCCGTTCCTGCACGTGCTCAAGACCAACACCGGTGCCGTCCGGCTGTACGAGAAGCTCGGCTTCCGCCTACGCCTCGAGACGGAGCTCCTGATCGTCACAGCGCCGGTAGCGTGAGCGCATGCCACAGATCACCGTCGAGTACTCCGCCGAACTGAGCGAGGGCTTCGACCGCCGAGGCTTCGCCCTCGAGCTGCACCGGACCGTCGGCCCGCTGGTCAGCGCGGAGGTGGCGGCGTTCAAGACGCGCTTCCGCGAGATCCAGGAGTCCGTGATCGGCGACGGCTCCCCCGCGACGATGATCCACATCAGGGTGGGGTTGCTGACGGGCCGGTCGGTCGAGCTCAAGCAGGAGGTCGGGCAGGTGAGCCTCGGGATCGCCCGCGACCACCTCAAGCCGGTCGAGGGGCTGCCGACCCAGCTGACCCTGGAGGTCTACGACATGGACCGCGAGCAGTACCAGAAGGTCGTCATCTGACACAGCCGCCGCCCTGAGCTGCGGAAATACAACTCCTGCAGGTCAGTGCGGCTACGGCCAAGTTCACTGAAGGACGTACTGGCACGTTCGGCGCATGGTTCCGCTCCCCGTTGCTCCCGGAACGTGCTCCCAGTCCAGCCACCTCGGCTGCTGCACTGGCTCGTTGGTCGCCTTCACATCGGCGTCGCCCCATCATCGGCGCCTTCGCGGTGATGACCGAGGCAGAACCGCTCGTCGGCCATGTTCTGCCGCCCGAGACGGTCGACACCTGGCAGAACTGGACAGCCGCCCCCGCGACCTGACGTATCTGCGCTGGCTCAACTCCACGGCGGCCACCATTAGGACGCTGGCGCAGTGCTCGCCCTAGGCGGGGTCGACAACTACTGCACGTTCGTACTCGTTGCTCAAGCCGCCAAGCACTCACCGACGATGTACGGATTTACAACCTGGTCTCCGGTCGGATGATCGGGTCGTGGTGGAGTGTGGTGTCGAGATCGGTGTGGTCGTTCGTGGCTGTAGTGGGATACATGGCGGTTCAACATGAGTTGAGGTGACGTTCGTTGATGATCAGCAGCCGGGCGGTGAGCTCTCGTCGAACAGTGCCGACAAACCGTTCCGCGTAACAGTTGGCTTGTAACAGCAGCTCATCGGGCTCTACCTCAAACCTCCTGAGCTCAGCCACAGCATCTACCTCGTCCTACTGGATTCGCCCAGACCAACGACCAACGAACTGGGCACGCTCGGCGAATCCGGCCGCTGCTGATCTATTGGAGAAGCTGGAACAGCAGGCGGAGGACGAACGTACGCACGGCGTGCACATCATTCCTTATGTTCTCGACATCAGCCGCTCTACCTAGACAGTGCTGTGATCTGCCGTGATCGCCGCCCAGCACCGAACAGACCGCCGCACGCGCGACCTGCAGCCTGCACCTGTTCGGTGCAGTGTTCAGGCGAAGCTTCGCGTCGAAGTACGCAGTTTCGCCCGATATGGACAGGTGGACAGTGCCCGACAGTAAACTGGACACCACGTACGCGCGCTAGGCGTCATTGGCAACGCACAGATCAGCGAACTTCTTGACCGCCGGCACCAGGCGATGTGCGCAGTTCGTCCCACCAGTTCAGGAGGGAGCCACGCGCAATCTACTCGGACGTAGATAGGAGCATCGGGGCTTCCTCGGCATCCCAGACGCCACCAAGCCCCGCCAGTGTTGAGGCCCCAGTGGACTTCTTGGATGGCGCCGTTCGCCTCGTCCCGGGGCTGTTCGGGCATCGGCAGCTGAAACGGTTCACCGCCATGCAGGGTGTTAGACCGGTGACGATAGATGCGCTTGGCATGCTGGGCCATCTTGGCCCAGTCCAGTCCCCGGTTGGCGGGCGGCGACACGCGAACCCACTGTCACCTTTCAACGGGCCACAGGACGCCAACGGCTCTGTTAACATACATAGCTCCGCCCGCCGCCCGGGCCTCCTCAGTCCCTCACGACCAAGTTCTCGAAACCGAACGATTCGTCCATTAGGGGGAACTTGCGCCAATCGTGTAAGGCATGCATTGGACGACTCGATACTCAAGGTACATCTGCATCAGGAGGAGCTGCAGAGACCACGGGCAGAATGGTCGTGCGCGGCAAGGATCGCACGACATGCCGGTTGAATGACCGACTCCGGCGAGCCTTCGCTCCGAGCGGGGTCATCGGAACGCGACGATCTCTATCAGAAGGCGGTTGAGCGGTCATGCGGTTCACCGTGATGGCGCACCTGCAGCCAGGTGACGACGTCGACCGGCGAGGCCACTGTGGGTACTGAATTGCTGAACAAGTTCTCGCCATCAAGCCGGTTCGTCCACCAGTGGGTGAAGGTTCGATCAAACGACTACGGCTATGGTTACTGTGTCGAACGGCGGCCCGACGGCGCCCTCGTCGAGTACACGGACATCCCCGGCGTCGTTGCCAAGAGGATTGTAGTTCCTTTCGACGAGCTTGAAGTTGCGCGCGTTGCCAAGGGCACTAGGGTCTGGGTCAGAGGTGACCCATACGGATGGCACGCCGCAGAAGTAACTGACGCGACCGGATTTGGCGAGTACCGTGTACGAATACGAGGACTGCCAAGAGACGCAAAGATCAAGGCCGACCTCTTTCGGGTCAGATGGAATCGACCTTTGAGTAACCCGCTAGTAGCACTTACGAGCGGTATATGCGACTCTCCTGAGTACTATGAAGCGCGACGCGCATTTCGGGATCAGTTGCTACTTCAACGCAAGATGAGCCGCGGATTCACCGGCGTGCTGTCAGCTGCTGTCGATCTTTTCCCCCATCAACTCGACACCGTTGCGCGAGTCCTTTCAGACCCTGTCATACGCTACCTCCTTGCAGATGAAGTAGGACTTGGAAAAACCATCGAGGCCGGACTGATCCTGCGTCAGCTTCTACTGGACGATCCTCAGGCAACTGCACTGGTCGCGGTGCCGGAACCTCTGATCCAGCAGTGGTTTAGCGAATTGCGGGGCCGACTGCTGCTGAGCAGAGAGCTCTCTGCCGGCCGGATCAAGCTGATCACCCATGAACAACTAACCGATGAAGCCAGTCTGCACGAGCACGCACTCGTGACCATTGATGAGGCACACAACGCTTTGGAGTACATCGAAAAGACGCCGGGACTACAACGTGAGATACATTCCACAAAGGGCCTTCTGCTTCTTTCCGCAACACCCATGCGCGGAAACCTTGAAATATTCCTCAGCCTCCTGAACCTCATCGACCCAATCGCATTTCCACATGAAAGCATCCAGGACTTTGAGCATCGCATCGCTGCAAGAGAGAGCGAAGCGACGAGCCTCGATGTGCTCACCTCCAACCGGGCAAGTTTGACCGTGCGCAGATCAGTGCTCGACAAACTGCAGACAATGCACAGCACTGACCAGATACTTGCGCGCCTTGTCGAGGAGTGCAGGGTTTCCAACCCGGATGCTCCAGCCTGGAAGGAACTTGCTCACTACGTTCGTGAAACATATCGAATCAGTCGCCGCATGGTGCGCCATCGCCGCAACACCGAGCCCACGGAGCAGTATCCAGTCGCCGGTCGAACCGCGAAGTTCCTTCCCATCAGCGACCCAGCCCGCGCGATCGTCGACGACTTCCTCAATCAGTATTGCGACCTGCACGGTCGCAGTACTGATCCTGTTCTTTTCGGGCGCATGGTGGTGCACGGACTAGGTGGACCACGTCCATTGCTTCGGCATCTTGAGCATCGGCTGACAGTTGCTCCGCAGGACAAACTGTATGTGACCGAACACGAACGTGCACTGTTCAAAGCTACCGCGGCGAAGCTCGACCTAGCGGGGACTTCCATACGGTTTGATGCGGTGTTGGACTTCGTGGAAGAGAGGCTGGACGCCGGCGAAACCGTAGTCGTGGTCGGAACCTCTGCCGTTACCGCAAAAGAGTTCTACGATATTGCGACATCCCGGTGGAAAGACATGGTCGGCGGTCACCTCAGCTCAATGAGCGCTCGAGCCCGCGACGCCGACACTGCCCGCTTCCTGAGCCCTAGCAATGGCTTCGTACTGGTCGGCGATTACACAATCGAGGAAGGCCGAAATCTCCAGAACGCGCATGTTCTTGTAAACCTCGATCTTCCGCTCGATCCGAATCGCCTTGAGCAGCGGATCGGCCGCCTCGACCGATTCGCCAGGCGAACCGAACCCGCGATGGTTCTGGTGGTGACGGAACCCAACAGCGAATGGGTAACTTCACACATCAGATTACTACACGAGGGGATCGGAATATTTGATTCGTCAGTCGCCACTCTCCAGCAGAAACTGGCAATGGTACTCGACGAACTCACCGACAAGCTTCAATCAGATGGAAGTCTCGCTTTCGAGCTTGATCTCGCCACTCTTCGAGAAAGCCTGGAGGACGAAAAATCAGACGTCGATCTGCTGGAGGAACTCGAATCCGTAACCGTGGCATCCGACTTCGACGACGCAGGAGTCGCTGAACTGCAACAGGCCGAGGCCGACGCCTCTGCGCTACGTGCTGCCTTCGCGCATCTCACCTCCCCCCGTGGAGGTCTCGAACTTCGTCCAATGGAGCACCCCATCTCGGGGGTTGTACAGATGGACAGCACGCCTGAACGATCGATCCTCGGCGTGCCACAGGACATCTCAGCCCAGTTGCTTCCGCTGCTCAAACAGCCACGAGCCTTTTCCAGACATGTCACGACGAGTCGGACCGGTGTTGCGCCACTACGATTGGGCGACCCATTGGTCGACTGGCTGGAACACTACCTCCGGGTCGACGAGCGAGGACGCGCACGCGCGGTTGTACGTCCTTATGCAGGAGTGAATGTGCCGACCCTTTGGGTGTCCTGCGACTTTCTGGTCGAGTTCGACGCCTCCCATCTAGAGGCGGAGAACGAGGCCGTGAGGCGCAGGTTGCGACGACGGGGAGATGCGCTCTTGCCACCTACGATCGAGCGCACCTGGACGGATGACGCGGGCCCGGCCGACAGCGTCACCGCCCAGGTGCTGGACCGGCCGTTTGCGGACCGTTCCGACCGGCTGCTCAAAGGCTCCGAGTGGCGGAGTGTGCTCGCGGAACTACCGGACTGGCGAGGACTGTGCACAGCCGGGGCTGAGACGGCCTGGGAAACCGTGCGTGCCACACCCGCGCTGACGACAGCACCGGCAAGCGCAGCCGACCAGGCTCGCCGAGAAGCAAGTCGACGGTTGGCTGTTCTGGAAGCACGCTCGCAGCGACTCCCGTCGGAAGCCGAACGCAAGGCCGCGAGTCTGGATCTCGCCCGTGAGAAGAAGCTCGGCGAGGCGTTGGTGCAAGGTGTCGAGAATGCTGCGGTGTCTGTTGTGGCCTGTGGTGCTGTTGTCCTGTGGCCGACACGATGATCTTTCCTGGGCTTCCGGACGAGGAAGAGACATTGCGCCGGCTCCTCGCAGACCCCAAGTCGGCGACTTGGCCTCCCTTCTCCGACGACCTGCACGCACGCGTGGCACACCTGGCGTTGTCATCGGAGGGCAGCCAGCTCGACTTCGCGGTGTTGGTCAGACAACTGATTCGGCGCTGGTCGCTCCGGGACGAACGCGGCAGTCGTCTCGCGATGGGGCCGTTGCTCTCGGCCCGGCTGCGCACGGCCGCGGACTCGGTCGGGCTGTGGGAGATTCGTTCTGATGTGTGGGCTGCCACGCCCTGGCAACCGGACTGGCTGGAACAAGGAGTTCCGGATGCGGCGGCAGTTGCGGGCACAAGCCGTGGCAAGCGCTTCCACAGCGGGGAACTGCCCGCCGACCCCTTCTTCGAGGAGTACACAGGGCATCAGCGATACCGAACGCCTGGGCAGCGCGCGGCATGCCGCGCGGTCGTGTCAATGCCCTCCGGCAGCACGATCATCGCGATGTTGCCGACAGGATCCGGAAAAACCGAGGTTGCTCTCTGTCTGGCCGAACGCTTCCAGCACGCCGTCACCTTGATCGTGGTGCCCACGGTGGCTCTTGCATACGACTTCGAACGACGTTTTCGCGACCACTACGCGAAACGCAACCCCGCAGTGGACAAGACTGCGCTCCACTTCGCGTGGACCGCCGACACGTCTCCTGAACTGCGAACTGTGATGAAGTCGCGGGTGCAGGAAGGCAGGCAGCGGCTACTGGTCACCTCGCCTGAGTCGATGACGCGCGCCTTGCGCGAAGTCCTCCTCGAAGCAGCCGGTATCGGCCGGCTGGGTGCGCTCGTGATCGACGAGGCACATCTCGTAGCTCAATGGGGCCGCGACTTCCGTCCGGAGTTCCGCACACTCGCCGCGTTGCGGACGGAACTGGTAGATAGCGCTTTCAGGCACGGACTTCAGGTTCCGATGACGCTGCTTCTCAGTGCGACACTCGGATCTTTCGAACTGGAAGATCTGAACTTCTTGTTCGGGAAGCCCGGGCCGTGCACGTTAATCGCCGCCAACGCCTTCCGAGCGGAGCCCGAACTGTGGATCCATGCCGACAGCGATGCGGAGACCAGGCAGTCCCATGTCCTGGACGCGCTCGCTCACCTGTCACGACCCGCTGTTCTGTACGTGACCTCACCGCACAACGCCATTACGTGGGTGGACCGACTCCGAGCACGCGGCTACCGCCGCCTGGCCGCTGTCACAGGCGAGACCACGACAGAAGACCGGATTCGGGTACTGGAAGGCTTGCGGAGCTCACCCGAGTCACCCTCCGCAATCGACCTGGTGGTGGCAACGTCCGCGTTCGGTCTCGGGATTGACTACCCACACATCCGCTCGGTGGTGCACGCCTGTCTCCCGGAGACCGTCGACCGTTGGTACCAGGAGGTCGGCCGCGGCGGACGTGACGGTGATGCCTCGATCGGCCTGCTCGTGACAGAGCCCAGGGATCAGGCCGAGGCCCGCCGTTTGACCACCACCGTGCTGGGCCCGGAGAAAGCGATGAAGCGGTGGATCGACATCTGGCACCACCGCCAGGAGTTGGATGGCGACTACGTCATCGACCTGGAGGGAAGCAGCGGCGACGTCGCGGAGGGATCATACAACCGGCGCTGGAACGCTCAACTAGTGCAGGGATTGGTCGAGTTGGACGTCTGCTCTCGTCTCCAGATCGACTACGAGGACCGCACGAGGTTGCGCACGCATGACCACAGGCCGTCCGATTGGGTCGGCCTCAAGCTTCGACGCGGTGATCTCGACGATGAAGCTTTTTGGCAAAAGCGCTGGGGGCCTTGGCAGGCTGCCGAGATCGCGCGGTCTCAGCAGTCGCTCAGCTCAATCGTTTCTCTTGCTCAGCGAGGTGGACGGGCGTGCGAAAGCATCGCCCACTATTACCGCCCCACGGACCGCACATATGAACTGTTCGGACGCGCAGCGGAACTGGCCGCACCGAGCCCGCCATGCGGTAGGTGCCCAGGATGTCGTCGCGACGGCGTCAGCCCTCCGGAACTCCCTCTTCCGAGCCCTCCCGAAGCCTGGCCGCTCAGCTCGGACGCGGTTCCAGAGTTGGATCTTCTCGCAGCTGCCGCCGGGGCCCAGAACGGCCTCATCCTGTTGACAACCGATGACCATGATCATGTCTCCCTCCCTCTCGCCAAGTCATTGGTGCGCCGGGGTGTGCGTCACCTGGCTGGAGACATGCCGGGCACCATGCCAAGTGACGCGTGGTTCTTCTACGAGGCACGACCGATCAACCCGACCGAGTTGACCCCGTGTTCTTCGCTGGTCATCTACCCAGCCGGGTGCCACATACCCGGAACCTGGCTGCTGCCGAGTGTGCGAGCCGCACATCGGCAGTTCGTCGATCGCGCGTTCGACGTGTTGCTGGTCGAACGTGATGCACAGATCAACGGTCGGCATGTCGGACGCGATCTCGCAGCACTCGACGCGGGAACCGCCTTGGAGATCCTCGGGAGTCGATCATGAGCTACCTGACAGGTCAGGTGACCGCCAGCGCGTCTGCGCTGTTCGTGATTTGCAGGTACCTGGCAACACAATCACGAGGTGCGACGGTCACCGGCATCCAGGAGGTGTTGGCCCCGGCCGCGGTCACCGGGATGGGCCGTGCCGGCCGAACCTCGAAGGTCCCGTCCGTTCTGTCGGATTCGCTGGCTCTCGGATTAGACGTCGGTCTTCTCGACCGAGAAGGCGACGGCGAAAGTCGCTTGTGGAGCCTGCGTCAGGAGTATCTGAATACCGTAAAACATATTCCGAGCGTAGACTCGCGAGGTTTCCGAAGCCTTCTTCTGCAAAGATTCGGAATGCGCGCACTCCAGGCCGTCGAGTCCGGAAGTAACCCACCGGACATTCCGTTCGGCCTGACATGGCTGATGACCTTGGATCCTATGCAGTCCATGGACGTGGACTGGGAACAGGGACCGAGTGACGCTTTCGAGAAAGCGGGAATGCGATCGACAGTGAGCAATCCGGAGCAATGGCGTCCATTCCTTCGATGGGCCCAGTCGCTCGGCCTGGTAAACTTGACGCACGCACTCAGAAAACGTCGATTCTGCATTGATCCAACCGGAGCGATTCAATCAGTCCTCCACTCCTTGCCGCAGCACAGCTCTGCACCGGAGTGGCTACACCGGCTCCATGCAGAAATTCCACTTCTGGGCGACCCCCGCCTGGTCGAAAAACTGCCGACAAGTCAAGTCGAGATCCCTTTCCCAAGTCACGCAACAGCATTAGCCTTGATCAAACTTGATCACATCGGTCGCTTGAAACTGATCGCCGCCGACGACACTACAGACGCCGTTGTACTTCGCGTTGGCAGCAGAACCAAGCGTGTCGCTCAAATCGAAGTGGTGGAGGAACCCGCGTGACCAGCACCATGAAACAATTCCGTTGCTGGAGTGCGCAATCCGTGCGGGATACAGTTTTTTCCGATATCGGGGCCATGCCCACCGACACGGATGCACTTTTCATGGCAGCGCACACGACCATGGAGCTCGAACACCGCGACGGCGTGGAGGTGACTGGCGCCACTGGCGAGGAGCAGGTCCTCAGAGCATTACTGGATTCTTTCGGTGATAAGCACCGGAACTCACTGATCGCTGTGACAGGCAGTTCAGGTGCAGGCAAGAGCCACGTCGTGCGATGGGTCCACGCCAACCTCCCCAGGGACGACAGCGGATTCCACGTTCTCTACGTGCCGAGAGCTGTACAGACGATCCGTGAACTACTGAAGAGGATCGTAGAAGGATTGCCCGGCGAGGGTGGAACAGAGATATTGGAGAGGGTAGACGCAGCCGTCGGCAACACCACCCCGACAGAACTTCAAGATCGTTTACTGGAGGAGATCCGCCTCGCACTCACTTGGACACTCGATTCGGAACCAGCAAAAAGCGGCGAGTCCGAGAGTCAAGCGGAAGCTCGTGAGGCGAGAACAAATCTCCTCGGCCACGCGGATGAGCAAGGCAAACGTCGGAATGGCCTGGCAGATCTCGTGGCGTTGCCGCAGGTAAATGCGGCGCTGTTGCGCAACGGAGGGCTCCTGGAACGCTTCGTCGCCTCTGTTTACCAGAAGACATCCACTCGAGACGAGCAGCAAGAGGGCTTCACCAGCCAAGACCTTCCTTTGCAGCTTCCAGGCATCCGCAGGGCGCTGGCGTCGAATCCTGATCTGCTCGATCTGTGGAACGTCATCAGGCATGACCCGACTCCGACGCTGCGACTCCTGGATGAAGCGCTGCGCGCCGCTGCACCTCGAACACTGGGATTCCGGGCCAACAACGGCGAGACACTCGATTCCCTTTTTCGACGTTCCCGACAACTTCTTCGTGAGCAAGGAAAAGAACTTGTCCTTCTCTTCGAGGACCTGGTGCAGTTTGGCCTGATCGACGGAGAGTTGTACGACCAGTTCACCACTCAACCCGGCGCCGACCTCGCGCCGCTGCGCGTGGTGTTCGCTGTCACAGATGGCCCATTCGACAAACTAGGCGAAACGGTCAGAACCCGCATCACGCACCATTTCAAGGTAAACCAGTCGAAGGCCCTGAACCACACTGAGTTCATGGCCAGGTATCTGAACCTGGTTCGCTTGGGTCGCGCAGAAGTCGAGGCCAATTGGACTGCGGCCGCAAATCACGAAAACGACTGGCTGAAGAACGCATGCGACGTGCGAGATGAGGGCGGGCCTTGCAGATTCCGTGATCAGTGCCATTCCTCGTTCGGCTCTGTCTCAATTCCAGGACTGGGTAATATCGGCCTCTATCCGTACAACGACGTTGCGCTCGAGCGCGGGCTCCGGCGGCGTGGCGAATCATCCACCCCCCGTTCCATCCTGGACGTCTGCGTTATCGATCAGCTCATCGAGGCGGATGCCCACATTGCGGAAGGTACTTATCCACACGAACGACTTCGCGAGCGCTTCGACTTCACTGTTCAGAACGCCAAAGAAGTCGTGCTCGGAGGACGCAAGGGAGAGCAGGCTGAGCGCCTCTACCGCGCGCTAGTCATCTGGGGCGATGAGAAGGCTCTGTCACCTGGTGTAGCGGATGCGTTTTCGTTGTCACTGCTCACGAAGGGGATGACGACAGAGACGTCGGCTCCTCGTCTGACACCTGCCCCCCAACGCACTCGCACAAACCCGTCGACTGAGCGTCCGGCTGAACCGGCACGCCCCAGCCCCCTCACCACGCTACTTCAGTGGCAAAATGGTGTTGGTAAGCTGTCACCCAGCGATTCGAACATGTTCCGTTCAATCTTGCACAAGATGGTGATACTGCGACTCGACCTCGACCAGGATCTCTTTCACACCACCGGAAGCGGCGCCGGAGGAACGCTACTGAACACCTTGTTCCCCAGTTACTCCTTTGTTCTTGCGGACTCGCGCGGACGTGAACCTGCCGCGACGAGTGTTCGGTTCGATCTCACCCGATCTCCCGAGGACGTTCGAGTACTGATCGCGGCGAGGTGGTTTGCAGACCATGGGCATTGGGACCCAGATCCACAGAAGTCTATGTGGGAGTGGCCAAGTGGATATGACCCCGTCGATCTGATGCTAACCTTGGAACACCGCTTGGAACAGTGGGCAGCCGAGGTGCGTACGAGGTTCCTTCGCTCGACGGGGGGGCGCAACGTGGCTCGTGCCGCGGTGACCGTCCGGGCTGCGGCTCTTCTGGCCCTCGGTGTAGCGCCTGGCAAGCTGAAGAACATCAATGACATTCTGAATGGGCGCATCAAACAGAGCGGCCCGGTCGATGGATGGGAAGGGGTTGACCGAGTCGCACGAGAAGTGCTCGATTCTGTTTCCGCCAGCGAGTTGGTCGCTGAATACGGCGCAGCTCGGCAAGGCGACACCGGCGGACCTCAACTCATCGATACCGTCGGCCTGGACGCCGACTTCAAGGTGATGCTGAGAGAACCGGTCAAGCATCTGCGTCAAGTCGAAGAAGAGATCACGGAATCCAGCGCAGAGGTTGCCGTCGGGGCCCATAAATTGTCGGCAGCGGTCGAAAAAGCCGCAGACGACTACCTCCCTGTCTTGAGGGACGCAGTCGCCTACTTGGCCACCGAACTCGGTGATTGCCCGCCGAAGACGGCAGCGCAAGCCGCTCAGGAGGTCGGCGAGATCGCGGTGGCGAACAATCTGTTCCGGCCGGCCAACGCAGTCGACAGATTCCGTGACGCCGTCGAAGTCTTGAAGGAACTGCCGGCCTCTCTTCCCCTCGACTGGCGCGGCTCCGAGGATCTGTCAGCCGCGGACCAGGTGCTCGCCGCCCAGAGCTGGGCCGGTCCGGCAGTCCGCGGAGCGAAAGCCCTTGCAGTGCTCAAAACCTGCATGGATGCCACACGAGCAGAGTGCCTTCGGAATACCGGCACGACGGAAGACCTGCACGAGCACACACAGGCCGTGCGTGCTGCGCTCGGTGGGATCAGGCGGCACCTCGGCGTTTTGAGTTCCTCGGAGGAGCACGGTGGCTGAATCAGCTCCAGACTGGATCGTCGAGACCGGCAGTGCGGTGCGTCGTGCAAGCAGTGACGCGCATGCACAAGCAGAACTGCAGGCGGTCGCCAGTGCCGCCAGAGAACTCGATCAAGTGCGTACTGAACTTGAGCGACTGGCCGAGGCAGCGTTCCTCGGTCGCGACTTCTGGTGGCACGGGGTGGCCACCTCGCCATCACTACGGCTCATCGTGGATTCTCTCGACGGTGCTCTCGAACCACGTGTCCTGGCTCAGGCACAACGAGAGCTAAAGCAATTCGTCACCCGCTTGAGCAAGGCACTCCGCGAGGCTTGGGCGAACCACATCGACTCTCAGACTCGGGACACCGCCGAGGTGGCTGAGTTGGTTGCATTTCTGGCCAGCAGCGGAGGGCACACAGTCGCCGAGGACCTGAAGCGTGGACTGGCCGAACTCGCAAGGCTGAAGAGCGAACTTCCTCACCCCGCGGCAGAGAAGCAACTGGCCGAGACCGTGCAGTTGGCTGAAGCTTTCAAAGCTGCGCTGCCAACCGCTGTCAAGGTGTTCATCTCGGCTACGGCGCACGGAGGAGCGTCGATCGAAGTGCTCGATGCCGACGTGCTGACGTGGCTTCATGAGAACGGCGCAATCAAGAACTTCAAGATTGTCGCTGGAACTCCGGTGGAGGTGCCTCTTGGATAAGGAGGCCCTTGCGGCCCTCACCTCCGTCGAACTGAAGGAGGCGCGTCTTCTCTCATGGGGAGCCACTGGCGCGGAGTGGGATGAAGACGAAATCCTCACCGTACTAGCCGAGCACGGCGACGCCGCTGATCTGTTGAAACAGTTGATCGAAGCGGCTCTTGTCGTACGAACGCCGAGAGGTGGCTTCCGTTCTCGCAGCGCCGAAACAGTGCGGTTGATCGCCACTCTCCGGCAGTCGTTCCGCAGTCAGCGCGTCGGCGACGGCAAGCCCTTGGTGCTGGACCACCGGTTCATGCTCCGTCCACGTCGTCGGCCCAGACGCAATGTAGGAGCCCAGGAGGTTCTGGAGGACATCAGGAGTCTCGTCGGGCCGACTGGCATCGCAGCGGCCCGCACCCTGGCTCCGTCGGAGGTGTCAGGGTTCCAGCACAGGAGTGCACGCGCGATCCTCGAAGCACTCGCCAGTGCTGATCACCCCGGCGTCATGGTGACAGCCGGTACCGGCAGCGGGAAGACGCTGGCCTTCTACCTGCCGCTCCTGGCGTGGCTGGCTGATTCGAGCCGCGCCAGACGACCGGGGGAGACGAGGGTCCTGGCTCTGTATCCCCGCAACGAGCTTCTCAAGGACCAACTCCGCGCGTTGCTCGGATACACGCAGCGGCTGCACGACGCGAACCCGGACGCGCCGGTGTTGAGCTTGGCGACCTGGTTCGGCCCGACTCCCGCGTCGGCCTTCGCGGTTCGACAAGGCTGGGCCGAGGGCTGGGTCAAGCGTGGACCTGGCTATGTTTGCCCGTACCTGCGTTGCCTGCGGTGCGACTCGGATCTGTTCTGGCTCGGCAAGGACATCGAGGCTGACCGCGAACGGCTGGTCTGCGTCGAGCGTCGGTGTGGCGCGGAGATCGACGGCAAGTTCTTCAGAATCACCAGAGATCGAGCGCGTAGGCAACCTGCCGACGTGATGCTGAGCACCACGGAGTCCCTGAACCGCCAGCTTTCGGCGCCAGGAAATCTAGTCGCGTTCGGCATCGGCCAGAAATCTCTCTCGGCTGTGCTCCTGGATGAGGTGCACACCTATGAGGGCACTACCGGTGCCCAGAACGCGCTGCTGCTGCGCCGCCTCAAGCACGCGCTTGGTCGGGTGCCTGTGTGGGTCGGACTATCTGCGACCCTCAGCAACGCCGGTGAGTTCTTCGCACGACTGGTGGATCTGCCACCGAGCTCGGTCACCGTCGTCCAGCCGCGGTCGGAAGAACTGGAGGAATCGGGAGCGGAGTACCTGCTCGCAGTACGGAGCGATCCGCACTCCAAAGCGGGCACGCTCTCGACCAGCATCCAGACCACCATGGTTCTGGCGCGCTGCCTGGACTCGCTCACGATCGATCCATTCGATCCTCCACCCAGGTCGGAGGGCGTGTTCGGCAGCAGGACGTTCGTCTTCACCGACAAACTCGACAGCACGAACCGTCTCTACTGGAACTTGTTGGACGCCGAGGGGTGGCGCTGGCCGGGGAAGTCCGCCGACCGATACCGCCCGCTCACCCTCGCTCACCTCCGTTCCGATGGGCAGACCCGACTGAACGACGGTCATCGCGAAGAAGCGGATGCCCGCGATCCTGGTGGACAACGGTGGTGGTTGCCGGAGCTTCTCGGTCACGGAGTCGAAGCTGATCGGCAACTGCGCTTGGGCCGTACGAGTTCGCAGGACCGCGGCGTGTCCGGCGACGCGGAAGTCGTCATCGCGACCGCAACCCTGGAGGTCGGGTTCGACGACGACCGGGTCGGAGCGGTCGTTCAGCACAAAGCTCCTCACGACGCTGCGCAGTTCCTCCAGCGGAAAGGTCGAGCCGGCCGCAACCAGGCCACCAGGCCGTGGACGGTGGTCGTGCTCAGCGACTGGGGCCGCGATCGCGAGGCCTGGGAAGCGTACGACGCGCTCTTCGACCCGGACCTCCCACCGCGTAACCTCCCGATCGAGAACCTCTACGTCCTGCGGATTCAGGCCGTGTACACGCTGATGGACTGGCTTGCGGCGGAACTGGGCTACCAGGACCAGAACTCGACGTGGTCCGATCTGTCAGGTCCGGCAGCCGCGCTGCAGCCGGGCAACGACAAGAGGCAAAAGGAAACCCGGCTTCGCCAGCAGGCCATGGCTCGACTGCTTGAACGACTGCTGCGATCCGGTCCCGAACGGCAGCGGCTGCGACGCCACCTGCTCAAGGCGCTCGCCTTGGGAGACGGCGAGGTTGCCAACTCGGTTGTGGACAGTGTGCTGTGGGACTCCCCCAGACCGCTACTACTGGCAGTGGTGCCCACAATCCGGCGCCGTTTGCGTGACCAGTGGCGCGGTGAGGAACCCACAGCTGACGACACGGGGCTGCGGACAAGGACCCCTCTGCGATCGTTCGTCCCGGGCAACCTCTTCGACGACCTCCTCGTACCAGAGGTCGAACTTCAGGTGCCTGGAAGGTCGACCCAGGTCGACGTGGAATACCTACCTGCGCTGCGCGCCCTGCGGGAGTTCACTCCCGGCAACGTGACGAGGCACTTCGGCGTGTGGGCCACCCACAAGAGGCATTGGATCCCGTTGCCTGTCGGCGAGGACGACAGCAGTTTGCAGGTCGATCTGTCCCAGACCTACAAGGTGTCGTCGCCGGTGGACACTCTCGACCTCGACGATCGTCAGCTTCCCGTATATTCCCCGGTCTCAGCGAGGCTGGAAACGGTGCCCGAGCCAGTGCGAGACTTTTCATCGGTGCAGCCGGACTGGCTGTTCCACGTGTCACCGCTCGGCCACGGCAACGTGATCACGCTGGACAAGGGCGCGGCGAAACTGCTCAAGTCGTTGTCTGCGCACGTGCACGCTCAGGGTGGCGGAGCACGCACGATCCGGTATGCGCGCACCGCCAGCGGAACCGTTTGGGAGAGACAGGCCCGAGTGGTACAGCTTCAATTCGGCGTGGGCAGTGGAGACGCGTGGCGTCCTGCTGCGGTCGGGGTGGATGTTCATTGCGATGCCCTTGCCGGTGTGGTGCGGTTGCCCGATCAACTCCAGTCCGTCGACCCCGCCGAGCGGGCGGACAGGTTGCGGCATCACCTCCTCGTTGAAGCCGGGCTGCCGCCGGAACTGTCGTCGTTCGACAGGGAATCTCTCGCAGAGGTCGTGCTCCTGGCCATGGTCTCCGCGCGGCTCGAAGATGCTCGCCTCACCGAGAACCATCAGTGGGAAGCGGCGTTGATGTCGGCTGCAGACGCTCTTGGGCTCACCCCGGACCCCGACGATCACCAACCGTCACAGACTGGGCAGCAATGGCTCGAGTGGTGCGGCCACTCCGACGTGATCAGCGCCGTGTCCAGCGCCGCCGACGAAGTCTGGGCTGACGAGAGGTCGCCGACCTGGGAGGAGTGGTGGCGTCGGCGCTACACCCTATCGGCCGCACGACTCGCCCTCAGTGCCCTCTCCTCGCTCTGCCGTGGCGTGAACGTCGAGGAACTGGCGATCGACTTGGATCCCGACGAACACGGCTCGTTCTGGATTTCGGAACCGTCGCCGGGTGGAACGGGCCAGGTGGAGGCGTTTCTAAGAGTGCTGGCACAGGAGCCGGAGGCTTTCACACGCGCCTTGGAAGACGCGTTGATGCCGACCTCCGCCGAAACGATGGACGAGGAACTAGCGGTTTTTCTGACGAACGAGTCAGTCGGCGTCCAAGACGCTCTCGTGAACCTCCGCGAAGCTTGGGCGGCGGGCCACGGTGCTGTGGCCGACGCAGTACACGAAGTCGATGACACAGCCCGTGCCAGAGGGTTGAGTCTCGGCGGACCTGCGCGGTCGGCGCTCAGCACCAGGCTCGCCGGCCCAGGAGCTCATCCGGATCTGCTGAACGAGGTCGTGAACTGGTTGCATCTACGGACGACCGCAGTCGCGCGTGCCGAGCTGGCTATCGGTCCACGCACACTCGGGGCGCTGCTTGCGCACGAAGAGCACCTTGACGAGGTACTGCATCTCGGCGACAACACCAGCCTGCGGCGGCGGGCAAGGGCGGTGGCGAACGTCCTCTGGCCCTGGGGTGAGCCGACGTCCTCGTTCAACCTGTACGGACCCGCCCTTCAGCTTTCACCTAACACGGTTCGGGCGTACGTGACGCTGAGTCCGGTCATCGTCGAGGTTGCGCCATGGAACGACGACCGCCGCATTAAAGTGCACGACGCTCTACGAGAGCACCGCGAGGTCGTCCTGCGCGTCGGTCACGCAGACAGGTCGACGTTGCGGACCGCTCTGATCGATCTCCAAGCCCATCCGGTCGAGGTGGGCCCACTTCTGTGCCACCCGATCGTGGTCGGCCAGCGGATGTCTGCCCAGTTCGCCGAATGCCGTGTTCTGCTCAGGGAGACTCCATGAATAGGGTCATCCGCAAGTCTCGCGCGCAGAGCTCCGGCGAGGTTCTCGAGATGCTCGGTGCGCTGTTCTCGGCCGAACTCGTCCAGCCGAGCAGGTGTCTCTGGCTGGTGTCGCCCTGGGTGTCGGACGTCGAGATCCTCGACAACACGTCCGGTACCTTCACCGCGTTGACTCGATTCGGCCACAGGCCAATCCGGCTGGTCGAGGTGCTAGTCACGTTGGCGGCCGCAGGTGCGACGATAGTCGTCGCGACTACGCCGGATCCAAACAACGACGTTTTCCGGCGACGCCTGGAAACGTTCCAGAAGGACATTGGAATTAGCAAAAAAATCAACGTGGTCGTAGACCGCACAGGGAAGTTGCACACGAAAGCGCTGACGGGTGACGACTATGTGGTCGCGGGAAGCATGAACATCACCTATTCCGGAATCAACCTGAGGGAGGAACATGTGGAACTGCACACCGACGAATCATATGTGGCGCAGGCCCGCATGGACGCCTTCGACCGTTTCGGCGGCGTGCTGTGACTGTTGCTGACGAGCTACGAGAGTGCGTCGGTGATCCGAGACGATTCGGTGATCTCCGAGAACGCGTCGAGATCCTGCTCGATGAGCAGATCAGCACCTGGCTCGCCGGCGACAGCGGCTGGCTGGTCATGCCATTGGACCGCAATCCGCTTGGGTTCTACCTACTTTCCGAGAACCGCGAAGGCCAGCGGCGCGGCAGGGAGGTGCTGGAGGCGTTCCTGGGGCCGACGGCCACGGTCAATCAAGTCACGCCGACACCCAGACAGCCGATCGACGAACTGCTTGAAGGCATCGGCCTGCGGCACATCGCGCAAGTCAGCAGGCGGGACGGCGGATCGGAGCAACTGCTGGGGCGCATCGAGGATGCTGTCACCACAGCGAAGGGCAAAGACGCACGGCTACGCCCGATACGGCCATCACACGTAGAACTCCTCCGTGATCTGCGCCTCGCACTGATGCAGCGGAATGGCCGGCTCGCCGATCGCATCTTGGAGGACATTCGCCTGACAGGGCGACTCAGCGCCGAAAACCTCAGATTTCTGACGATCGAAGTGCTGGGCCGCCTGGAGCGCTGGCGCGAACTGCGCGACCTCCCCTACATGGCCGAGTTGCTCAGGGCGCGCCGACCACGCGCTGTGAACGAGATCCTCCTCGAAATGGTGTGGCACACCGAGCTGGCGGAGATCGCGAGCGCCGGGCAGTCGGCCGACGAGATGTTCGACGCCGTCGATTTGGGGTCACGTTTCGGATCGCTCATCAGCGCCGTCGACGTGCCGTCCACGAAGGCGGGACGAAGCGTCGGTCTTGTCGCCGCTCTCACCCAACAGGACGAAGAGCGCGTACAGCGGCTCATGCTCGCCGCCGCCGACGACACCGAGCGAGATAAGCTCAGGCGTATCGTCGGCATGTCGATCGCCGATGTGCAGCCCCAAGCCTCGACCGACATTCGCGACCTCTTTTACGAGGGACAACATGGGGCGTTCATCCGAACCTTCCTCCAATCTCCCGATGCCGCCATCGCGGACCTGGTGGTCCAGGCCACGCTCGACAGCGAAGATGTACTGCACGCTTCTGATGTACTGGCAGTAGTCAAGAAGTTCGACGCTGACGGGGTTGTACAGCGGAGTCGCCGCCTAAGTCGGGACTTGGAGGACCTGAGTCGGCTGGCAAACGGTTCCTGCGACAGTTGGCGAGAATGGTGCGAACGGGTCGCGCGCGATACGCGCTGGCCGGATGCAGCGAGCGTTGTGCGCTCTCAAAGCGGACATTGGGAAAGCTTGTCCTTCCTGGCTACCGCTGAATCCGCAGCGGCCGCCACTTCGTTGCTCGAAGCTTGGAGTGGGATAAATCAGGATCAGATCGCTGCGAGTCTTGATCTGCTCTGCAGAGAAGCAGCGACCAACAACTCTATCGGCAGCTCGAACGATCTCAGTGACGCGGTCCTGCTACTGCTCTCGGAGCAGGCGAATCTGAGCTCGCCAGTGCGCGAGGCCTTCTTGCTTCTTCTGGAAAGAATCCTCGAAAGCGGTCCGTCCGAATCCCGATACAGCGACACGCTTGACCTGGCCGACCGGCTGTGGAGCCAGGTTGCGGCCGTTTCGTCAATCGACTGGGCGATCAGCTTGATCGACACGATCATGGCCGCGCCTACGCCAAACGAAGATGATCGCATATCAGTGATCACGAAGATTCTGATAAAGGCTCAGACTTATCAGCAACGCCTGAGCGCTCGTCAGTTGACCGAACTATCCGCTCTCGGAGAAGAGTGTGGGATCCAACTCAACCTGACGCCGCAGTCGATTGTCGAGGAGGAGTCGCCCTGGCGCGCGCTCGACGGAAAAATAGTTGGGCTCTATTCACTCCTTCCCGGAGTAGGGATTTCGCTGCGGAAGCGGCTTTACGCGCTGTGCCAGCCCAAAGCCTTCGAGAGCAATTCGGACACCGTCGCCACAGGCGCTCTACGAACATTGGCCTCCCGCGCAGACGTGCTGATCGTCGATACGCGACATGCTTCACACGCCGCAACAAATGCGATCGACGCAGTACGGCCTCGCGAACGTCAACTTCTCCCCGATGGACGTGGGGCCGGCTCATTCATGCGAGCTCTTGAAAACCTCCTCACGACATAGCAACACTGCCAACCTGCCAGTCGAACTACACATCAGCCCCATCACGAAGAATCCTCAGTTCTGCCTGACCCATATACACCGGTTGAAACGGCCGACCACGTTGTCGGCACTGGATCGCGTGGAACTGATCCGGTGGACCATGACGGGTGTGCATCCGGTATCGTCGATTGTGCATACACGGATGCTGCTCGCGCTGCACACCTAAGTGGGCGAGGTGGACCCGAAAGAGGTGATCGCGGCCCGACTCGGGGTTTCGGGCGAGATATTGCGGCTGGTCGCCAGGCGGCACGCCGAAACCGATGGCGATGTGCTGTCCACGATTTCACGCCCAGGACTGCTGATCGCGCTGGCGTGCTCGGCACCACTCGACCATAATGCGCCTCTCGAAAAGTCCTCACTGCAGTAAAGCTGCATATCCATACTCATTGATTATCCCACCGAAGATCCGCGTGCGGACAGGTCGACGGCCAGAGAAATCAAGATCATGCGCCGCTCCGGGGTGCTCTTGAACGTCTGGCGGCAGCTGGTCGCGGGTCTGGTAAGGCCAGTGCTCATTGTAGTGCGTTTGGCAGGACGCGAGGACTTGACGCGCAGGGCCTTCTCCCAGGATGAGGACGTGGTCGAGAACCTCGCGGCGGATGCTGCCGACGATCCGTTCGCAGTGCGCGTTCATCCGGGGAGTTCGCGGCGCAGTCGCAATCACTCGCAGTTCCTCTGCCTCGAAAACGGCGTCGAAGGCGTCTCCGTATTTGCCATCGCGGTCACGCGGCAGAAAGCGCAGAGACTCCATGCGCGCTCCGAGCTCGTCAGCCAGATTTCTAGCCTGCTGCACCGTCCAGGCCCGCGTCGGATGCGCGGTGGCGCCGGTGTTTGTGCAGGCGCATGGTGCCGTGTTCAAGAAACGCCAGCGCGTGCAGACGTGCGCCGAGCACGGTGTCGATGTGGAAGAAGTCCGCTGCGGTGACGCTCTCGGCCTGCGTGGTCAGAAACTCGCGCCAGGTCAGACCGCCTCGCCGAGGTGCCGGAGCTGACCGCCGGGCCGAGCCCGGTTCCGGTGGCGTCGTCGCCGGTCATCGAGCGCGAGCGGGTGACGGGTACGGGTTCGCACCTGTTCGCCCCGACCGGCCGCCCTTTCCGATCAGATTCCCACCCTCATCGCGCCGCCCCACACCACCCCCGGTCCCACCACTCCCCCGACAACGGCAGACGCGGCGGTCCCCGACCACCGCCTGATCGCTCGCCGCTGAACAAGTCCGCCGCGAACCGTTGTCGCCCGGCCTCCGACCCGCTATGGTCACGTCCAGAATGATAGATGTCTCTTATTTAAGAGGTGAGCACTCACTATGTACATCGCTGCGGCGACGGACAGCGTGTCCCTCGCTCCGGACTGGCTCCGCCCGGCGGCCGCGGAGACACGCCGCCTCGGGGAAGTGCCGGCCGCCAACGTCGGGGACGCGCTCGGCCGGATGACGGTGCTGGACGGTGGCATCAGGCGGTTCGCCGGCCGGTCACCGCTGGTCGGCACCGCCCTGACGGTGGACGTGCGCTCGGGCGACAACCTCGCCGTCCACCGGGCGCTCGACGAGGCGCGGCCCGGCGACGTCCTCGTCGTCAACGGCCACGGCGACATCACGCGCGCGCTCGTCGGCGACCTCATCGGCGAGATCATGGTGAACACCGGGGTGATCGGTGCCGTGGTCGACGGCGCGGTCCGCGACGTCGAGGCGCTGGCCGGCATGGGGCTCGCCGTGTACGCGCGGGCGGTCACCCCGGCCGGTCCGTTCAAGGACGGGCCCGGCGCGATCGGTGTCCCGGTGGCGGTCGGCGGCGTGGTGGTGGCGCCGGGTGACGTGGTCGTCGGCGACTCCGACGGCGTGGTCGTCGTCCCGCGGCACCGGCTGCGCGAGGCCGTCGACGCACTGGACGGCATCGGCGAGAAGGAAGAGGCGCTGCGGCAGCGCATCCTCGCCGCGCGTCCCGGACGCCCGGCGGTGGCGCGATGACCGCCGTCCGGGTCCACGAGCTGCGCCACTTCTCCCGGCGCCCGGCCCTCGGCCAGTCCTCCCCCGGCGCGGTGTCCCTGGCGCTGGGCGAACCGGACTTCCCCACGCCGGCACCGGTGGTCGAGGCCGCCGCGGCCGCGCTGCGGGCGGGAGACACCCACTACGCGGACCAGAGAGGCCTGCCGGAACTGCGCGTCGCACTCGCGTCCCGGTTGCCGGAACACCCCGGCCGGATGTGGAGCGCGGACGACGTCGTCGTCACCCACGGCGCCACCGGCGCGCTGGCGGCGGTCGTGCTCGCGATGGTCGGGCCCGGCGACCGCGTCGTCATCCCGGAACCCGCCTACTCGCTCTACGCCGACCTGGTCGTCCTCGCGGGCGGCACCGTGGACTTCGTCCCGCTCGGCCCCGACCTGCACTGGGACCTCGGCGCACTGGCCGCCGCGCTGCCCGGTGCCGCCATGATGATCTTCTCGAACCCGTCGAACCCGACCGGCGTCGTGCACCGCGGGCAGGAGCTGGAGGCGCTCGGCGAGCTGCTCCGCGGCTCCGGCACGCTGGTCGTCAGCGACGAGGCCTACCACCGGCTGGTCTACCCCGGTCACGAGTGGACGTCGGCGCTGTCCGTCGAGTCGCTGCGGGACCGGACGGTCCAGGTCCAGACGTTCTCCAAGACGTACGCGATGACGGGCTGGCGGATCGGCCACCTGGCCGGGCCGCGAGCGGTCGTGGACGCGGCGGCGCACGTGCACCGCACCCTCAACGGGTCGGTGAACACCGCCGTCCAGCGCGCCGCACTCGCCGCTCTCGCCCTGCCGGACAGCGTCGTGGACGCCATGGTCGACACCTACCGGCAGCGCCGCGACCTCGTGGTCGAGCGCCTCGCGGGCGTAGCCGGCCTGCACCTCGTGCCGCCGGAGGGCGCGTTCTACGGCTTCCTCCGCTACACCGCCGACCGCCCGTCCGAGGAGGTCGTCCGCGCGCTCGCCGCACGGAAGGTGCTGGTCCGCGCCGGATCGGAGTACGGGCCGTCCGGCGAGGGGCACATCCGGATCTCGTTCGCGGCCTCCGAGGACGACCTGCGGACCGGGCTGGACCGCATCGTCGGCCACCTCGCACCCGAGCGGCCGGGCCCGCCATGATCGGAGGCGATAGGCTTCGCGTGCACTTCCACGAGGGCAGGAGGCCCGTGTCCGATCGGCAGGCCGCCCCGCGAGGCGGGCGCAAGCTGCGCAGTGACACCCTGCGCAACCGCCGGCGGCTGTTCGAGGCCGTGCGCGAGCTCGCCAGGGAAGCACCCGACGAGCTCACGATGCAGGCCGTCGCGTCGCGCGCCGAGATCGGTCCCGCCACCGCCTACCGGTACTACTCCTCGCTGGACGAGGTGCTCGCGGCGTACGTGCTCAGCGTCGTCGAGGAGCTGAACGAGTTCACCACCGAGTCGACCGCGCAGGGCAGGCCGCTCTTCGACGCCGCCGTGGACAAGTGGCTGGACCTGCTGGTCGAGCACGGTCCCGCCCTGGTGCAGCTGCGCTCCCGCCGGGGCTACCTGGAGCGGCTGCACAACGGCAACGAGATCATCGCGACCATGCGTAACGCCTGGTCGGAGCCCGTGCTGGCGCTGCTCGGCGACCTGGAGCTGCCGGCGAAGATGCTCGAGCACGCCCTGTTCCTCAACAACATGATCTACGACCCGCGCGAGGTCCTGGACCTCATGAACGAGACGAGCCTGTCTCCCCGGGAGATCGTCACCCGGCTGACCGAGGCGTTCTGCGGCGCGCTGCGCGGCTGGGCCCGCGTCGGCTGACCGCCCCTGCGCGGCTCCACGTCACCCCCTGATCCGTTCCCCGACTTGAGCCCCGCGCGCCCACTAAGTGATAGAACGATCTCAATCAATACGTCAGTTACCATCTGTGAACGAAGGAGCCGTCATGTCCGGTGCGACCACACGAGCGAGTGACCTCGCCACCCGGACGCTCACCGCGCGCACTCCCGGGCAGAGCGCACGCCACCACGACGTCCGCGAGGCCCAGGCATGAGCGACACGAGCGCCGAAGTCGCGCAGCGCATGGCGGAGGCGGCCGGCACGTGGCTCGACTCCCTCGACCCCGGCCAGCGCGAGGTGGCGGTCGGGCCGGCACCGGGCGCCGGCGGCGAGACCGAGGCCGAACGGACCCGGTGGTTCTACACGCCGACCGACCACGGTGGCCTGACCTTCCACGAGCAACGCCCCGCCCAGCACCGGATGGTGATGCGGCTGGTCGCGAGTGGACTGTCCGAGGCCGGTTACACCACCGTCGCCACCGTGCTGGGCCTGGAGAACGTCCTCGACCGCGTCGAGGGCTTCTCGGTGGACTGGGGCCGGGAGCGCACCCGCGACCCCGGCCTCTACTACCTGCGGGTCTTCGGCGAGCCCGGCGGGCTGCGGCCGTGGGGGTGGAGGTTCGGCGGTCACCACGTCTCGCTCAACAACCTCGTGGTGGACGGGCGGGTCGTCGCGACCACGCCGTGCTTCCTCGGCGCCGACCCGGCCGCGTCGCCGTTGCTGGGCGGCACGGCACTGCGCCCGCTGGGAGCGGCCGAGGACCTGGCCGGTGAGCTGGTCCGGTCCCTGCACCCCGACCTCGCCGCCCGAACCGTGTTGCTGCCCACCGCCCCGAACGACGTCGTGGCGGGCAACAGCTCCCGGGTCGGGGACCGCGTGCCGCGGCGGCGCGAGCTGTGGCGTCCCGGAGGGCACGTGCCCGACCGCGCAGACCACCCGGTCACCGGCCTGAACGACGCCGGCCAACGGGCGCTGGCCCTCACGCGCGAGCCTCAGGGCGTGCCGGGCAGCGAGCTCGACGCCGGGCAACGGGAGTTGCTGCGGGCGTTGCTGGGCACCTACCTCGGCCGCGTCCCGGACCGCGTCTCCCCGCTGTCCCGTTACGACGACCCGGCGGCGCTGGACGCCGTGCACCTCGCCTGGGCCGGTTCCACCGCGGCGGGCGAACCGCACTACTACCGCCTGCGCGGTCCGCGGCTGCTCGTCGAGTGGACCAACGTCCACCGCGGCGCCAACCACGCGCACGCCGTGTGGCGGGACCCGGAGGCCGACTTCGGCGGCGACGTCCTGGCCGCCCACCACGCCACCCACCACCCCTGAAACGGAGTACGACGTCCATGGCCGGTCCATCCCAGACCGACACCGACCCGCACACCACCCGTCCCACGCTCCGCGGGTCGTTCGGCATGTGCGCCTCGACGCACTGGCTCGCCTCCGCGACGGCCCAGTCCGTGCTGGAACGCGGCGGCAACGCCTTCGACGCGGCCGCGGCGGGCGCCTTCGTGCTGCACGTGGCCGAACCGCACCTCAACGGGCCGGGCGGTGACCTCGTCGCCGTGCTCGCCACCGCGGGCGACCCGTCCCCCGTCGTGCTGGCGGGCCAGGGCCACGCACCGTGCGGGGCGACGATCGAGCACTTCCTGGCCGAGGGTCTGGACCACGTGCCCGGCGCGGGCGCGCTGGCCGCCGCGGTTCCGGGCGCCGTCGACTCGTGGCTGTGGCTGCTCGCCGAGCACGGCACCTGGGACCTGCCCGAGGTGCTGGCCTACGCGATCCACTACGCCGAGCACGGCGTTCCGGTCGTGCCCCAGCTGGCAAGGGTCCTGGCGACCGTCGAGAACCTCTTCCGCAGGCACTGGCCGACCTCGTACGCGCTGTGGATGCCGGAAGGCCGGGTGCCCCGGGCCCACGAGACCGTCGTGAACGCGACCTATGCCCGGACCCTGCGCCGGTTGTGCGCCGCGGGCACCGGTGGGTCGCGAGCGGCGCGCATCCGTTCCACCCGCCGGGCCTGGCGCACCGGCTTCGTGGCCGGCGCCGTGGCCGAGTTCGCCGCGGTCCCCCACCGGCACTCCAGCGGCACCGACCACGCCGGCGTGATCACCGCCGCCGACTTCGCCGACTTCGTGCCGTCGCTCGAACCCGCCGTCACCGCGGAGTTCCGCGGTACCACGGTCGCGAAGGCGGGCCTGTGGTCGCAGGGACCCGTGCTGCTGCAGGCCCTCAGCCTGCTCGGCCACTTCGACGACGAGCAGATCGACCCGTCGACCGCGCAGGGCGTCCACACGATCACCGAAGCCGTGAAGCTGGCCATGGCGGACCGCGAGGCGTTCTACGGACACCTCGACCCGGCGCGGGCGGAATCCGTTGTGCGGCAACTGCTCCACCCTGGTTACAGCGAGGAACGGGCCCGTCTGATCGGCTCGGTCGCGTCGACCGCGTTCCGGCCCGGCGACATCGGCGTCCCGCCGTACGCACCGCCGCTCGTCACCGCGCAGAACGCCGTCCCCGCGGACGGGGTCGGGGAACCGACCGTGCAGCAGACCGGCGAGACCCGCGGCGACACGTGCCACATCGACGTCGTCGACCGGTGGGGCAACATGATCTCCGCGACGCCGTCGGGAGGCTGGCTCCAGTCTTCGCCCGCGGTGCCGGACCTCGGTTTCGCGCTGGGCACGCGGCTCCAGATGACCTGGCTCGACCCCGCCGCGCCGTCACGCCTGGAGCCGGGACGGCGGCCCCGCACGACGCTGAGCCCGACGCTGCTGCTGCGCGACGGACGCCCGGTGGCATCGCTCGGCACGCCGGGTGGCGACCAGCAGGACCAGTGGCAACTGCTCTACCTGGTGCGCACGCTCGCGTTCGGCCTCGGCCCGCAGGAGGCGATCGACGCGCCGGCCTTCCACACCAAGGCGTTCCCGAGCTCGTTCTGGCCGCGGACCTGGAGTCCCGGCAGCCTCGTCGTCGAGGAGCGCGCCGGTGCCGCCGTCGTCGACGGTCTGCGGGAACGCGGGCACGACGTGGCGGTGTCCGGGCCGTGGAGCCAGGGCCGGCTGTCGGTGGTCACCCGCGATCCGGACACCAGCGCCCTCGGGGCGGCGGCGAACCCCCGTGGCGCCCAGGGTTACGCGGTGGGCCGGTGACCGCCCGCGTCACGCCGGTGCACCTGGTGCTGGCCCTCACCTTCTCCACCGGTGTCGTCGACGCCGTCGGGTACCTGCGCCTCGACCAGGTCTTCGCCGGCAACATGACGGGCAACGTGGTCATCCTCGGCATGGCGGCCGTGGGAGGCACCGGGCTCCCGGTGCTCGGTCCGGCCCTGGCGCTCGTGTTCTTCCTCGCCGGCGCGGCCGCGGGCGGACGGGTGCTGCGGACCGCCGCGCCGGGCTGGGGCCACCGCTGCACGGCACTGCTGGCCGGCGTCGGCCTCGTGCTGGCCGCCACCGCGCTCGGCCTGGCCCTCATCGGGACGAGCGCCTCCGTGGTGATGGCGTCCTCTCTCGCGCTGGCCATGGGCACGCAGGCGGCGATGGCCCGCCATCTGGGCGTCAAGGACGTCACCACCGTGGTCGTCACCTCCACCCTGACCGGACTCGCCGCCGACTCCCGGCTGGGAGCGGCCCGCGGCCAGGGCGCGGGCCGGCGCGTGGCCGTGGTCGCGCTCCTCGTGCTCGGTGCCGCCACAGGCGCGGCTCTGTGCCTCGTGCACGAAAGTCTCGCGGTCACCGCGGCGGCGGCAGTCGTGCTCGCCGCCACCGGCCTCGGCCACGTGTCCGCCTCCACCAGATCGTCCCCGTCCCCGACGAGAAGTCCCGTCACCGCACAACGACCAGGAGGACGCCCATGACCACCACCCCGGTCCCCCCGGCCACGATGAGGAAGTCGGCTCTCTGGGCGCTCGGCCTGCTGGCGCTCGCCACCGGCGCGCTGGAGTCGGTGGTGTCGCCGACCTTGCCGCTGCTGCAACGCGACCTGGACATGAGTCCCGCGCAGGGAGCGCTGCTCAGCATCGCGCTGCTGATCACCGGCGCGCTCGTCACCCCGGTCGCGGGCAAGCTCGGCGACCGCTACGGCGGCAAACGCGTGTTGATCCGGCTGATGGCGGTGGTCTGCGTCGGCGGCCTGGTGTCGGCGCTGGCACCGAACCTGCCCGTGTTGCTGCTGGGCCAGGTGCTGCAGGGCGCGATGGTCGGGGCGCTGCCGCTGTCGTTCATCCTGGTGCGCAAGCACCTTCCCGCTGACAGGTCCAAAGTGGCCATCGGCGTCGTCAGCGGCCTGTTCGTGGGCGGCGGGATGGCGGGAATGCTGTCCGCGGGGCCCGTGGCCGAGCAGCTGTCCCGGCACTGGATGTTCGCGCTGCCCACGTTCGCCGTCATCGCGGCGACCGCGCTGCTCGGCAAGCTGATGCCGGGCGACGAGCCGGGTCACCCCCGCGAGGGCGGGATCGACTGGGCGGGCCTCGCGCTGCTGAGCCTGACGCTCGTCACGCTCATGCTCGTCCTCGCGCTGGCACCGGAGATGGCATCGCAGCCGCTGGTGCTCGTCGGACTGCTCGTCCTGCTGGCCGCGTTCGCGACGGGGTGGGTCGCCGTCGAGCGCCGCGCGGCCTCTCCGATGGTCGAGCTGGGCATGCTGGCCCAGCCCGCGGTGTGGAGGTCGTGCCTGCTGACGTTCGTGATCTGCGTCGGCACCTCCGGGGCGCTCTACCTCGTGCCGCAGCTGTTCGCCGCCGCCGGTGACGGGTACGGGTTCGGCGCCGGCGCCACCCAGATCGGCTTCTACCTGCTGCCCGGCGCGGTGGCCGCGACCCTGGCCGGACCGCTCGGCGGGCTCGCGACGCGGCGCTTCGGCTCGCGTGCCGTCGTGGCCTCCGGCGCCGTGTTCCTGACCGTCGGACTGCTCGCCATGGCCGCCGTGCACACCGAGGTCTGGCACCTGATCGTCGGCAAGGCGTTCGTCGGGCTCGCCAACGGCCTGTGCATCACCGCGATGCTGACCAGCACCGCCACCTCCGTCGACGAGGGCGACACCGGCATCGCCACCGGCCTGGTCCTGGTGACGCGCGTGGTCGGCTTCGCCGTCGGCATCCAGGCCTGCGGCGCGATCCTCACCGCGGGCACCCCTCCCGGCTCGGACGTCCCCGCCGAGTCCGCCTTCGTCACCGGCTTCGTGCTCGCCGGAGCCGTCACCGCACTGTCCCTCCTCGTCGTCCGCGCCACCGGAAAAGGAACCCGCTCATGACCCGCACCGTCCTGATCTCCGGCGCCAGCGTCGCAGGCCCGGTCCTCGCGTACTGGCTCCACCGCGCCGGTGACGTGGTCACCGTGGTGGAGAAGGCGAGTGCCCCGCGCAGCGGCGGCTACCCCATCGACGTCCGCGGCACCGCCCTCGACGTCCTCGGCAGGATGGGGCTCCTGCCCCGGCTGCGGGAGGCCCACATCGACCTGCGCCGCATCACCTTCCTGCAGGGCGACGGCAGCCGGGTCGCCGCGCTGCACCCCCACGCCATCAGCGGCGGCGTCGAGGGGCGGGACCTCGAGGTGCGGCGCGGTGACCTGACCGAGGCGCTGCACGAGGCCGTCCGCGACGACGTGGAGTTCCTGTTCGACGACTCGATCGCGACCCTCGACCAGCACGACCACGGCGTGGACGTCACCTTCCACAGCGGCGCCGCACGGACGTTCGACGTCGTCGTGGCCGCGGACGGCACGCACTCCCGCACCCGCGAGCTGGTGTTCGGCCCCGAGGAGCAGTTCCACCGGTACCTGGGCTACTGCTTCGGCATCTTCGCCATGCGCAACACCTTCGGCCTCTCCCACGAGACCGTCATGTGGAACACGCCGGGCAAGGCGGCCGCGCTCTACGCCACCGGGGACGACGACGAGGTGCACGCGTTCCTCAACTTCGCCCTGCCGCAGCCGCCGTTCGACGCGTTCGGCGACCTCGCGGCCCAGCGGGACCTGGTCACGTCGGTCTTCGCGGACGCGGGCTGGGAGATCCCCGGCATGCTCACCGCCCTCCGCGGCGCCGAGGACCTGTTCTTCGACGCGGTCAGCCAGATCCGCATGCCGCACTGGTCGTCCGGCAGGGTCGCGGTGGTCGGCGACGCGGCGTACGCGCCGTCGTTCCTCACCGGCCAGGGCACGAGCCTCGCGCTCGTCGGCGCGTACATGCTCGCCGGCAGCCTCGCCGGCCAGGACCACGCCGAGGGTTTCCGGCGCTACGAGCACAGCACCCGCGAGTTCGTGACCCTCAACCAGGACCTGGTCGGCAAGGGCGGCGCCACGCTCTTCCCCACCACCGCGCAGGACCTGGAGCGGCGCAACGAGAGGCTGCGCGGTCTCAGCGCCCTGCCTCCGACGCAGGGACGCGACGCCCACTCGGCTCTCACGTTGCCGGAGTTCGCCATGACGGACCTACGCCTGTGACACCCGGCGGAATCCTGGTGCGCGACGGTGACGACGACCAGGTCGTCGCTCTGGGGCGCAACTGGCCGAGAAGTACCCGATGAACGACGGTCACCTGGACCGGGTGGTCCCTTCCCTCATCCTGTCCGTCGAGACCGGGACGGGCGTGTCGAGCCAACTGTGCCTGTCGACGCCCTCCTGATCACACCCATGAGACACCAATATTGAATGATTTAGTTATCTCACATAATTCAGCCCCAAGGAGGCGCACCTTGCTGTCCGACACCCACCCCAACGCCGTGTGGCTGGCCGACCTGTACCGGGGCGGAGCGGCGATCTCGGCCGATCCGGGCCTGAGCGAGGACGAGAAGATCCAGCGGCTGCACGAGCACACCGTCGAGGTGATGGACAAGATGTCCCCGGACATGGTGATCCACACCGGCGGTGTTCGCCTGGCGGCGACCGGCGGGATGGACTTCATGCGCCGGTACATGAAACGGCGAGCGGGTCTCGCCGACGCCAACGTGGAACCGGTCCAGTTCGACCAGATCCTCGCCGACGACCACTACGGCGTGGTGCACGGCACTTTCCGCACGTCGCGCGGCGACTGGACCTGGACCCGCGTCGGCATGGGGGCGTGGCGTTTCAAGGACGGTCTGGCCGTCGAGCACTGGGAGCTCTCGGACGGCCCGACGTGGGACGAGTTCTTCCTCGCCGGCGATCCGGAGCCGTTCACCGGGTCGGCACAGGAGTTCTGGACCCGCGGCGTCTGACGGCGTCCGGTCCCGGCACGCGGCTGAGCCGGTCCGAACCAGCGCCTCACCGGGAGGTACGCCCCAGCTGACGGCGCAGCCATGCCGCTCGGGCGGCGATGGCGTCCCGGGAGATCACGGCATGGGGAACCACGACGTCGAATCCGTGGAACCCACCGGGCCAGACGTGCAGTTCGACGCGGCCGCCTGCCTGCCACATCCGGCTTGCGCAGGCGACGTCCTCGTCCCGGAACGTCTCGGCCGACCCGACGTCGACAAAGGCAGGTGGCAGTCCGGAGAGGTCTGTGGCGCGGGCAGGCGCGGCGTACGGGGACACGTCCGGTCCTCCGGGAACGCCGTCGCCGAGAAGCGCCTTCCACCCGGTCTCGTTGGAGGAGCTGTCCCAGATGCCGAGGCCGCGCATCTGCCGGGCGGAGGGTGAGTCGTTGCGGTCGTCGAGCATCGGCGACAGGAGCAGCTGGGCCAGGATGGCCGGGCCGTTGCGGTCGCGTGCCATCAGGGTGACAGCCGCCGCGAGGCCGCCCCCGGCGCTCGTACCGCCGACCACGATGCGTTCCGGGTCGATGTTGAGCTCGTGGGCGTGGTCCGACACCCACGCCAGGCCGGCGTAGCAGTCCTCGACGGGACCGGGGTGGGGTGTCTCGGGGGCGAGCCGGTACTCGACCGAGACCACCGCCATGCCCAACGGCTCGGCCAGGTCCAGCATCTCGACCATGCCGAACCGGTTGTCCTCCACGATCATGCCGCCGCCGTGGACGTGGTAGATCGCCGGGGTCGGGGTCGCCGCGTGCTTCGGGAGGCAGATCAGCAGGGAGATGTCCGGTTCGCCGTCCGGCCCCGGGACCGTCCGTTCCTCCACGCTGTAGGCGCCGCCGCGCGAAAGGACCTCGTCGGTCGGTTTTTCCACCCCGGGGACGGGCTTGCGCATCTCGGCGATGTTGTCGGGGCGGTACGCGTCGGGAGGGAAGAGGGTGGCCAGCGACTCGACGACGGGAGCGAGCTCCGGGTCGAAAGGGGGTGGCGGCCCGACCTGCTGGGCGGAGGGACGGTCAGTGACGTGTGTGGTCATTTCTTCTCCTTGCGGCAGGCGACGGGACGTCCGCCTGCCGCAGGTCACAGGTGATCGATGAATTGTCAGTGGCGGATGCTGTCCACCGTCTGCCGGTCGAACTGTTCGGCGAGGCGCTGCTCGCGACCGGCTCCTGGCTCAGACGGTGGGGACGGTCCCACCGTCGATCACGTACTCGGCGCCCACGATCGCCGAGGCGCGGTCGGAGACCAGGAATCCGACCAGGTCCGCGATTTCCGCGGGGTTCGCGAACCGGCCCAGCGGCACTCCGCCGAGGGAGTCGAAGATGGTCTGCTTCGCTTCTTCGCGGGTCAGTCCGTTGCCCTCGGCGATCCGATCGACGAACTGTTCGTAGGCCTCGGTCTCGATGCCGCCGGGGCTGATCGCGTTGACCCGCACGCCGCGCGGCGCGAGCTCGTTGGCGAGTCCCTTGCTGTACGTGCGCAGAGCGGCCTTCGCCGACGCGTAGGCCAGGGACGCGTCGTGCAGGGGCATTTCACGCTGGATCGAGGTGAAGTGCAGCACCACGCCCGCCCCGGCCTCGATCATCGCCGGGAGCAGGGCCCGGTCGAGCCGCACCGCACCGAGGAAGTTGAGGTTCAGCTCGGTGATCCACTGGTCATCGGTGATGACCGCGAACCCGCCGGCCGGCGTCGACGTGCCCCCGACGACGTGCACCAGGATGTCGAGTGCGCCGCCCTCGGCGATACGAGCGACCACCGCGTCGGTGCCCTCGACCGTCGTCGTGTCCGCTTCGATGAACCGGTCCGGGCACTCGTACCCGTCGGGCATCGTCCGGGCCGTCACGTACACGTCGGCACCCAGCTCCCGGAGCCTCCGCACGACGGCCTTGCCCGCGCCCTTCGAACCGCCCGTGACCAGTACCCGGCGACCGTCGAGACGATCGCGATCCGAACCAGACATTTCTCTCTCTTCCTTGATGGTTTGGCGTGACGTGGGTTCGGTCAAGCCGTGTGGTTGGCGATGACGAGTTCGGCGACGAGGCCGTCCCGCAACGCGAACCGGTAGTCGAGGTCGGCGACTCCGCCCGGGAAGGTGCCCTCGAGCCGCACGGTCACCACCCAGTGGTCGTCGTCGACGCGGCGAGCGCCGATCTGTTCGGTCGTGTACTCGAACTCGGAGCCGGCGTCCCGCAGGAACGCGCGCACCTTCTCCTTGCCGCGGAAGGTCTCGTCCTGGTCGACGACCACCGCGTCCTCGGTGAGGAACGACGAGGCGGTGTCGGCGTCGTGGACGACGTGGGCGGCGAAGAACTCGCGCACGGTGACCGGAAGCAGATCGGACGCGATGTCGGTGTTCTGTGTCATGAGCTCACCGTGCAGCCTCGCGGCGCGGGAGGGTCAAGCCGTGGACTCTCCCCCGGGGAGAGAGTCCAGAATGAACAAGTGCTGACCATTGGGGAGTTCTCCCGCCTGACCCACCTGAGCGTGCGGACCCTTCGCCGGTATCACGAGGCGGCCCTGCTGGAACCCGCCGTGGTGGACGAGAGCACCGGCTACCGCTACTACGGCGTCGACCAGATCCCGACCGCGCAGGTCATCCACCGGCTGCGCGAACTCGACGTCCCCCTGAGCGACGTGCAGCGAATCCTGCGGACCCCCGACCACGACGTCCGGGCGACCCTGGTCGCAGACCACCTGCGACGCCTCGAGGACGTGCTCGACCGCACCAGGGCCGCAGTCGTGTCGCTGCGACGCCTGCTCCGGCCCGACCCCGCGCCGATCGCCGTCGAACTGCGCGCGGAACCCGCTCGCACGGTCGCGGCTGTGGAGGCCGTCATCGAACACGGCGACGTCGAAGCGTGGTTCGCGGGCGCGGTGGCCGAACTCGAGGCGGCCGTCGGCGGCGCCGCGACCGGACCGCTGGGCGGCAGCTACGACAACGCTCTGTTCGAACAGGAGCGCGGCCACGCCCTCCTGTACCTTCCGACCGCCACGCCACCCCGCACCGGACGCGTGCACGCCGCAACCCTTCCGGCCGCGGAACTGGCCGTCACCACCCATGTCGGCGAGCACGACGGCATCGAGGTCACCTACGGCGAACTCGGGACCTGGGTGGTGGAGAACGCGATGTCGGTGGCCGGGCCGGTGCGGGAGGTCTACGTCGTCGGCCCTCGCGACTCGAGCGACCCCGCAGCGTGGCGCACCGAGATCGGCTGGCCGGTCTTTCGCGTCACCTGACGCGATCAGTCCGGAGTGGAGTGTCCGGAGTGGAGTGTCCGTGTGGCACGGCTGCCTGCCGGTCGAGTCGGCGATGGGCGGCGTTTCGATGTCCGGCCGGAATCGTCGCGACTCTGCTCGTCAGCACGGTCCACGAGGTGGACGGCCCGCTGGACCGGCACCACGCACGATGACATCAGCGTCGCGGATCGCGCTACCCGTTGTCGATTGCCTTCGCGAGCAGCGCGTGAAGCTGTCGCTGTTCCTCGATCGTGAGACCACCGAGGGGCGAATGCCTCATCACGGTGTTGAGCAGCCGTTCTCGAACTTCTTCACCCGCCTCGGTCAGGACCAACGTCCGCACGCGCCCATCGCGAGGGTGCGGGCGGCGCTCCGCCAGGCCCCGCCGCTCGAGCTTGGCGCTCAACAGCGTGACGTTCGACGGGTCGCAGGGCGGAGACCGTCACGGCAGCGTGCCGTTGCGGCGCAGGTGGTTGCGCGCGTGCTCGATGGCCTCGGGCGTGGTCGCGAACGTGGGCACGCCGTGCGTCTCCAGCTGGCGGCGGTGCTCTTCGCGCACGCCGGAGAGCAGCACGGTGACGCCTCTGCGCCCGAGTCTGTCGACGACGTCCCGCAGGACCAGCGCGCCGGTTCCGTCCATCGTGGACACGTGGGACATGCGCAGGATCACCACGGACACCGGCGCGATCTCGGTGAGCTCCAGGAGGAAGCGATGTGCCGCGGCGAAGAACAGCGGTCCGTCCAGCCGGTAGGCGACGATGTGCTGCGCGAGCAGCTCGTGTTCCTCCAGGGAGTGGTCGCCCGGCTCCAGCGGTTCCTCGTCGATCCGCACGGACCTCGCCACCGCTCGCAGCGCGAGCGCCCCTGCCACCACCAGTCCGACGATCACGGCGGTGACCAGGTCGAGCGCCAGTGTCGCGATCGCGGTGAGGGCGAGCACCACCGCGTCGGAGCGGTTCGCGCGCATCAGCACCCGCACCGAACCGACCTCGACCATGCGCACGGCGGTGGCGAGCAGCACGCCGGCCAGCACGGCCAGCGGGATGCGTCCCACCAGCGGTGCCGCGACGAGCATGATGGCGGCGAGCGTCGCGGCGTGCACCAGCGCCGCGAGCCGTGAGCTCGCACCGGACCGGACGTTGACCGCGGTCCTGGCGATCGCCGCGGTCGCGGGCACTCCGCCGAACAGCGGCGTGACGACGTTCGCGATGCCCTGGCCGAAGAGCTCCCGGTCGGGGTCGTGCCGCTGGTTGACGCTCATGCCGTCGGCGACCGTCGCGGACAGCAGGCTCTCGAGCGCGGCGAGCGCGGCCACGGCGATCGCGGACGGCAGCAGCGACCACAGCGCTCCCAGGTCCAGGAAGGACAGCGACGGCGCGGGCAGCGTCGCGGGCAGGGCGCCGATCCGGGGCACGGGCAGGGACCAGGTCTCCGCCACGGCGGTACCCGCCGCCACGGCCAGCAGCGAGAACGGGACGGCCGGTTTCCAGCGGGCACCCGCGAGCATGACCAAGACGACGCCGCCCGCGAGCGCGACGGCGGGCAGGGCGGGGCCCGAACCGAACGCGCGGACCGCGTTCACCACGACGTTGTGCCCGTCGGGCGTGGGCACACCGAGCGCCGCGGGAACCTGCTGCAGCGCGATCACGGCGGCGATGCCGATGGTGAACCCCTCGACCACCGGTGCGGGCACGTACCGCATGTAGCGCCCGGCTCTGGCCACGGCCAGGACGAGGAGCAGCACACCCGCGAGCAGACCGACCATGAGCACGCCGCCCGCCCCGGACGTCGCGACGATCGGCACCAGCACGACGGTCATCGCGCCGGTGGGTCCGGACACCTGCAGGCTCGACCCGCCGAAGACCGCCGCCAGCGCGCCCGCGACGATCGCGGTGACCAGGCCCGCCGTGGCGCCGAGCCCCGACGCCACCCCGAACCCCAGCGCCAGCGGCAGCGCCACGACCGCCACGGTCAGTCCCGCGAGCACGTCCCTCGGCGTCGCGGCCGTCCAGTCCGCCCTCGCGGGCAGGAACGATCTCACGCGGAGTCCTCGCGCAGCTGTGCCAGCAGCTCGTTCTGCCCGACCAGCAGCTCGGTCAGGATCCTCCTGGCCGCCTTCATCAGGTCGGCCACGTCCGCACCCGCTAGCGCGTACACCACCGTCGAACCCTCGCGGGTGGCCGTCACGATGCCGGACCTGCGCAGCACGGCCAGCTGCGCGGACAGGTTGGACGGCTCGACCTCGATCTCGGCCAGCAGGTCGCGCACCGCCTTCGGGCCGTCCTGCAACAACTCCAGCACCCGGATGCGCACGGGATGGCCGAGCATCCGGAAGAACTCGGCTTTGGCCTGGTAAAGCGGAACGGGCACTGTTCAGCCCTTCTCGGGAACGGCGACCGCGACCCCGTGCTCGGCTGCCAGGCGCCGCAGGTTCGCGAGGTCGGCGGCGTGCACCTCGGCCGCGTAGGCGTCTTGCTGCTCCACCGCCCGGCTCACCGCCCTCTCCGCCTGCTCGACGCGGGAGAGGAGGTTGTCCCTGAACTCGCTCATGGCACCACAACCTGTCGAATTGAAGAATTCTTCAAGTCGACTCTACAACGCCGGCGGTCCCTGTCAGGAAGGGACCTTGGCCCCTGGGACGGTTGCTCAACGCGACGCAGAGTGTGAGCCTCCCCCCGGCCCGCAGGAGGCACCCCGTGCACCACACCGGCACAGCCCGGACCCCGGTAGCCGTCACCAGATACTTCGACGCGGTCGTGGGGGGCCCCCCCCCGCCGGGGGGGGGCGGCAACCCCCCCATGGGGGGGAGAAAAACCAACCCCCCCCCACGCGGGCGCGGGGGGGAGGGGCCGGGGCCC